>NZ_JBVVQQ010000016.1:6072-163424 GCF_055811135.1 Mesorhizobium sp. WSM4817 | reverse complement strand
TATTCACTATTCACTATTCACTATTCACTATTCACTATTCACTATTCACTATTCACTATTCACTATTCACTATTCACCGTTTAGCAATCGGCACGTAGTCGCGTTCCGGCGCACCTGTATAGAGCTGGCGCGGGCGGCCTATCTTCTGGTGCGGATCCTCGATCATCTCCTTCCACTGCGCGATCCAGCCGACGGTGCGGGCGACCGCGAACAGCACGGTGAACATGGTGGTGGGGAAGCCCAGCGCCTTCAGCGTGATGCCGGAATAGAAATCGACGTTCGGATAAAGCTTCTTCTCGATGAAATAGGAATCGGTCAGAGCAATCCTCTCCAGTTCCATGGCGATGTCGAGCAGCGGATCGTCCTTGATGCCGAGTTCGCCCAAAACCTCATGTGCGGTCTTCTGCATGATCTTGGCGCGTGGATCGTAGTTTTTGTAGACGCGATGGCCAAAGCCCATCAATCGGAACGGATCGTTCTTATCCTTGGCGCGGGCGATAAATTCCGGGATGTGGTCGACTTGGCCGATCTCACCCAGCATGTTCAAGGCTGCCTCGTTGGCGCCGCCATGGGCCGGTCCCCACAGGCAGGCGATGCCGGCGGCGATGCAGGCGAACGGATTGGCGCCGGACGAGCCGGCGAGGCGAACGGTCGAGGTCGAGGCGTTCTGCTCGTGATCGGCGTGCAGGATGAAAATGCGCTCCATCGCACGCGCCAGCACCGGGTTGATCTTGTATTCCTCGCACGGCACGGCAAAGCACATATGCAGGAAGTTGGCCGCGAAATTCAGCTCGTTCTTGGGGTAAATGAAGGGCTGGCCGATGTGGTATTTGTAAGCCATCGCCGCGATCGTCGGCATCTTGGCGATCAGCCGCATCGATGCGACCATGCGCTGGTAGGGGTCCGAGATGTCGGTGGAATCGTGATAGAAAGCTGACAGCGCACCGACCACGCCGCACATCACCGCCATCGGGTGGGCGTCGCGGCGAAAGCCGGTGAAGAAGCGCGACATCTGCTCGTGCACCATGGTGTGGCGCGTGACCCGGTAGTCGAAATCGTCCTTCTGCGCCTTGGTCGGCAGTTCGCCGTAGAGCAGGAGATAACAGACTTCGAGGAAGTCGCCGTGCTCGGCCAACTGGTCGATCGGATAACCGCGATGCAAAAGGATGCCGGCATCGCCATCGATGAAGGTGATTTCCGACTCGCAACTTGCCGTCGAGGTGAAGCCGGGATCGTAGGTGAAGGCCCCGGTGGTGCTGTAAAGCGCGCCGATATCGATGACGTCAGGTCCGACCGAGCCGCTTCGCACCTTGAGTTCGTGAGTTTTGCCGCCGAATTCAAGTTTCGCGGTCGACGCGTGGGTTTTGCCGCCAAATTCCATTTTTGTCGCAGCTTCGGACATTGCAAACTCCTTTTTGTTTTCTCATGTCGGCAAAGGCAAAATTTCTGCAACGCAAAACGTCGAAAGTATCGGAGTTCGCGCGTTTGCGCCCGCAATTGGATTGCGTGCCAAATTGGGCCAAGACCTAATGTTGCACTGCGAAACCCACCTTTCAATGCCAATCTTCTTGGGCCAGTTTTGCTAATCGATTTGATCCGCGACGCGCGCCAAGCTTTCCTCGCGGCCAAGCACGGCAAGCACGTCGAACACGCCGGGCGAGGTGCTTTTGCCGGTTAGCGCGGCGCGCAAGGGTTGGGCCACTGCGCCAAGCTTATGGCCGCCGGCGAGCGCATATTCGCGGATCGCCGCTTCCGCCGCTGCGGCCGTCCAATCCCCTGAAATCGCCTTCAGCGCCGCATGGGCGCCCCGCAGGATCTCGCGCGCCTCGCCGCCGAGCAGCGCCGCCGCCTTCTCGTCGATCGGCAGCGGCCGCTCGGCAAACAGGAAGGCGGCACCGTCGACCAGCTCGACCAGCGTCTTGGCGCGCTCCTTCAAGCCGGGCAGGGCGGCCAGCAACTGCGCCTTGCGTGTGTCGTCGAGGCGCGCTGCGATCGCCGGGCCGCCTTCGAGATAGGGCAAGGTGTTGATGAAGATATCGAGCAATTCGGGCTCGTTCATGCGCCGCATATGCACGCCGTTCAGCGCCTCGAGCTTGGCGAAGTCGAAGCGGGCGGCCCCCTTGTTGACATCGCCGATGTCGAACCACGCAATCATGTCGGTGATCGATATGACCTCGTCGTCGCCGTGGCTCCAGCCGAGCCGCGCCAGGTAGTTGAGCAGTGCCTCGGGCAGATAGCCCATGGCGCGATAGGCTTCAACGCCGAGGGCGCCGTGCCGCTTCGACAGCTTGGCGCCGTCGGCGCCATGGATCAGCGGGATATGCGCCATTGACGGCACCTCCCAGCCCAAGGCTCGATAGATCACCATTTGGCGGGCGGCATTGGTCAGATGGTCGTCGCCGCGGATGATGTGGGTGATGCCCATGTCGTGGTCGTCGACGACGACGGCATGCATATAGGTCGGGTTGCCGTCCGAGCGCAGGATGATGAAATCGTCGAGGTCCTTGTTGGGGAAGCGGACTCCGCCCTGCACGCGGTCATGTACCACCGTCTCGCCTTCGGCCGGCGCCTTGATGCGGATCGCGCCCCTGGCGCCAACCGGTGCCTCTGACGGGTCGCGGTCGCGCCAGCGGCCGTCATAGCGGGGAGGCAAGCCCTTGGCCCGCGCACTCTCGCGCATCGCCTCCAGCTCGGCCGGCGTCGCATAGCAGTAATAGGCTTTGCCGAGGCGCACCAGCTCCTCGGCAACCGCGCGGTGGCGCGGCGCGCGCTCGAACTGGGATACCGGTTCGCCGTCCCAGGTGAGGCCGAGCCAGGAGAGCCCATCGAGGATGGCAGCGGTTGCCGCATCGGTCGAACGCTCGCGATCGGTGTCCTCGATGCGCAGCAGCATCTTGCCGCCAGTGTGTTTCGCATACAGCCAATTGAACAGCGCCGTGCGCGCCCCGCCAATATGCAGGAATCCGGTGGGCGAAGGGGCAAAACGGGTGACGACCTTGTCGGACATGGAACTCCTGGGCAAGCGCAGAAAACGGATGTGGTGCGCGGACTTTCGCGCGTCGCGCGTTCATGTAGCATAGGAGGTCAAGGGCGCAAGGGGCGAACCCTATGGCTGGACCAGGCCGCGGCGTGGACGAGAGCGAGGGCGCGACCGCAAGCGTCAGCGAACGATCGCTGTTTGCCGACGTTCCTCGCACTGAGTCGCTACCCGTTTCGCTGCCTGCGTCGCCGCTGAGCATCCAACCTCTTTCGCCGGATCGCCCGGCGCCGATACCGGCTTCAGCACCCGGCCCTGTCATTCGTTTTCGCCGACAGCTCAGCCATCTTTCACCATCCGGTGTCCGCAACAGCGTGGCCGCGGCAGCCGGCCTGGAACTCGACCGGGGCGTCGCCTTCCTGCTGGTGCCGGTTTTCCTAGCATGCGGGGTGATCGTCTATTTTTCGCTTGCCGTCGAACCGGACTTTGCCCAGCCCATCGCCGTCGTGGTCCTTACGGCATTGTGTGCGGCCGTCACGCGCTCACGCCGCAAAACGCACCTGTGCTTCATGGCAGCGTTGCTGTGCGCGCTTGGTGTGCTCGCCGCCAAGGTTGAAACCTGGCGCGCCGGAACGAAGATGCTCGGTTCGGAAATCCAGACCCGGCTGACCGGCCGTGTCGTCAGGCTCGACCAGATGGCGAACGGCCGGATCAGGCTGACCATCGATGTGATGTCGACCGCCCGGCCGACACTGCGTTATGCACCCGAACGTGTCAGGGTGTCGGCACGCAAGATTCCCGCTGAGATGACCGCAGGCTCGGTGGCAACCGGCTATGTGAGGCTTCTGCCTCCGACTGGCCCGGTCAGACCGGACAGCTTTGACTTTTCCTTTGACAGCTATTTCGCCGGTATCGGTGCCAGTGGCTTTTTCCTCGGCAGTCCAAAGATCGTCGTCTCCGAAGATGCACCGTTAACCGCACGCCTTTCTTCGTCGATCGAGAAGGCGCGCGAATCCATCGCCGACCATATCAGGGACAGCATCGGTGGTGCCGAGGGGGAGATTGCCGCTGCGCTGATCGTCGGCGTGCGTGCCGGCATCCCCGAAGAGATAAACGAATCGATGCGGCGCACCGGCATCTACCACATCATCTCCATTTCCGGCCTGCATATGGCGCTTGTCGCCGGCACCGTCATGGGATTGCTGCGCGGCGCCTTTGCGCTGTTTCCCGACTTTTCGTCGCGCCGGCCGGTCAAAAAATATGCGGCTGCTGCCGCACTCGTCTCCATCGCTGCCTATCTGATCTTTTCCGGTATCGTGGTCGCGGCTGAACGCAGCTTCATCATGCTGGCAGTAATGCTTGTCGCCGTGCTGTTCGACCGGGCGGCACTCACCATGCGCAACCTGGCGATTTCGGCCATCGCCGTTATCGTCGTGTCGCCGCACGAGGTGGTCGGCGCAAGCTTCCAGATGTCGTTCGCCGCGACTGCGGCTCTCGTGGGCGCCTATGCCGGTTGGTCCGACTATCGTGCCGACAAGGCCAAGGCGCCGCGACAGCGACGGTCACCGGTCGCTTTCGTCACGCGCAAGCTCGTCGCCGGGGCAGGCACCATCGCAATGACCTCCATCATTGCCGGCAGCGCCACCGCGCTCTTCGCCATCTGGCACTTCCAGCGCGTCTCGCCGCTCAGCCTGTTCGCCAACCTGGCCGTCATGCCGATCGTCACGATCGTCATGTTCCTGGCGGTCCTCAGCGCCTTGGCAATGCCTTTCGGCCTCGACGGCCCTTTCCTCTACATGATGGGCAAGGGCCTGACGGCGATGATTGCAATTTCGGGATGGATCTCGGAGCGTTCGCCCGTCGATGCAGTCGGCCTGATTTCGTTGCAATCGGTTCTGCTGGTGACGGTCGCCTTAGTCATCGCCACGATGGCGACGACATGGCTGCGGCTTGCGGCACTTCCCTTTGCGCTCGCCGGCCTGCTGACGATTTCCGAGACGCGCACCCCCGACGTGCTGATCTCGGAGGATGCGCATCTGGTGGCGCTGCCGATCGGCGGCGGCGAACTTGCCGTCAACCGGATGCGTTCGAACGAATTCACCACCGACAACTGGAAACATGCGCTGGTTTCAACAACGATCGTCGAGCCGGAGACATTCGAAAAAGGAGATGTGCGGTTCGACATCGCCGATCCGGCCGACCTGCCGCCGGGAGCGCCTTTCACCTGCACTGCCGGCCTGTGCCTGGCCCGGCATCCGTCCGGCGCGCTCATCGCGCTCGCCGACAACCGCAAAACCGCGCGGCCGGCCTGTGCCTTTGCGGATTTGATCGTCATCGACGATGCCACAGCCTATTACAAACCCTGCCGCAACCCGCTGGTTCTCGTCGTCACCAAACGGCAGCTCGCTCGCATGGGCAGTGCCGCCGTCTTCTTCGATCCGCTATCGGCGACAACGCGCGCAGAAATCCGTTTTGCCGTCAGACAGCCATACAGGCCTTGGCATGAGCAGCGGCGATTTTCGCGCGAGGCGAGGGGCCTGCCGCCATACCGCAGGGCCGAGAAACCCAAGAAGCCTGCCGTTCAGTAACGCCGGATCAGTCCGACGAGCTTGCCCTGCACCTTGACCCGGTCCGGCCCGAAGATGCGCGTCTCGTAGGCCGGATTGGCGGCTTCCAGTGCGATCGAGGCACCTTTGCGGCGGAATCGCTTCAGCGTCGCCTCCTCCTCGTCGACCAGAGCGACAATGATCTCGCCAGGCTGGGCGGTTTCGGCGTTGCGGATGATGACCGTGTCGCCGTCGAAGATGCCGGCCTCGATCATCGAATCACCCTTGACCTCCAGCGCGTAGTGCGTGCCGCCGGTGATCATGTCCGGTGGCACCGAGATCGAATGCGTCTGGTGCTGGATGGCGTCGATCGGCACACCGGCAGCGATGCGGCCCATCACCGGTATGGAGACGGTGGCAACGACGTCGTCGTCATTGCCGGCAGCACGCATGCGCGAAGGCGCTGGCTTGATCTGGCGTCCGAGGCCGCCCTGGCCAAGGGAGCCTTGAATGACGCTCGGCGAGAATTTGCGCGCCGCATTGAGGCCCGGCGCGATCGAATCGGGCAGGCGCAGCACCTCCAGCGCGCGGGCGCGGTTGGGCAGGCGGCGAATGAAACCGCGTTCCTCCAGCGCCGTGATCAGCCGGTGGATCCCCGATTTGGAGGCGAGGTCGAGCGCTTCCTTCATCTCGTCGAACGAGGGCGGAATGCCGCTTTCCTTCAGCCGTTCGTGGATGAACATCAGCAGTTCATGTTGTTTGCGTGTCAGCATCGCGACCCCCAACAGAATCAGAAAAACAAACCCAGAACAAACACTATCTGTTCCAGTTGTGTTCCGCAACCATTTAAAGTTTAATGAATGTGTTGACGTTTTGTTCAGCGTAGCATCAGCACGCTGCAGGCGGCGCCCGCTGCGGCTGCGGGAGCGAATGGCTCGCGCACGACCAGTCCGTTGGCGTCGGCCAGCATTCTGAGCATCGAGGAATCCTGGATACTGAACGGCGTTGCCTCAAGCGTGCCAGCTTCTTCCTTCACCACCGCGCGTACATAGTCCTGCCTGAGATCGTTAGCCGGCATGGCGGCGCCGAGCCGCGCCTGACGCATGTCCTGGCGGAAGGCGCGGCCGCCGAGCCGCGCCAGCAGCGGCTTCAGAAAGAGCTGCGTGCAGACCAGGCTGGCCACCGGATTGCCAGGCAGGCCGATGCAGCGGATGGCGCCCAGCCGCCCGAACATCAGTGGCTTGCCGGGCCGCATGGCGATTTTCCAGAAATCGAGCGCCATGCCTTCGCCGGTCAGCACGTCATGGACGAGGTCATGGTCGCCGACCGAGGCGCCGCCCAGCGTGACGATGACGTCCGCGCCTGCGGCGACGGCTTTTGTCACCAGCGCGGCGATCGCGTCCTTGCGGTCGGCGGCGATGCCGAGATCGAGGGCGCTGGCGCCGACCGAGCGGGCCGCGGCGGCGACGCCATAGGCATTGGAGGAGATGATCTGGCCGGGGCCAAGGTCGCTGCCCGGCGGCAGCAATTCGTCGCCGGTGGCGATGATGGCGACCAGCGGCCGTTTCACCACGCGGACCTGCTGGTGGTTGGCCGACGCCGCCAGCGACAATGCCGCCGGATCAAACAGGCGGCCTTTCTCCAGCAGCATGTCGCCCTGCGAGAAATCGAGCCCGAGGCGGCGGATGTTGCGGCCTTCAACCGTCGGCGCGGTCACTTCGACCATGCCGCCGCCGAGGTCGCGGACATTCTCCTGGATGACGATGGTGTCGGCGCCTCCGGGAAGCGGCGCGCCGGTGAAGATGCGCACGGCCTGCGCCGGGCCGACTGTCCCGGCAAAGCCGCGTCCGGCCGGCGCCATGCCGATCACCGAAAGTCTCGCGGGCACGGAGGCGACATCGTCGGCCCGCACGGCATAGCCGTCCATGGCCGACGCGTTGAATGGCGGCTGGGTGCGGAGCGCGATGAGCGGCTCCGCCAGCACGCGGTCGGCGGCATCCATCAGGGCGACGCTTTCAGCCTGCAAGGGCGCAGCATCCGCAAGCAGGTGCTCGAGCGCCTCGGCGACCGCAAGCAGCGCCATTATTGGCCTGCCCCCTGGGCATCCGCCTTGTAGTCGCCGGATTTGCCGCCGGTCTTTTCCACCAGCCTGATGCCGGAGATGGCCATGCCGCGATCGACCGCCTTGGCCATATCATAGATGGTCAGGCAGGCGACCGAGACGGCGGTCAGCGCTTCCATCTCGACGCCGGTCTTGCCGGTGACGCGGGCCAGCGCCGTGACCTTCAGGCCGGGCAGCTTCGCGTCAGGTTCGATGTCTACCGATATCTTGGTCAACAGCAGCGGATGGCAGAGCGGGATCAGCTCATGCGTCCTCTTGGCCGCCATGATGCCGGCGATGCGCGCCGTACCCAGCACGTCGCCCTTCCTGGCATCGCCGTCGAGAATCATTTTCAGCGTTTCGGGCCGCATCGAGACAAGACCTTCGGCGATTGCCGTGCGGGTCGTCTCCGCCTTGTCGCCGACATCGACCATATTGGCTTCGCCTTCTGCGCCAAGATGGGTGAGGGCGGCCGACATCGTCAGGTCACCCTGGAGCGACGTGCGTCCGTTTGGACGCACAAACTACACTCTGACGCTTTGTATCTATGCATCATGCTCTCCGAACATCGATTCCGATTTTCGGGCAGATGCATTGGCGGGCGCCTTGCCCGTCAAAAGCAGGTGCGTCGCAGTGGCCACGTCCAGTTGCCGCATCAGGCTCTCGCCGACGAGGAAAGTGCCAATGTCGCTCCGTTCCAGCCTGCGGCAGTCCTGGTGCGAGAAAATACCGCTCTCGCTGACCAGCAGCCGGTCGGCCGGCACCATCGCCGCGAGCCGCTCCGATGTCTCGATGCTGGTTTCGAATGTCCGGAGATTGCGGTTGTTGATGCCGATCAGCCGCGACGACAGTTTCAGCGCGCGTTCCGTCTCGGCCTCGTCATGCACCTCGACCAGCGCGTCCATGCCGAGCTCGAAAGCCGTCGTTTCGAGTTCCCTGGCCACGGCGTCATCGACGCTCGCCATGATGATCAGGATGGCGTCCGCGCCCCACGCACGGGCCTCGAACACCTGATAGGGCTCGAACAGAAAATCCTTGCGCAAAGCCGGCAATGTCACGGCGCTGCGCGCATCGGTGAGGAATTCAGGCGCCCCTTGGAAAGACGGCGCATCGGTCAGCACCGACAGGCAGGCAGCCCCACCTTTGGCATAGGCCTGGGCCAGCGCCGGCGGATCGAAATCGGCGCGGATCAGGCCCTTGGACGGGCTCGCCTTCTTGATCTCGGCGATCAGCGCGAAACTGCCGGATTTGCGTTTGGCTTCAAGGGCCGAGAGAAAGCCGCGCGGTGCATCGGTAGCCCTCGCCCGTGCCTTGATTTCGGCAAACGGCACCCGTGCCTTCGCCGCCGCGATCTCGTCGCGCTTGTAGGCTTCGATCTTGCGCAGGATATCAGACACGGCGCTATCCGTTTGAAATCTCGACCAGCCGGTCAAGCACCTTTAGCGCCCGGCCGCTGTCGATGGCTTGCGCCGCCGTCGCCATGCCATCGGCAAGCGTCGTCGCCTTTCCCGCCACCACCAGTCCGGCGCCGGCGTTCATCAGCACCGTATCGCGAAAGGCGCCGGCAGCGCCGCCCAGCATGTCGCGCAGCGCCTGGGCGTTGTAGGCGGCATCGCCGCCGCGCAACTCGTCCTTGGTATGCCGCTTCAGCCCGACCGCTTCCGGGGTCAGCGTAAAGCTGCGGATCTCGCCGCCGACCAGTTCGGCGACTTGGGTTTCGCCGGTGGTGGTGATCTCGTCATAGCCGTCGCCATGGGCGACCCAGGCGTGGTCGGCGCCCAGTGCCTTCAACGTCTCGGCCACCGGCATGATCCATTCCGGCAAGAAGACGCCAACCATCTGCCTGACGACACCAGCCGGATTGGAGAGCGGGCCAAGCAGGTTGAAGATTGTGCGGGTGCCGAGCTCGGCGCGGATCGGGCCGACATGCTTCATCGCCGGATGATGCGCCGGTGCGAACATGAAGCCGACGCCTGCGTCGTGGATGCAGCGGCCGATCGTTTCCGGCGGGATGTCGAGCTTGACGCCAAGCGCGGTCAGCACGTCGGCGGCGCCGGTCTGCGAGGACAGTCCGCGATTGCCGTGCTTGGCCACCGGCACGCCGCAGGCGGCGATGACGAACGCGGATGCGGTCGAGATGTTGACGCTGTGCGAATTGTCGCCGCCGGTGCCGACGATGTCGATGGCGCCAGCCGGCGCGTCGACGCGCAGCATCTTGGCGCGCATGGTGGCGACGGCGCCGGAAATCTCGCTCACAGTCTCGCCGCGCACGCGCAGCGCCATCAGGAAGCCGCCGATCTGGCCGGGCGTAGCGTCGCCCGACATGATGATGTCGAAGGCATCGCGCGCTTCCTCGAAGGAAAGGGAGCTGCCAGCGGCGACCTTGGCGATATGGGTCTTGAGCGCGCTCATCTGGTCAGGGCTTGGGCAACGGCGGTTTGGTCGATGCGAACGTCATATTGCGTCTGCAGCTGCGCCACCAACTGGTCGAGAAGGTCGTCGGACATGCCGGCGGTGAACGATTTCTGCTCGTCGTCCGGCACCGAGCTGGCGTCGGCTCCGGCAGGCTCGAACACTTCGGCAATCCTGAACAGGATCTGTCCGTCGCCGGTGGGCGAGGGGATCAATCCGGTCCCGCCTTCGCCTTCGCCGAACATAGCAGCCGCCCCTTCCTTGCCGAAATCGGCGTCGTCCGCCCCGCGCTTGACGCCGCGCTTGGTCTGCTTCTCAAGCTTGAGCTCGCTCGCGATCACGTCGAGCGTAGTGCCGGCCTCGAGACGCTTTTCGAGCTCCTGCGCTTTTGCGGTGAGCCGCTTGGTCGTTTCCGCCGCCGTCCAGTCGGCCACCACCTTCTGGCGGACTTCATCCAGCGTGCGGTCGCGGGCCGGCGTGACCGAATCCACCTCGTAGAACACGAAGCCGTTGTTGGCAGTGGTGAGGTCGGGATTCTCGGTACCGGGTTCGGCATCGAACACCGCCTTGATCAGCTCCGGCGATTCCGGCAGATCCTTGACGATGGCGCCGTCCGGCCTCAGGCCGGTGCGATCGATCGCGTCGACGGTGACGACCTTCAGCTTCAGTTTTTCGGCCGCTTGCTCGAGCGTGCTGCCCGAAGCGCGGCTGTCTTCGTAACTGTCATGCACGTCGAGCAGAATGCGGCTTGCCTCGCCCAGCGCCAGGTCCTTGCGGATGTCGGCGGCCACTTCGGCCAGCGGCTTCACCACTTCGGGCTTGATCTCGGTGACGCGCAGCAGCACCGGACCGAAGGCGCCCTGAACGACCGGGCTGACTTCGTTGACGTTGAGCGCAAACGCCGCATCCGCCACCGCCTTGTCGGCGATCTTGTCCTTGGACAGCGTGCCGAGCAGCGTGTCGGCCTGCGTCTTGCCCTCGGCGGCGACGAGTTTGTCGAATGTCGCGCCGGTCTTGAGTGAATCGAGCGCGGCCTTCGCGGCATCGGGCGTTTTGAACACGAGCTGTTCGATGGTGCGCGTTTCCGCCGTGGTGTAGCGCCCCTTGTTCTTGTTGTAGTCGTCGTTGACCTGCTGGTCGGTCACGGCACTCACATCCATGATGTCTTCCGGCTCGAGCCTGACATAGGAGAATTTGCGGTATTCGGGCGCCGCATAGGTCTTCTTGTTTTCCTCGAAATACGCCGAAAGCGTAGTGTCGGATGGCGCTTCGATCGGCTCGACCAGCGATTTCGGCAAGGTCAAATAGTCGATGGTGCGGTCTTCGCCACGATAAAGCGCGACCGCCTTCAAGAACGTATTCGGGGCCTTGAGGCCGTCCGAAACCGCCTCGACGATCTGCTGGCGCACAGCCACCTGGGCGCGATTCCTGAGATAGTCTTCCGGCCGCATGCCGACCTGTTGCAGTATGTATTCGAAAGTCCTTCTGTCGAAGTTGCCGCCGGGACCCTTGAAGGCCGGGTCTTCATGCGTGAGTTGGGCCAGCCGGTCCTTGGACAGCCCAAGCCCGAGCTTGCGGGCCTGCTCATCGAGGACCGCGCCCGACACGAGTTGCGCCAGCACCTGGTTGTCGAGGCCGAGCGCCGTCGCCTGCTCGCGGCTGATGCGCTGGCCGAATTGCTGCGACATCACGCTGATCTGCCGGTCATAGGCCAGCCGATACTCGTTGATCGACACTTCGGTGCCGCCGGCCGTGACAACGGCGTCGTGGCCTGCAAAACCACCGACCATCTGTCCGGAAATGCCCCAGACGGCGAAGCTCAACACCAACAATATCAGCAGCGCTTTCGCGATCCAGGTCCCAGCCGCGCTTCTCAAGATACCAAGCATGGTCACTTCCGATTTTTTCGCGCATTTTCGCATGCGCCGAGTCTGAAACAAGCGCAATAGCGTCCTTCCGGCCCACTGTCGATTGCTTTGTGGGCTGAGTTTGGTAGTGAGGACGCAGCCGAATATTGCCCGGAGAAGCAAATCCCATGACGCCTGGAATCCGCCCGCTGGTCGCCGGCAACTGGAAAATGAACGGCACCAGCGCCTCACTCAACGAACTCAGGATGATCGGCAACGGCTTCATGAGCGGGCTCGATGCCGAGACCGAAGCGCTGGTCTGCGTTCCGGCGACGCTGCTTGCGCATGCCGCGGAGATCTTGTCGCGCACGCCGGTCCGGGCCGGGGGCGAGGATTGCCACAGCAAGGAGAGCGGCGCCCATACCGGCTGTATTTCGGCCGAGATGCTGAAAGATGCGGGCGCCAGTCACGTCATCGTCGGCCATTCCGAACGCCGCGCCGATCAAAACGAGGACGACGCCATTGTCCAGGCAAAGGCGTCCGCCGCGTGGCGCGCCGGGCTGGTTGCCATCATCTGCATCGGCGAGACGAGAGCCGAGCGCGAGGCGGGCGCCACGCTCGACGTGCTGTCGCGCCAGGTCGCCGGCTCGGTGCCGCCGAATGCAACGGCATCGAATACCGTCATCGCCTACGAGCCGGTATGGGCGATCGGCACGGGGCTGACGCCGACTGCCGCCGACGTTGCTGAGGCGCATGCGCATATTCGCGAAAAACTGTCGGAAAAGCTTGGCAGCGCAGCGGCAAAGATGCGCATCCTCTATGGCGGCTCGGTCAAGCCGTCGAACGCGGTCGAACTGCTGGGCGTAAAAAATGTCGACGGCGCGCTGGTCGGCGGCGCCAGCCTGAAGGCGGCGGACTTTCTCGGCATTGCCGAAGCCTATCGAAACATCTCCTAAAGCGCGTCGCGTTTGGCCGGCCTAATGCGACGCGCTTTAGGTTGTTGTTTTTACGCATGTCGTTATCGCAAAACCGCTGCACACCCTCGGGTCAGGCCCAAGGGCATGCTTTTGCGCGACATGCTTTAGCATCGAAAGGCTGTCGGGCACTTTGGATACTGTGCCGCAGCGGAAAATGTTGCAACGGCGGCATTGCTTCCCATATTCCGGCCACGGGCTTGGAATTGCCGTCAAAGCATTGTATTGAGCCCGCCTCCAAATCACCGGTCGTATCTACGGCCGCGCAAGGCTTTGCCAGGATAACTAATGGAAACCGTACTGATCGTCGTCCACCTCATGGTTGTGCTCGCTCTTGTCGGCGTGGTGCTGCTGCAGCGCTCCGAAGGCGGCGGCCTCGGCATCGGCGGCGGATCGGGCTTCATGACCGCGCGCGGCGCCGCCAACGCGCTGACGCGGGCGACGGCGATCTTGGCGGCGGCGTTCTTCGCCACCTCGCTGACCTTGTCGATCGTCGCCCGTTACGGCGAGAAGCCGATCGATATTCTCGATCGCGTGCCTGTGACGAACGGCGGGGGCGGCGTGCTCAACCAGTTGCCTGGCACCACGACGCCGACACCGCCGTCCGGCAATACGGCGCCAACGCCGCCTTCCGGCAATGATGCCGCAGCCCCGGCTCCCGCTGCACCGCCAGCGGCGGGAGCGACCACGCCGCCGGCCACAAACGGCGCCACCCAGCCAGTAACGCCGCAGGTTCCAAACCAGTAATCAGCAGACGTCCGGCGCCGCGATCTGTTGTTGTTTGAACACAGTCGCGGCAAATGCCGCACGATCGCGAGGATTCGACCGGGCGCGGCACGCCAGGGCGCTTGAGGCGTCTCCGATTAATCGATTATAGATTGCGCGCGGCACATTCGGGGTCCTTGGGGGACGCCGGGCAACGCCGTGGCAACAAGCATTGAACGATCGGATCTTCGCCATGCAGCTTCGCAGCTTCATTTTAGCCGGCCTTTGGGCCGTGCTCAGCCTTGGTGCGCCCGCTTACGCGGCCATGCCGGCGGGCAATTCGGCCCCTGCAATCACAACTGACGTCGCCAACGTCGCCGCCAAAAGCGATTCGGCGCAACTAAAACTCCTCAAGAAGAAAAAAGACCCGACCGCGGCAGATCTTGCCCAGATCAGGAAGATCGAAGCCAAGATCGCGGCTGGCAAGCAGGCTGCTCGAGTAAAGGCCATCGAGGCAAGGAAGCTGGCGATGCGCGAGGCGGCCAAAGCCAAGTCGGACGCGGAACGGCGGGCGTTTCTTGCCAAAAAGGGCCTCGTCAAGAAGGATAAGTCCGCTGGCCAAGCCAGGCTGGCCAATGCTAGGCCGGTCAAGATCATCGACCCTATGCAACCCATCGCAGCAATCCAGTCGGCCGAGGCCATTCCCGCCGAGGCCATGAACGTCGCGCTGACCGGCAACAACGGCGAATTGCGCAGCGAGCCGGTCGGACAGAAGCCGCAGCGCGTCGGGCTGTTCGCCGGCCTGTTCGGCGGCACGTCCTCGTCGATGTCGTTGCTGCCCGAGACCCGCGCCCTCGATGCCGCGCTCGCCAGCAAGGAAGCCAGGAAGCAGTTCAAGGTGAGGCCGGAGTTCGTGCCGCAAGAGGTCGAGTTCACCGGCTATAGCCCCGGCACCATCGTCATCGATACCAGTGCGCGCCGCCTCTATCTCGTCGAATCCTCCTGGACCGCCCGCCGTTATGCGATTGCGGTCGGTCGTGACGGCCTGCAGTTCAAGGGCACGGTCGCCGTCGGCGACAAGCAGGAATGGCCCCGCTGGATCCCGACGCTCGACATGCAGAAGCGTGAGCCGAAGAATTACGGCCGGTACAAGGATGGCATGCCCGGCGGCGGCGATAACCCGCTCGGCGCGCGCGCCATCTATCTCTACGACGGCAGGAAGGACACCCATCTGCGTATTCACGGCACCATTGCGCCGCAGTCGATCGGGACGAGCTCCTCCAACGGCTGTTTCCGCATGATCAACGAGCACGTCATGGACCTTTATCGCAGAGTGAAAGTGGGCACCAAGGTCGTCATCATCTGACGCCTTGACGGGTCAAACAAAAGGGCCGGCCTCGCCGGCCCTTTTGTTTTGGTTCGAGCATCACCAGGGCGCCTTCTTGGGAAAAAGCCTTCGCGGCGGTTTTTTCTCTGGCGGAATCAATTCGGCCGCGTTAAGCGATGACTCCCATGGCGCGATATGTATTCATCACAGGCGGCGTGGTTTCCTCACTCGGAAAAGGCATCGCTGCAGCGGCCCTTGGGGCTCTCTTGCAGGCGCGAGGCTATCGCGCGCGCATCAAGAAGCTTGATCCCTATCTCAATGTCGATCCCGGCACGATGTCGCCATACCAGCATGGCGAAGTCTTCGTGACGGATGACGGCGCCGAGACCGATCTCGATCTTGGCCATTATGAGCGCTTCACCGGCCGCTCGGCCAACCAGCAGGACAACATCACCACGGGTCGCATCTACAAGAACATCATCGAGCGGGAGCGACGCGGCGATTATCTTGGCGCCACCGTGCAGGTCATTCCGCATGTCACCGACGAGATCAAGAATTTCATTCTCAACGGCAATGACGACTATGACTTCGTCCTGTGCGAGATCGGCGGCACCGTCGGCGACATCGAGGCGATGCCGTTTCTGGAGGCGATCCGCCAACTTGGCAACGACCTGCCGCGCAACAACGCCGTCTACGTGCACCTGACGCTGATGCCCTATATTCCAACGGCGGGCGAATTGAAGACCAAGCCGACCCAGCATTCGGTCAAGGAATTGCGCGGCATCGGCATCGCGCCCGACATCCTGCTGGTCCGCGCCGACCGCCCCATCCCCAGGGAAGAGCGCCGCAAACTGTCGCTGTTCTGCAATGTGCGCGAGAGCGCCGTCATCCAGGCGCTCGACGTGCCGCACATCTACGACGTGCCGATGGCCTATCACAATGAAGGACTGGATTCGGAAGTGCTCGCCGCTTTCGGCATCGATCCGGCGCCGAAGCCGCGGATGGAGCCCTGGCAAGCGGTGTCCAAACGCATCCACAACCCGGAAGGCGAGGTGACCATCGCCGTCGTCGGCAAATATACCGGCCTCAAGGACGCCTACAAATCGCTGATCGAGGCGCTGTCGCATGGCGGTCTCGCCAACCGCGTCAAGGTCAAGCTCGACTGGATCGAGAGCGAGATATTCGAGAAGGAAGACCCGGCGCCGTGGCTGGAAAAGGTCCACGGCATTCTGGTCCCCGGCGGTTTTGGCGAGCGCGGCGCTGAAGGCAAGATCCTTGCGGCGAAGTTCGCCCGCGAGCGAAAAGTGCCGTATTTCGGCATCTGCTTCGGCATGCAGATGGCCTGCATCGAGGCAGCGCGTTCGCTGGCCGGCGTCAATCATGCCTCGTCGACCGAATTCGGTCCTACCGAGGAACCGGTCGTCGGCCTGATGACGGAATGGCTGAAAGGCAACATGCTGGAGAAGCGCAGGGAAACCGGCGACCTCGGCGGCACCATGCGGCTCGGTGCCTATCAGGCGGACCTCGCCAGGGGCTCGAAGATCGCCGAGATCTATGGCGACACGCAGATTTCCGAGCGCCACCGCCACCGCTACGAGGTCAATGTCGACTACAAGGAGCGGCTCGAGGATTGCGGCCTGGTTTTTGCCGGCATGTCGCCGGACGGCGTGCTGCCGGAAACGGTCGAATATCCCGACCATCCCTGGTTCATCGGCGTGCAATATCATCCCGAGTTGAAAAGCCGGCCGCTAGACCCGCACCCGCTGTTTGCCAGCTTCATCGAGGCGGCGGTGGAGCAGAGTCGCTTGGTCTAAATCGACAGGCTATCGTGAGATATCCGGGCTAGCATGCAAACCTACGTCGCTTTGCTTTACAGCATCGTCCTGGGCGAGGGGCGGCGTGTCGTCATGTCCGATCTCAGGGCCATGACAGAAGGCCTGGGCCTGAACAACCCGCGCACGCTGGTGGCGACCGGCAATCTGGTTTTCGAAACGAAAGAAACAGAGATTGCCGCGCTGGAGCGCCGATTGGAGACGGCGTTCCAAAAGACCTTCGGCCGCCATGTCGACATCATCGTACGCCGCGCAGATGACTGGTTGAAGCTTGCGGCCGGCAATCCGTTTCCCGCCGAATCGGCTGCCGCCGCGGATCGGGTAGCGGTGCGCGTGATGCGCAAGCCCGTTCCCGCTGAGGCCGTCGCGGCGCTGGAGGCCTATATCGGCAAGGATGAGCGGATGCAGGCCGTCGGCGGTGACATCTGGATCTTCTTTTCGCGCGAGACGCCAAGCTCGCGTCTTTTGCCGGCGATAAGCCATAAATGGCTCGGCATCGGCACCTCGCGCAACTGGAACACCGTGCGCAAGCTAGCCGAGATGGTCGGCGGATAGGGCTTCCCCTTCTCCCAGGGAGAGTATAGCGACGGGGAGAAAGACGCCTTGGCCAAAGATTTCGCCAATCTGCAGCGCTGCAGAAAGGGGCGCCGATGTTGCGGCCAGCCCCCTTCTCCCCGTCACTATACGGGGAGAAGGTGCCGGCAGGCGGATGAGGGGCGGCGCTGACATCGACACCCCAGGACAACTCCACCTCCGGGAAATCGCCTCAGGTGGCGCTGCCCCTCATTGCCCTGCCGGGCATTTCTCCCCGTATAGAGACGGGGAGAAAGACGCCTTCGCAAAAGATTTCGCCAATGATCGCGTTTCGGAATGGCCTGTTCTCCGGGAAGTGTCCACTTGTAATAGACGATGGATTTGCTAAATGTAGTTGCGTGCAACCACAAGGGAGGCAACAGCAGTGAAACACATCAACATTCGCGAAGCCAAGGCCACTTTGACGGCTCTCGTCGATGCCGCCGAGGCCGGCGAACCGATCACGATCACGAGGCACGGCAAGCCAGTGGCCGCTATCGTTCCGATCGAAGAAGCGAGGAAGATTTACCCCGAGAAGCCCAGCCTTGCGGAATACCTGCTGTCGTTCCCCGGTTGGCCCGAGGGCTTCGAACCGGAGCGCGACCGCACCCAGCAAAGCCGCGAGGTTAACCTTTGACCGCATACCTTTTCGACACCTCGGTGCTGTCTGCGACCGCGCCGGGAAAGCCTCCGCTGCCCCCGAATGCGGCAGCTTGGCTATTGCAGCAGACGGGCAACTTGTTTGTGCCTGCCTTTGCCCTCCACGAACTTCGGAGAGGCATCGCCAAGCTCGACCGCTCGGGAGCAACAGCGAAGGCTCTGACGCTAATGGCGTGGCTGCAGGGCATCACGACGGACTACAGCGCGGAAATCTTGCCGATCGATGCGGCGGTGGCGTTGGAGGCAGGCCTCATGGAAGACGCCGCCACAGCCGCAGGGAGTCATCCAGGGCTGGCTGACATTCTCATCGCCGCGACCGCTAAAGCGAACTCCTTGACGCTCCTGACTGGGAACCTGAGACACTTCCAGCCCTTAGGAGTTCCTTGCCTCGATCCACTGACGCTTTGACTGAGAAGAGATCCTGCTGCGGCTAGCCAAATCCGGCTGCGTAATCCGCATACCTCAAATGCGGGATGAGCGCGTCCAGGCTCCGTCTCGGGATAATTGAAGTCCCAGTGCGGCGGCGGGCAACGGTTCGTCACATGTTTGTCACGTTTGGTGATTCGATTTCGGTCGAGTGATGTGAAAGACTTCGTTTTTGGCCCGAGTTTTTTCATCATCGGGTTCTGTTTGCCGGAAACACATGGTCAGCAGCAAGTTCAAAAGGTTCGATCAGGCACATAACGATCGACCGGGAGGAAACAATGGATCGCCTGCAATTCTTTACGCCTGTGCGTATTTCGCGCGGGCAGGAAAGTCCTGCCGAAGAGATTTATAGCGTAGCCGAAGCGATGGAGTTCTTGCGTAGATGGCCAGTCGGCCGGCGTGGGCCAGTCTACCAATGCGCGGTGAATTGCTGCTCCGCGGCTCTGGCGGGCGGGATGTCGGCAGAGGAAGCAAGGAAGGCTTTTACCGGCTTCGCCCGCATCACGCGCTTGCTCGACGACGACATGGCTCTGCCGATAGGCGGCGGCAATGTTGATAGCGTGCATGCGCTGAGGCGATGAACGTTCCTGTTTGACCCCTGCCAGTAACTTGACCCTGCCAAGAACTCGGCAAAGTCACGGCACCTCGAAAGGTCACTGCACCTCGACCCCGGGTAGCGAAGACGTAGCCGGCGCCCCGCTCGGTGACAATGAGTTTCGGCTCGCTCGGGTTGACCTCGAGCTTGCGGCGCAGTCGCAATATCTGCACATCGATACTGCGGTCAAACACCTCTTCGTCGTGACTCCTGCTGGCGGCGAGAAGCTGCTCGCGGCTCATCTTTCACTGACCCCCTGATTTGGACTGCACCGGTATACGAGGCGCGGTGAATTTGCTGCTCCGCGGCTTGCGGACTCTGCGGCTCACGGGCCTGATTCGAGGAAAGCCCGGGCAAACCCGGGTTGCGCTGCTTCTATCGTTCCATCGGGCAGCTTCAAAAGCCGGTCGATCGCGATGCCGTAGAGCCGCAGCCGATCGTCGAGCAGCCGCGCCGCTTCGTCGATATTGCCCTGCTCGGCTTTCAGCAGGGCGCGGTGCATTACATCCCGAAAGATCAGCCGCAGCTGCAAGAACATCTCGGCGAAGGCTTCCGGGTCGGGCACGTCGAAGATGCCTTCGTCGCTGCCTTTCCTGAGCAGATCGGTGATTATCGGCATGGCCAATTCCCTGGCCGCCTGGTCGACCCGATGGAAGAGGGCAAGGTTCTCGGGCCGGAACAGGACGAAAAATGTCTTGCGCATTTGCGGGGCAAGCTCGACGTTCAGCCGCCGCGAGCCGGCAAACAGGGCATTGAGCCGGCCAAGCCCATCGAGTGAGGGATCGTTGAGCAAGGGCTGCAACTCGGTGAAGCTGTCGCGGGCGAGACGTGTGGCGAGCGCCTCCAGCAGGGCCTCTTTCGATGCGAAATAGTGGTAGAACGCGCCCTTCGACAGGCCGGCCTCGCGGATGATGTCGTTCACCGTCGTGTTGTCGTAGCCGCGCTCGAAGAAAAGCCGCTGGGCGCAGTCGAGGAGCTCGGCGGATCGTATCTCCGGCGGCTTTATCACTCGGGGCAAATCGAACCTCACAAAGTGCAGGTGGAGCAAGAGGAGCACGAACCGGAGCTTTATGCAACTTTTATAGACCGACGGTCGGTCTAGTGTTATTATCTGTCACCGCAGGACATTCGGATTCGATCATGAAGGAGAGTCTCTTGCGACGGATACGCTGGACGGCCAGCATCGTTGTTGTCGCGGCCGCGGCTGCTTTCGGCGCCTGGTATCTGTGGCAACCGGCCAAGGTTTCGCTGGTGACGCCACAACGCGGCGACGCGGCGGAAGTCGTTTACGCGAGTGGCTCCGTCGAGCCGCGAACCTGGGCCAAGGTAACTCCGGTGGTTCGCGAAAGGATCGTCGAGCAATGCAATTGCGAGGGATCGAGGGTTGCACAAGGCGACGTGCTCGCCAGGCTCGACGACAGCGAGGCCCGGGCCGTGCTTGGCGAACTCGAGGCGCGTCAAGCGCTTGCCCAGGAAGAGCTCCGGCGGCTCACGGTGCTTGCCGAAAGGCGTGCGGCGAGCCAGCAGGCTCTCGATCGTGCGCAGAGCGAGCTCGGCCAGATCGAAGCGCTGGTCGCCGGACAGAAGGCGCGACTTGACACCTACGTGTTACGCGCGCCGAGCGCCGGCGTCGTGCTCAGGCAGGACGGCGAGGTGGGTGAGGTCGCCGAACTCGGCACGGTGTTATTCTGGGTCGGCGAGCCGAAGCCGCTCCTGGTGGTCGCCGAGGTCAACGAGGAGGACATACCCCGGGTCGAGGTCGGCCAGCGCGCGTTGCTTAAATCCGACGCGTTCCGCCAGCAGAACCTGGAAGCGGTGGTCGACAGCATCACACCCAAGGGCGATCCGGTGACGAAGACCTATCGCGTCCGTTTCCGCCTGCCGGACGATACGCCGCTTCGTATCGGCATGTCGACCGACGTGAACATCGTCATCCGCGTTTCGAAAAACGCGCTGTTGATCCCATCCGTTGCTGTGGACGGGAATAAGGTGTTCGTCGTCGAAGGCGACAAGGCCTGGCAACGTGAAATCCGAACCGGCATTCGCGCCACCAATGGCATCGAGGTTCTCTCGAGTGTCGAGGAGAGGGCTCGCGTCATCTCGCCCTATCCCGCCGACCTCGCCAACGGCGCGCGCGTGAGCATCACCGGCGCCCAGGAGCGATGAAGCAGGATGCCGCTCATCTTCGACATCGCCCTCACGCACATTGCCGGCCGCGGTCGCCAGACGCTGGTTGCCGTGATCGGCGTTGCGGTCGGTGTCGGATTCTCCATTGCCATGGCGGCGCTGATGCAGGGTGGGCAGGACGATTTCGTCAGGCAACTCGTCGACACGATGCCGCATGTCGACATCACCGACGAGCAGCGCACAGCCCGCCGTCAACCGGCCGAGGATGCTTTTGCGACTGTCGCGATTTCCGGGCTCAGGCCGCGCGACGATCGCCGCGGCATCATCAACCCGACCGCCGCGACCTCCTGGCTGGAGAGCTGGATTCCCGGTCGGTTCGCGGCAAGCCTCAAAACGCAGGGTGTGATCCGCTTTTCCAGCCGCGAAGTCGGCGCGGCGATCATTGGCATCGAACCGGAGCGCGAGTCCGGCGTGTCGCCGATTGTCGGAAATTTCGTCGAAGGCAGCTTTTCGGCGCTTGCCGCGGGCGGCAACAACGTGCTCATCGGCGACACGATGGCGAGCCGGCTCGGCGCCGGGTTCGGCGACACGATAACGGCGGTTTCTTCCGAGGGACTGTCGCGCAACTTCAAGATCGCCGGCCTGTTCCACACCGGCACCACCGCGCGCGACGAAGGCGAGGCCTATGTGCTTCTGAAAAACGCGCAGATCCTCTCGGCGCGTCCGAACGCCATCAACGAGATCCGCATCAAGCTCGACGATCCTGACCGCGCTCCGGCGGTGGCGCAGCGTGCCGAGGCCGAACTGGGCTACAAGGCGGTGGCGTGGCAGGAGGCCAATGAATCGATCCTCGAAGCGCTCGTCGTACGCAACGTCATCATGTACACCGTTGTCGGCGCGATCATGCTGGTCGCTGGCTTCGGCATCTACAACATCATCTCCACCATCACGCACGAAAAGGCGCGCGACATCGCCATCATGAAGTCGCTTGGCTTCCCGGAGTCCGACATGCGCCGGCTCTTTCTGCTGGAAGGCGTCGCGATCGGCGCTGCCGGCTCCGTGCTCGGCGGGCTGCTCGGCGTCTCCATGACCTATGCGCTGTCGCTGGTGCGTTTCGAGATCGCCGCGACCGGCCAGGAGATGACCCGGCTGCCGATCGCCTGGAGCTTGATGCACTACGTCATCGCGTCGGCCTTCGCGCTGGGCTCGGCGGCAGTGGCCGGCTACCTGCCGGCGCGTCGTGCGGCGCGCCTGAACCCCGTCGAGATCATCAGAGGCGCGTCATGAGCGCACTCATCGAGACCGAGAAACTGACCCGCGTGTTGCCCGAGACGGTTCCCGTCACGCTGGTCAAGGACATCACGCTGGCGATCAACAAAAGGGAATTCGTCGCCGTCACCGGTCCCTCCGGCTCCGGAAAATCGTCATTGCTCTACCTGCTCGGTCTGCTCGACCGGCCGACCGCCGGGACGTTGACAATAGGCGGCCGCGATGCCGAGCCGATGAATGAAAGGGAGCGCGCGCGGACCAGGCTTTCGATGCTGGGCTTCGTGTTCCAGTTTCATTTTCTGCTGCCGGAGTTCACGGCGCGCGAAAATGTCGAAATCCCAATGCGCAAGCTTGGCCGGCTGGCGCGGCCTCAGATGCGGGAACGGGCCGGGGAACTGCTTTCATCCCTGGGGCTCGGCGAACATCTCGACAAGCGGCCCGACCAGCTCTCTGGCGGCCAGCGTCAGCGCGTCGCGGTGGCGCGCTCGCTCGCCAACGACCCGCCGCTTATCCTCGCCGATGAGCCGACGGGGAGCCTCGACAGCAAGAGCTCGGAGCAAGTCTTCGCAATTCTTGAGAATCTGGTGCGCGAGCGCGGCAAGACCGTCGTGGCAGTTACGCATGATCTCGACATGGCGGCGCGCATGGATCGCCGCATTCACATCGTGGACGGGAAGATCGGCTGAACCGGAACCAATCGGCGTTGATGGGATTAGCCATGGCGCGAGCCTGTCTGATGATCACCGGGATCGCGATCAGGACACCCACGCCGCGCCGAAATTGGCCTCGAGCCAGGCTATTGCCTGGGTCACGTCGTCCAGAACATAGCTTGCAGCCGTCGGTCCGCGCGCCTTCACGCGGATAGAGATGCCGTTGCCCTCGTTTATTGCCTCGAAACCGTTTTCGTCCGAAGTGTCATCTCCGAGGAATACGGGTCGCCGGCCGGCAAAGGGCTGGATTTCCATGAAACGCCGGATGGCAGCTCCTTTGACGGCTTCCAGCGGCATGAGTTCCACGCCAGCGTTTCCGGCAATCACGCGGTACCCCCGCGGAAGCTGCGTCAATGCTTGTTCGACAAGCTGCGTTGCCCGGGCAAGCAGTTGCGGCGCAGCGCGGGTATGGATGGCCAAGACTGGCCCCTTGCGCTCGACATAGACCTTGCGTCCACCCAGTTCGGCCTCAATCTCGTCGGCAAGAGCCGCGATATCCGCCGGAGCGTCGGCAAGGTCGACTTGACCGTCCGCCGTTAACCGATGCTCGAGGCCGTATAGCCCGGCAACGCGCAGTTTCAGGGGATGAAACAATCTGTCCGCGGCAGAGACCGAACGCCCGGTGATGAAGGCGAGGGCGCCGCCCAGCCTTCGCTCTATATTTCCGAGAAGCTGACGCAGTTCATCACCGACGAACACAGCGTCGGGATGAGCGGCATGTTCCAGCAAGGTGCCGTCGATATCGAGAAAAAGCGCCCATTGCCCTTCCGGCAGGTCGGGGGCCAGCGGCAGTCGTAGGTCCGTCACGACGCCGCCTTTCGTGCCCGCTCGAAGATGGAAACGACGTTGTTGCTGTTGGATGGCCGCTCGCCGTTGCCGGTCACCCCGCGTTTGCGAAGGCGCGCAGCGTCCAAGAGCATGCTGCCGGCCCAGCGATACACATTATTGTCGCGGATCATCTCGCGCATGGGCCGCATGCGCTCGCGCTGCTCGTCCGGCGTCATGGTCAGCGCCTGCAGCAGCGCCTCGCCCATCATGGTCGCATCATAGGGGTTGACGATCAGTGCCTCCAGCAGTTCGCGCGAAGCGCCGGCAAAGGTGCTGAGCAGCAGCACGCCCTGTTCGTCGTCGCGCGCCGCGACGAATTCCTTGGCCACCAGGTTCATGCCGTCATGCAGGCTGGTGACCATGCATATGTCGGCGGCGCGATAGATCTCGTAGACCTGCTCCTGCGAATGATGTTCGGCGAGCATCAGGACGGGACTGTAGTTGTCGCTGCCGTAGCGCTGGTTGAGCTCTTCGGCAGAGCGATGGCATTCGTCATGAAGTTGCTGGTAGGCCGGCAATGTGCCCCGGCTCGGCGCCGCGACCTGCAGGAAAACCACTTTGCCTACCCATTCGGGATATCGCGTGAACAATTCGTCCAAGGCGTGAAAGCGATCGGGAATGCCTTTGGTGTAGTCGAGGCGCTCGACGCCGACGCACAGTTTGACGTTCGCAGGCAGCCCGAATCTTTGGCGCACACGGGCACGGCATTCCTCGACGGCCGGCAATCTTGCCAGCAGTTCGGCCGGCCATTCTATGGAGATGGGGTAAGCGTGGACCAGAGTCGTTTGCCCGCCATAGGAGATCGCCGCGTCCGCCCGTTCTATCCGGCTTTCCAGGATGCGATCGACGCTCTCGGTGAAATTATTGGCATGAAACTGCGTATGGAAGCCGATGATGGAGCTGCCGAGCAAACCTTCCAGGATCCGTTCACGCCATGGACAGATGCTGTACACTTCCGAGTTCGGCCATGGGATATGCCAGAAAGTAATGATGATCGCCTCGGGCAGGCGCTCACGGATCATGCGCGGCAAGAGCGCGAAATGGTAGTCCTGGACCAGCACGATCGGCCGCTCGTTGCGCGCTTCGGCAACCACCGTGTCGGCGAACTTCCGGTTGGCGGCTTCATAGGCCTGCCAGTCCGACCCCCGAAAAATCGGGCGGGTGAAGGCGATATGACAAAGCGGCCACAGGCCTTCATTGGCGAAGCCTAGATAATAGGCCTGGTATTCTTCCTCGCTCAGCCAGACCCTGCGCAGCGTGTAGGACGGATTGCCGGGCGGCACTTCAACCCGGTCGTTCTCATCGACGGTAAGACGGTCCGCTGTTCCGCCGCCATACGCAATCCAGGTGCCGGCACAGGCGCGGGTGATCGGCTCAAGTGCCGAAACCAGCCCGCTGGCCGGCACCAGGAGCTCGATGCCATCATTCCTGGTGTTGTGGATGTAGGGCTCGCGGTTGGATACGACGATCACCTGCGTCTCCGGCAGATCGTCGGCCAGGATCTTGCGCAAGGTGTCGGGCGACCATGTGATCAGCGCTGCATCGGCCGAGTGGCCATTCTTTTCAAACTCCCGCAGCACCGTGCGAGCCGCTTCCGAAGCCAGGTCATCGCCTGGGGAGGATGCGGCCGCAGGTATGTGGCGCCGGCGGGATATCGAGAACACCAGGGCAACAGCGGAAAGGCCAAGGCTTGCAATGATTAGAACCCAGAGTACCTCTGTGCCAAAGTCTGACATGGGAACACGATCTTCTCCGGCCGGTCGGTGGCCCTTTTGATTGTTTTTCGAAACTCGCAGCCGCCAATCAGCTGCCGTGCGTCGGAACGCTCGGACGGGCCATCGGTTCCGCTAATTGCAGCCCGGCAGCTGGTTCCATGCGAAAAGCCAAACTAGGTCCGCACGATGAGCGGCACCAATCCCTCGTGCCGGTCGGCGAGAAAGGCGACCACCCTGTCGCCGACACGCTGGAATGTCAGATCCACCTTCCTGGTGCCAACGCCAAGATGCCTCAGCGTCAGCGTGTCGATGCCGATCGGCAGCCTGGGACGGGTGACGTGGATTTCGCCGTCCCAGCCATCGATCTCGAGGCCGAGGCAGGCCTGCATCAGCATGAAGGCAGACCCAGCCGACCATGCCTGCGGCAGGCAGGCGACGGGATAGGCGATCGGCGCCTCGCCCGGCGCGCGGGTAAAGCCGCAGAACAGTTCGGGCAACCGCATTTTGAAGTGGACCGCCGATTCGAAGGTGCTGCTCATCAGCCGGATCACGTGTTCACGCTCGCCAAAGCGTGCCAGACCGGCGCCGCAAATGGCGGTGTCATGCGGCCAGATCGAGCCGTTGTGGTATGACATCGGGTTGAAGAACACAGCATCGTCGGCGAGCGTCCTCAGCCCCCAGCCCGAATGGAAGGACGCCGAAAGCAGCTGGTCGGCGACCATCTGCGCCCGTGCCGGCGCGGGGAGGCCGACATAGAGAAGGTGCCCGACATTAGACGTCCGCACCTTGCAGGGCTCGCCGGCGCCGTCGATCGCCAAGGCATAGAAGCCGAGATCGTCCAGCCAGAAATGGCGTTCGACAGCGGCGCGCATGGCCTCGGCGCTGCTCTCCCAATGATCGGCCCTGTCGATCTCGCCGCGGCGACGGGCGAGCGCCGCCAACCCCCGGAACGCGGCAAAGGCATAGCCTTGCACCTCCACCAGGGCGATCGGTTCCTTGGGGATTCGGCCGTCGGCATGGAAGACGGAATCGCCACTGTCCTTCCATCCCTGGTTGGCTAGGCCGGACTCGGCGGCACGCTGATAGGTGACGAAGCCGGTCGGCCGGCTTGCCTCCTCGATCCATTCAGCCGCAGCGCAGAGCGACGGCCACAGGCTGTCGACGAACGCCATGTCACCGGTACGGTCCGCATAGGCGCAGGCGAGATGGATGTAGAGTGGCGTCGTGTCGACACCGCCATAGTAACGGCCGAAGGGGAGCTCCCGCAGCGCCGCCATTTCGCCTTTGCGGGTCTCGTGCATGATCTTGCCCGGCTGCGAATCGCTGAACGGCGATGTCTCAGTCGCCTGGTGCTGGGCAAGGAAGGCCAGCACGCCTCGCGCCAGGCCCGGGTTGAGCCACAGCATCTGCAAGGCGGAGATCACGCCGTCGCGGCCGAACGCCGTCGAAAACCAGGGGATGCCCGCATAGGGGTAGGGTCCGGTCGAAAGCTCGGTGGTCAGCAGCGCCACATCGGCGCGGGCACGCTCGACCCAATCGTTGAAGACGCGCCCGGAACTGTGCACCGTAGCACCGTGGCGGCGCTTGGCCCGCATGCCGAAGCGAGCCCGGGCCGCGGCGGCGCGGAAACGATCGCGGTTCGGCGTTTCCGCCACTTCGGGACCGACTTCGACATACAGCACCTTGCTGCTGCGCCTCGTCACGGCAATCAGGAAGTCGGCTCGGTCGCCCGTCAGCTGGTCTGGCGCCTGCGAGAATGATATCGCCGATATTCGCGCCAGCCCGTCCAGCCCGTCGTAGCGAAGCAGCACGCAGGTCGCATCCGTCTTGGCAGCATGGGCCATGCCGCGCTTCAGCCTTGTCGATCCGCGCACTTCGAACATGTCGCGGAAATCGGCGGCAAAATACAGCGAAACGCGGATGTTGGACTGTTCCTGGCTGTAGTTGGAAAGGGTGATGCGTTCAAACAGCCGGTCCTGCCAAAGCAGCTTGACGCGTTCGATATGGATCGCGCCCTGCGGAATGTCCCGGCCGCGGACGCTCTGCATCGGCAGATTGGTCAGGTTGGAGGTGAAGAGCACATTGTCCTGGCTGAGCGACGCACCGAGCAGCGATGTCTGCCGGTCGCCGACGGTCAGCCGGAATTCGGAAAGCACGCGCGTGTCGTCACGGAAGAAACCGTCGCCGGCGCCGCGGATATCGCCGTAGGCGTCGGACACGGCAAAACAATCGCCTTGCTTGAGGGCGAACAGCCGATGCGGCTCTCGAGGTGCGGTGGCGTCCAAGGACGCAAGTGCTACCGCGGGATCAAGCTGGCGCTCGTCGAGTTGGGCCATTCTCTACATATCCCTCTCGTTTCGCCCCCCTGAGGTAATGCCGCTCACGACGCTCTTGCCTCGGCCGAGGCACCGATCAGGCGCGCATAAGCGGAAACATAGTCGCGGGTCATTCTTTTGGCAGAAAACCGCCTTTCGAAGACAGTTCGCACCTTCCGCCTGTCGAGCCGCAGCAGGTCGGGCACCGACGCAACCGCGCCTTGCATGGAATCCACGATAAAACCGGTCACGCCTTGATCGACGATTTCCGGCAAGGCGCCGGATTTCCAGGCGATCACCGGCGTGCCGCAGGCCATCGCTTCTATGACGGCAAGACCGAACGGCTCCGGCCAGTCGATCGGGAATACGAGGCCGGCCGCGTTGCCGAGGAATTCCGCCTTCTTGTCTTCCTCGATCTCGCCGACATAGTCGACACGATCACCATCGACCAGCGGCTCGACCATGTTGCGGAAATAAGCCCGGTCGTCGTCGCCGATCTTTGCTGCAAGCTTCAGTTTCAGCCCCGAGCGCAGCGCGATCTCGATGGCACGATCCGGACGCTTGTCGCGCGACATCCGGCCAAGGAAGGCGAGGTAGGGCTCCCCTGGGCTCGGCTCGAAAACCGGCTTGTAGAGTTCGGTCGGCAGCCCGTGGTGGATCGTCGCCAGCCAGTTGGCGTCGGCCAGCCCCGTCCTTTGGCTGCCGGACACGGAGATCATCGGAAAGCGCGGAAAACGCTCATAGGCCGGTGCCAGATCGACGTAGTCGAGCCTGCCATGAGGCGTCGTCACCGTCCGCTCATGGATCTGCTCGAAGAAGGAAAAATGCAGGAAATGGCTGAGGTGGAAGTGAATGATATCAAATTCTTGAGCTCGTTTCCTCACCTCGGAAAGCATCGAAAGGTGCGCGGCTGTCTCGGATTTCAGCGGGCTTGGGTCAAGACGCAGCGCACGCTCGCGGCACGGCACTAACTTTGCCGAGGTCCTTGTATCGCCACTGGCGAACAAAGTTACGTCATGGCCTAGCTCCACCAACCCTTCAGTCAGATAGGAGACAATGCGCTCCGTGCCCCCATAGAGCCGAGGCGGCACGGATTCGTGGAGCGGCGCCACATGGGCTATTTTCATAGGCTGGCATTTCCCAGAAAGATCATCGCTGATGTCGAAATGCACCACTCCCCCGAACGTTCCTCAACGGCAAGAAGTCGGGCGATGACTGGCGATTCACCCAGCCGGCGTTTTTGCCGGGAACCAATTGGCTGGCCGTGAATTTAACTAGGTTCGATCGAACGCATCGCGATCGACGGGAGGAAAAGATGAATCGCCTGGAATTCTTTACGCCGGTGCGAATTGCGCGCGGGCACGGAGAGCCTGTGGAAGAAATCGACAATGTCAGCGAAGCGATGACGTTTTTGCGCCACTGGCCGAAGGGTAGGCGCGGCCCGGTGTATCAATGCGCGCTGAACTGCTGCGCTGCGGCACTGGCAGGCCGGATGTCTGCCGAGGAAGCAAGAAAGGCTTTTAAGGGCTTTGCCCGGATCACCCGGCTCCTGGATGACGACATAGCGCTGCCGATACGCGGCGAAAGGATGGACAGCGCATACACGCCGAGGCGATAGACGCCTGCGCTCCCAGGTGCCAGTTTGCCGACCGGCCCAGTTGGCGAGCAGCATTACCGCGACACCGGCGATCTGCGCGGTGCGCAGGATGCCCGGGCGCCGGATCCAGGCCGACCGCAAAATCATGGCAAGACCGAAATGCGCCCCAGAAGAGCCACCAGTTCCGCCTGACGTCTCGTTTCGGTCTTGGCGAACAGCGAGGCAAGCTGTGAGCGGATCGTGGTGCGGCTGAGCCGCCAGCTGCGGGCGATCTCCAACGGCGCATCGCCCTGAGCCAAACGCAGAGCCAGATGCGTTTCCGCGCTCGTCAGGCCAAACATCCTTTGCAGTGTCTGAGGGTTTGGCCCCGACCTGTTCACACGGCCAAGCAATGCCACGATGCTCGTTCCATCGGGGGCGATAAGACCGTTCTCTTTCAGTACCACCGGCCTGTCACCTGTGCTGCGGATCACCACCCAGGAAAGGGAGCCGGGCAGGAAAGGCGCCGGGACATTTGCGACCAGCCGCCTTAGGGCTGCCGAAAGCACACTGGCTGTATCAGCCGCTTCGCCTTTGTGCTCCAGAGTGGGGCGCTCCGGCGTGGGGCGCTCCAGCGTGGTTAGAGCGGCCGCGTTCCATTCGATTACTTTTCTGTCGCGGTCTAGTACGAGATAGCCACAGCCGAGGCGATCAAGCATGCCGGTGACGGATTCCAGGCTGCGTCTCCTTGGTTCGTCGCCCTCTGTCTCCGGCCGATCGGATGCACGAGCTGAAGGATAAGCATAGGAGGGCCGCGTCACCTGCGCGTCAGGGTTATACTTGGTTCCTGTCGTGATGTACCGGTCGCCCGCAACGGCATCACTGTATCTATCGATCATAGCCATTTTCCAACCTCCCCAAAGGTCCATCAGCCCGTAGTAACTTGCCCGGGATTTACGAACAGTCTTCTTGCGCAGGGCTCGCAAAAAATGCGCTCCCTGCTGTCTTGAAACTCGTTATATTCTGATGAGTTCTGTTCGCCCCTGTTTGATAAAATGCGCGCTGTGATAGTGGTATGGCAATCCCGCAGTCGGACTAGGTTGTACGTTTTTTGCTCTAGTCTCGATGGCCTAGTCAAAAGGTAGTAGTCTATGTCGATGAACTGGCAGTCGCGCAGGTCGGATGTGAACCCAACAGGCAGACTGCTAACTCACATTGCCTCCGCATCGGTGCTGGCTGCAACGCTGATATTTGAAACAAAAGCGTCAGCATACATCGGAGAAGGGTCGAGTTTCCTCGAATTTATTCCAGCTATTATTATCATTTCCTACCTTGAAGACCGTGGTCCTGCGCTTGCGGCGACGGTCCTGATGATGGCTGCCGGCTTGTGGACACGAAGCACCCTGCATGGTCAGATCTCCGGCGAAGATTGGGCGCGCGCCATTCTGCTTCTGATTTCCGGTGGCGTGATTGCCATGACATTCCATCGGCTGCGGCAGGACGTGCGTGAGCTGCTGGAGGTAGCCGAAGCCAGGCTCGCTGCCGTCGAAGCAACCGAAAGCCGCTATCGTTGGGCTTTCGAGCGCGCCGCCATGGGGTTCGCAAACATCAACGAGAAAGGTGAGTTGCTGCAATCCAACAGACGCCTCAGCGAGATGACAGGCTACGAGGAGGACGAGCTTGCCCAACTGCAGCTGGAGACACTCGTTCACCCGGACGACCGTGATGCCTTGGCGCAATTGCTGGCTGGCCTGGGCAAAGACTCTGCTTCGTTCGCTTCGGAGGTGCGTCTGTCAAGAAAGAACGGTTCGGCATTCTGGGCGCGGCTAACGCTGTCTTTGTCCGTGCCCGACGGGGTTCTCTCAGAGACCATTTTCGTGGTGGTCGACGATATCTCGGGACGACGAGCCGTGCACGAAGCGCTTCGGGCTCAGAAGGAGTGGCTGGATCTCGCTTTGTCTGCTGGACGCCTGGCCACGTGGCGGATCGACCTTAAAGACGGCATCGTCACCGGTTCGGGTGCGTTCTGGGACATTCTCGGACTGCCTCCGGCCGGCAGCCGCCGGTTGGAGGAACTGTCGGCCGTCGTTCATCCGGCGGACTGGCCAAAGCTGGCCGTATCGAGAAAGCTCGCATCGGTCACCAACTACGACGTCGAGATTCGCGTCCGACGACCGGACGGACATATCCGCTGGGTTGCTCTGCGCGGAAGGGAAGAGAAATACGATGATCGTCTACAGCGGCTCGGCGTGGCCGCCGACCTGACCGAGCGACGGCAAACCACGCTGCTGCGTGCCGCGGCAAAGAAGCGGGAGCGCATCATGCTCGAGCAACGCCACAGGTTCATCAACCTGTTCCCGGTGATCACGGCACTGGTGAACATGGTCAATGATCCCGAGAACAATCTCGCCAGGTACAAGGAGACGCTCATCGACAGGATTCGTTCGCTCGAGGCAACGCATCTGCTCCTTTCGGGCAACAGCAGCGGGTCGGGGATGCTTCACGATCTCGTTGTCCAGGAGCTGCAACCGTATATGGGGACACGCGAAATATCTGTCGGCGGTCCCTCGGTTACGATGTCGGGAGGCGCCGCCGAGAGCTTTGCGATGATTGTTCACGAGCTTGCGACCAATTCCTTGAAACATGGAGCGCTTGGCGATTCAAAAGGCCGGATCGAGGTAAATTGGACGTTCGCATCGGAAGATGCAGGCAGTGACATCGTGTTCGACTGGGTGGAATCAGGGCGGCGGCGGCGGCCTGCAAAAGTTGTCCGCCATGGTTTCGGTTCGATGATAATCGGAGTGGATGGGGCGCCGCTTGTCGGTCACTCTCCCAAGCTGGAGATGACGGATCACGGGCTGCGATATTCGCTGCGGCTGTCGCGCAAGGAAATCGGACCTTAAGGCCATCGGAAGCGTTTAACAGCGCCCCTTGCGTATCAAAAGAACGTGGTGCTCTAATTAATTGATATCCCTCGTTAACCACGTCTTCAGCATAACGGCAGCCTCCGTCCGATTCCGCACCCCAAGCTCACGCAAAACGGCAGCGGCATGGATTTTCGTCGTCGCTTCGGCAATCTCCAGATCGCGCGCGATTTCCTTGTTCGAATAGCCTTCCGCCATCAGCTTCAGGACCTCCTTTTGCCTCGAGGTCAGCCTGCCAAGATTGCCGGTGGTGGTGCGTCGGTGCGGGACAGGCTCGGCGGGAGCAGGTATGTGAGGTGTTGGCGCAGCACCGGGGCGCGACAGAAGTGCAGGGACGTAGATGCGGCCCGAGAGGATTTCGTTGACGGCCATAACGACCTCCTCGTCTTTTTGCGACTTTACGATATAGCCGTGGAGACCGATCGACAGAGCCGTGAGTATCTCCGAGCGTGAATCGTTTCCGGAAACGATGGCAAATCGCGTATCCGGATAAGCCGACAAAATGCCGCTGAGCACTTCCTGATTGAACAATCCCGGCATGTTCAAGTCCAGGATCGCAAGATCAACGGACGCCTGCTCGGCCAGCAGACTGAGCGCGGCGTCGAAACACGACGCCTCGAATATCTCCACACCTGGAATGCCTGCGCTGAGAGCCAAGCGCAGGCCACGACGATACAGGCCGTGATCGTCGGCGATGACGATTCGATACATTGAACTACCCCAACGAAACCTGAATGGATTGAACGGTCACGGGCCTTTGGAGTCGTGGCCAATTACTCGTCAATTCATCCAGTCAACGCCAGCGGTGCCCCAACACCGCAAGCCCAGCTTGCTAATATAATCCTAAAAGGCAGGTAAGGCTCCTCTTTTTTTGAACCCTGTCAACGGGAGCCGCTGAACACGTCGAATCTTCCGTTCCTATCCTCCAGGACCATGTGCCAACGCCTTTGAGACGATCCCGATAACTCGCGATCCCAAATGCCCTGGCGAGGCGTGTTTTTCGATTGCCGATCGGGAACTTAGTGATTTAACTTCCACTCAATTGTCGGGCACTGCGACCCGGCAAGACAGGGAGGGAGCTGTCGTGAGCGAAGAGATCAGTGTCGCCGAAGCCTACCGCAAAGGCCGCACCATCTTCATGGGGCTGGAGTTGCTCATCGCGCCCGGTGCGCTCGTTCCCCGGCCGGAGACGGAGTTGCTCGGCACGACAGCGCTTGATGTTCTGCGGCAAATGAACCTGTCGGCGCCGCGGGTTGTCGACATGTGCTGCGGGGCCGGCAATCTGGCCTGCGCCATTGCGCATTACGCCCCTGCCGCGCAGGTCTGGGCGAGCGATCTCACCGATGAATGCGTCGAGGTCGCGCGCCGCAACGTCGCCCATCACGACATGGCAGATCGCGTGTCGGTGCTGAGGGGTGACTTGTTCAGTGCTTTCTCGGGCTTGCAACTCGACAGCACGATCGACGTGATCGTCTGCAACCCGCCATACATTTCGGAAAAGCGGCTCGAGGGCGACCGCGCGCATCTGACCGAGCTCGAGCCTCGTGAAGCGTTTGCAGCCGGCCCCTACGGCCTGAGCATCCATATGCTTGTGATCAAGGACGCGCCGCGCTACTTGCGGCGCGGAGGCATCCTGCTCTTCGAGGTCGGTCTCGGCCAGGACCGGCAGGTCATGCGTTTGCTGGAGCGCTCCAAGTCCTTCGAGGGGATCCGGGCGGTCACGAACGAAGCCGGCGAGGGAAGGGTGGTTGTGGGACATACCACGCCGTGAGCGTCAGCCATGCCGCAACGGCTGGCTCAATTCCCGGTGTTCACGCTTCTGGCGCGCTCCAGCAAAAAGCAAAAAAGGTGGCGCTTACTCGCGTCCCTGATCAGCTTTTTGGGCTTTTCTTGATTTATTCGGTGCTATTACAAGCCCGCTGTTGTCTGGGTTTGCGTCGGAGACAAAGCTGTATGCAAAGATGTGTCCCCGGTTCTCGTCGGTCACTCGGATCCAATCCTTTTCCCACCTTCGCAGCGTAACATGTCGATCTGTCGACATGGCGGCGGCTTTGAAGGGGCTCGGCGCGTTGATGACACGCACCGTGATCACGTCATCGCCCTCCATTTGTTCGACGAGGTACGTCTGCATAAAGGCCTCCCCAGCGCCACTGCAACCCTAACGTCAGTCAAAAAGTTCGGTTGCAGCGTAGCAAAGAGATTTTCGACAAATGTGACGGACCGAAGAGGCGTGCGGGCGAGGGTTAGCCCTGGATCGACCAAGCGGCGCGCAGGTCGTTGGCTTGGGCGATCCTGACGCCACAAGCAGTCAGAGCGCCTCTGGTCGCTGTCACGAGCGCGGCATTGTCCTTGGCAGTCGTGCCGTCGGCCAGGGTAAAATTGTTCTCGAAGCCGACGCGGGCATGACCGCCCAGCAGCGCACCGGCCGTAACGCAAGCGCTTTCCTGCCGACCGAAGGCGCAGACCATCCAGTGCGCGAAGCGCGGGCGGTCCTGCGCAAGGAAGGGCAGCAGATCGGCCGGTCGCGAAACCTGTCCCGGCGTGTAGCGGCCGAGCACATAGAGCACCGGGATGTCGTTGAAAGGTACCAGCCCGCGCTGCTGCATGGCGGCCAGGGCCGACGCCTCTTCGGGCGTGTAAAGGATGATCTGAGGGGCGATCCGCTCGCTCTTCAACCACGCCAGGAACTGCGCGAAATCGGTCTCATGGGCAGCGTCCGGCACCAGTTCGCGCAGCGCCAGCGAAACCGCCTCAGGGCGGGCGGCGCGCACCACCGCCATCTGCTCGGCCGGCTGGTAGCGGCCGACCGCTTCGCTGGTGATCTGGATGATCAGCCGCTCGCCCACCGCATCACGTATCGCTTTCGTCGTCTCGCGATAGGCGTGCGCGTCAAGCAAATGGCCGCCCTCGCGGTCGCGGACATGGGTATGGATCATGGCGGCGCCCGCCTCGAGGCAGGCGGCGGCAGTCCGGGCCAATTCCCAGGGGCCGATCGGCAGGGCAGGGTGGTCTTGCTTGCCACGCCGTCCACCATTCGGTGCAACGGCGATTGCCGTCGGTGCGATAAGTCCGGGGCCCGTCGCGTCCCTGTCGGCGGTCATAAGCTCAGTCCAATTGTTTCAAGTATTGCGCAGTGTGTAACATATGTTGCATGATAGGTTCGCTGCAAATCGCGCCATCGTCAATCGGGGAAGGCATGACACACATCCTGCACCGCCAGATCCACGCGAGCCTGCCCGTCGCGGCTGGCGGCAAGGGCATCGAACTGTTCGACCGCGATGGCCGCGCCTATATCGACGCGTCAGGTGGCGCGGCGGTTTCCTGCCTCGGCCACGGCCATCCCGAGGTGACAGCCGCGCTCCATGCGCAGGCCGACAAGCTCGCCTATGCCCACACCAGCTTCTTCACCAACGAGCCGGCCGAGACATTGGCCGACAAGCTCGTCGCCGGCGCGCCACAAGGTATCAGCCACGCCTACTTCGTGTCCGGCGGCTCCGAAGCGGTGGAGGCGGCGCTCAAGATGGCCCGCCAGTTTTTCGTCGAGACCGGCAGGCCAGAGCGGCGAAACGTCATCGCCCGCCGCCAGAGCTATCACGGCAACACGCTCGGCGCTCTCGCTGCCGGGGGCAATGAGTGGCGCCGCGCCCAATTCCGCCCTTTGCTGATCGACACGCATCACATCGACCCATGCTATGCCTACCGCTACCAGAAAGCCGGTGAGAGCGAGGCGGCCTACGCACTGCGCGCCGCCCAGGCGCTCGAGGATAGAATTCTCGAACTCGGTCCGGACACTGTCATGGCCTTCGTCGCGGAACCTGTGGTCGGCGCGACAGCAGGAGCTGTGCCCGCGGTTCCCGGCTATTTCAGGCGCGTTCGCGAAATCTGCGACCGCTACGGTGTGCTCCTCATCCTCGATGAGGTGATGTGCGGCATGGGCCGCACCGGCACGCTGCACGCCTGCGAGCAGGACGGCGTCGCGCCCGACCTGATGACAATCGCCAAAGGGCTCGGTGGCGGCTACCAACCCATCGGTGCGGTGCTGCTTTCGCGCCGCATCTTCGACGCTTTCGCCGAAGGCTCCGGCTTCTTCCAGCATGGCCACACCTATATGTGCCACCCGATGGCCTGCGCGGCGGCGCTCGCCGTCCAGGAGGTGATTGCTCGCGACGATCTGCTTGCCAATGTCCGGGCGATGGGAGCGCATCTTTCGCGGCGACTGGGCGAACGGTTCGGCAACCATGCCCATATCGGCGACATTCGCGGGCGTGGCCTTTTCATGGGTGTAGAGTTGGTCGAGGATCGCTCGACCAAGGCGCCGTTCGAACCGAAGCGGAAGCTCAATGCGAAGATCAGGCGCGAGGCGATGGCGCGCGGCCTGCTGGTCTATCCCGGAGGGGGCACGATCGACGGCGTGCGCGGCGATCATGTGCTGCTGGCGCCGCCCTTCATCATAGACGCCGCGGCAATCGACGCGGTTGTCGAACGGCTCGGCGACGCGATAGACGCTGCAGTGGCATAGCGCCAGCGCTCTTCATTCCGGCAGATAGGCACCGAACGCCTGTAACTCCAGTTCCGTCTCCCTGACACGAGCCGCGGCTGCCGGCCCGCTGCGCGCCAGCATCGTTGCGGCCAGCGCTTCCACGATAGCCATGGCTGCGGCTACCGACGGGAAGAAGGACGGGCTGTCGGTAGAGAATCGCAAGACAACCTGCGCATGCCGCGCGATCGGAGCAGCCATGCTGTCGACGATCGCGACAATCGGAACGCTGTGTCGTTGCGCAGCCTCCACCACGGGCCCGAGTTCACGCGAATAGGGCGAAAAGCCGATCGCGACGACCGCTTCCTTCTTTCCAAGCGCTGCGAGTTCCGCCTCGATCGCACCGCCGTCGCCGCCGAGCAGCGTGATCTCGCGTCGAAACATCCGGCAGAGATAGACAAGCGCGTGGGCGGGCGCGCGGCAGCTTCGGAACCCGGCGACACGTATGCGCTGAGCCTTCTCCAGTATCGCGCAGGCCCTTGCGATTTCTTCGCTGCCGTTGACGGCTTCGGCCGTCGCCAGATTGGCCACCGTCGTCCTCAGCGATTCGGCGAAGATCGTCTCCGACCTGCGCCTGACAAGCGCATCGGCCCTTGCCGCGAAAGGCGCCTTGCCGGAGCGCAGCCGGTCTTCGAACGGCTTGCGCAGCGCCGCCCAGTCGCCAAAACCCAGTCGCCGCGCCAGTCGCACGAAGGTCGTCGGTGTCACCTCTGATCTCGAGGCCAGCACCCGCATGGACACCAGCGCCACCTCGTCGGGGTGATCGACCAGGAAACGCGCCGCCTTGCGCAGTTCCGAGCTCAATTTTGGGAGTTCGGTCAGTATGCGCGCCAAAAGCGCGTCGAAACCCATCTCCCGACTGTCCATTGTAACAAGCATTTCCCTTGATTGATAAAGCGCAACAATCGTAGCATGCATCGACGTGCCTTGACACCAAAACACCGGACGGCCGCGACGGCACGCAAAGTACCAAGGGAGAACCAGATGAAACATGCCCGGACTGCACGCCTCGGAGCGCAGATCGCCGCCTTGTCGGCGGCGCTGCTGTTTTCGGCCAGCGCAATGGCGCAGCAGAATTTCGTTACCATCGGGACCGGTGGCGTCACCGGCGTCTACTATGCCGCCGGCGGCGCTATCTGCCGGTTGCTCAACAAGGATCGCAAGACACACGGCATCCGCTGCTCGGTCGAATCGACCGGCGGATCGGCATTCAACGTGAACACGATCAAGGAAGGCGAACTCGACTTCGGCATGGCCCAGTCGGACGTCCAGTACAACGCCTACAAGGGACTGGAATCATTCAAGGACGGTGGCCCCCATACCGACCTGCGCGCGGTCTTCTCGATCCATCCGGAGCCGTTCACGGTGCTGGCGCATCCCAATGCCGGCGTGACGAAATTCGAGGATTTTAAGGGCAAGCGTTTCAACGTCGGCAATCCCGGTTCCGGGACGCGCGCTTCCATGGAGCGTCTGCTCGGTGCGATGGGCTGGACGTTGGCCGACTTTTCCCTCGCATCGGAGCTGAAGGCTGACGAGCACGGGCCGGCGCTCTGCGACGGCAAGATCGACGGGTTCTTCTACGGCGTCGGCCATCCTTCAGCGAACATCCAGGATCCGACGACCACCTGCGCCGCCAAGCTGGTGCCGTTGACTGGAGAAGTCGTGGACAAGCTTGTCGCCGAGAATCCGTACTACGCCAAGGCGATCATTCCGGGCGGACTCTACGCGAACAATCCCGACGATACCGGGACTTTCGGCGTGCTCGCCACGTTGGTCACTTCGGCCAAGGTTCCCGATGAGAGCGTCTATCAATTGACCAGGGCGGTGTTCGAGAACTTCGACGAGTTCAAGTCGCTGCATCCGGCCTTCGCCAATCTCGATCCCGCCAAGATGGTAGCGGAAGGAAATTCCGCGCCGCTGCATCCGGGCGCTGAAAAATACTTCAAGGAGAAGGGCTGGTTGAAGTAGGCTTCGTGACCTGACGACGGGCCGGCGGGTCCAGCTGATCCGCCGGGGCCATCCGCAACAGGAGACGACGTCATGAGCGAAGTGAAGGCACAACCGGCCGGCGTCGATCTCGAAGAGCTCGAACAACTTGTCGCGGAGGCCGACACGGGTGGCCGGCATCCGGCTGGAACGGTCGGGCGAATCCTGCTGTGGGTTGCAGTCGCGTGGTCGCTTTTCCAGCTCTGGTACGCTTCGCCTTTGCCGTTCGTGTTCGGCTTCGGCATCCTCAACGACACGGAAGCGCGCGCCATCCATCTCGGCTTTGCGCTGTTCTTGACCTTTCTCGCCTATCCGGCGCTAAGATCCTCGCCCCGCGATCACGTGCCGCTGCTCGACTGGGTGCTGGCCGTGGTCGGCGGATTTGCCGGCGCCTACCTTTTTCTCTTTTACGTCGTGCTTTCCGGACGGCCGGGCCAGCCGACCACGCTCGATCTGGTGACCGGCACCGTTGGCATCCTGTTGTTGCTCGAGGCGACGCGCCGTGCGCTCGGCCTGCCGATGGTTGTCGTGGCCTGTACCTTCATCTTCTACACCTTTGCCGGCCAGTACATGCCGGACGTGATTCAGCATCGCGGCGCATCGCTCACCAAGTTTCTCAACCATCAATGGCTGACGACCGAAGGCGTCTTCGGGATTGCACTTGGCGTGTCGACGAGTTTCGTCTTTCTGTTCGTCCTGTTCGGCACGCTTCTGGAAAAGGCAGGCGCCGGCAACTGGATGATGCAGATTTCCATCGCGCTGCTCGGCCACCTGCGCGGCGGCCCGGCGAAAGTCGCCGTGGTCTCATCGGCTCTCAACGGCGTCGTGTCCGGCTCGTCCGTCTCCAACGTGGTTTCAGGCGGCATCTTCACCATCCCGCTGATGAAGCGCACCGGCCTTTCCGGCGTCAAGGCGGGCGCCATCGAGGCTTCAGCCTCGATCAACGGCCAGATCATGCCGCCGGTCATGGGCGCGGCCGCCTTCCTGATGGTCGAATATGTCGGCATTCCCTATTCGGAGATCGTCAAGCACGCGCTGCTGCCGGCGGTCTTCTCCTATATCGCGCTGCTCTACATGGTTCATCTCGAAGCGATAAAGATGGGCCTGAAGACGATCCCGCAGCGTCCGACGCCGGCAAGAGAACGGATGCTGCGGATGGGACTGGGACTGTCGGGCAGCGTTCTCGCCGTCTGTATCGTCTATTACGGCATTGTTGCTATCCAGGCTGTCTTCGGTGGGGCCGCGCCGCCGGTGCTCGCAATCGCCGGCGTCGCTCTCTACGTCGCCTCGGTCTGGTATTCCTCGCGCTATCCGGATCTCGCGCTCGACGATCCGAACGCGCCAATCCTGGAACTGCCGCGCGCCTGGGACGTCACCCGGACCGGGCTCGACTTCCTCATCCCGATCGCGGTGCTTCTGTGGTGCCTGATGGTCGAGCAGATGTCGCCCGGCCTTTCGGCGTTCTGGGCGACCGTTTCAATCCTCGGGATCGTCGCCACCCGCAAGCCGCTGATGGCGGTGTTCCGTAAAGAAAATCTCGCCGCCTCAGTGCGGGCTGCCTGGGACGATCTGATCGACGGGCTGGCGCTCGGCGCCCGCAACATGATCGGCATCGGTATCGCCACGGCCACCGCCGGCATCGTCGTCGGCACGATCACGCTGACCGGTCTCGGCCTGATGATGACGGAACTCGTCGAGTTCATCTCCGGCGGCAATGTCATCCTGATGCTGATCCTCATCGCCGCGATCAGCCTTGTGCTCGGCATGGGCATCCCGACCACGGCAAACTACATTCTGGTCGCCACGCTGATGGCCCCGGTCGTGGTCGATCTCGGCGCGCAGGCCGGACTGCCAATCCCACTGATCGCGGTCCACCTGTTCGTCTTCTACTTCGGCATCATGGCCGACATCACCCCGCCCGTCGGGCTGGCAGCGTTTGCGGCGGCGGCGATTTCCAAGGAGGATCCGATCGCCACCGGTTTCCAGGGCGCGCTCTATTCGCTGCGCACTGCGATCCTGCCGTTTGTTTTCATCTTCAATCCGGCGATCCTGCTGATCGGAGTCGACACCTGGCCGCAGACGATCTGGGTGGCAACGGTCTCGTTGATCGCCATCCTGCTGTTTTCGGCCGCGACCATGAACTGGTTCGTGACCAAAAGCCGCCTGTGGGAAAGTGCGGCGCTGCTGCTCATCTGCTTCACGCTGTTTCGGCCGGACTGGTGGCTCAACCAGGTGTCGCCGCCTTACGAGGAGTTGCCGGCGAGCGAGTTCCTGTCGGCGGTGGCTCAGACGCCGGCCGATGGCCGCATCAATTTCGTCGTCGAGGGTGTCGACCTCATGGGCGAGGATGTCCGCAAGACGGTCAACGTGCCGCTTGGCGAGCCGGGCGAGCCGCTGGAGCGGCTGCGCGGCATCGGCCTTACCATCACGCAAGCGGGCGACGCGCTGATGATCAGCAATGTCGATTTCGGATCCTACGCCAAGCGCATCGGGCTGGATGTCGGGTATGACGTGGTGGCGGTGCTCAGAAAGGCCGACCAGCCCTCGAGCCTCATTCCGATCGGCCTGGCGCTCGCTGCGACGGCCGGCGTCGCCGGGCTGCAGTTTGCGCGGGCGCGCAAGCAGGCCGACAGGAAGGAAACCGGGCCGGCAGGCTGAGACTGGAACGGTTGATACAGTTGGGAGGCGCCGGGAAAAACGCCTCAGTCGGCGGTCAGCACCACCTTGACGCTCTGCGTGCGGTCGGCGGCCAGGGCAAACGCATCGTAGGCCGTGGAGAGGGGGCGTTCGGCGGTCACCAGCTTCAGGACATCTATATCCCCGCTGACGATGAGGTCGACCGCCTCGTTGAATTCCGCGCCGAAACGAAACGTGCCGTTCAGATTGATTTCCTTGGCCATCACCGCATTGGCGGCCACCGGGATCTGACCACCCGGCAGATTGCCGACCTGAACGACCGTGCCGCCGCGCCGGACGCTGGCGATTGCCGCTGCGAGACCCGCGGCGGTGCCTGAAATCTCGAACGCGACATCGATCATCTTGTCGGCCGCGAGCGCCTTGAGTTCGTCGTCGCCGCCGAACAGGTTGATCGTCCTGTTTGCTCCAAGTTTGCTGGCGAAGGCGAGCGGCGCCTCGGCTATGTCGGCGACGGTGAGCTCGCCACAACCCTTGAGCCTGGCGGCGAGCATGGTCAGGAGCCCGATGGGGCCGGCGCCGATCAGGATGACGTTGCGGCCGGCAATGTCGCCGGCCCGCGCCACGGCATGCAGGCTGACGGCGAGCGGTTCGGCGAGCGCCGCCGCCTTGTAGGCGACCGCATGCGGAACCTTGACACATTGCGCCGGCGTGGCATCGAACACGCTGGCAAAACCGCCTTGCATGTGCGGCGTTTTCGACGCCGAGCCCATGAAATAGATGTTTTCACAGAGATTGGCGCGGCCCTCTGCGCATCGGGCGCATTGTCCGCACCAGCGCGACGGGTTGACCGCCACGCGATCACCGACGGCAAGTCCTGGCGCGTCCGCGTTGATTTCGACGATCTCTCCGGCGACCTCGTGACCGAGCACGAGCGGCGATGTGACGACAAAATCGCCGGTCCGCGCATGGCGGAAATAGTGCAGGTCGGAACCGCAGATGCCGCCGGCGCCGAAGCGCACGCGCACCATTCCGGGCGCGAGGGGGCCGAGCGGATGCTCGACGACGCGCAGATCCTCAGGGCCAAAAAGCGTTGCGGCGATTGGACTGTCGATCAACGGATCAGCCCCATTTGCGTCGGCAGCCACAGCGTGATGGCGGGGACGAAGGTGATCAGGATCAGCGCGACGATCAGCGGCACGAGCCACGGCAGAATTGCCATGGTGGTACGCTCGACCGACAGTTTTGCGACCCGCGAGAGGACGAACAGCACCATGCCGAGCGGCGGATGGAGCAGACCGATCATCAGATTGAGCGTCATGATCAGACCGAAATGCACCGGATCGATGCCGTAGAGAACCACGATCGGCAGGAGGATCGGCACAAGGATCGTGATGGCGGCGATCGTGTCGAGAAAACAACCGACGACCAGCATCAGGACGTTGACCAGGATCAGGAACACCCATTTGTTTTCGGTCAGCGATGTGATGAAGACCGAGAACAGCTGCGCCGCCTGGCTGACCGTGAGCAACCAAGCGAAGATCGACGCTGCGGTGACGATGAAAAGGACCGACGCCGTCGTCTCGATCGTGTCGAAACTGGCCTTGGCGAGGGCTGAAAGTGTCATCGTCCGATAACGCACAAGCCCGAGAAACAACGACCAGATGACGGCGGCCATGGCCGCTTCGGTCGGGGTGAACCAGCCCATGGTCATGCCGCCGATCAGGATGATCGGCGTCATCAGCGCCATGACGGCGGAAAAGTCGAAATACCAGTCGCAGGCGATCAGGACGACGAGCGCGATGCCAACGGCGATGTTGAGCGACAGTCCCATCTGGACAAGGACATAGACGGCCAGCGGAAAGCAGCACACGACGGCGACCTCGATCGAGGCGGCGGCGAGCCGGTTCAGTTTGAACGGTGTGTCCGAACCCCAGCCCCGGCGGTGGGCGAAGATCGCGACCGTCACCATCATCAGCGCCGTCATGACGACGCCGGGCAGGATGCCGGCCATGAACAGCGCGCCGATCGAGACGTTGGCCATCATGCCGTAGATGACGAAGGGCAGCGACGGCGGGAAGATCGGGCCGAGCGTCGAGGAGGCGGCGGTGACGCCGACCGCGGCCTCCACGGGATAACCATGGTCGCGCATGGCCTTGATCTCGATGGTGCCGATGCCGGCGGCATCGGCAAGGGCAGCCCCCGACATGCCGGCGAAGACCACCGATCCGATGATGTTCACCTGCGCGAGGCCGCCCTTCATCCAGCCGACAAGCGCCAGCGCGAAGGAATAGATCCGCCCGGTGACACCGGCAATGTTCATGAGGTTGCCGGCGAAGATGAAGAACGGCACGGCAAGCAGCGGAAAGCTCTCGACACCGGCGATCATGCGCTGCGCGGCGATGATGTCGGGCGCCACGCCATAGAAGACGAGATAGAGCAGCGACGACACCGCCATCGACACAGCGACAGGAACGCCGACCAGCATCAGGACGAGAAAGGCTCCGATCAGAAGCAGCATGGCCTATTCCCCCAATCCGTCGAATGCGGCGGGGCGCTCCAGCGCCGAGTAGCCGCGGCGAATGTTGCCGATGAAGACCTGGATGGCGCGCAGCATCATCAGCACGAAACCGGCGAAGACGGCGTCGAAGACGACGTTGCGCGGCAGGTTGATGGTGACCATCCGTTCGCGGTGGACGATCCCGACATAGCGCCAGAGGAGCCAGGACATGTAGGCGAAGAAGCAAATGGTAATCACATTGACCGCGAGCGCCAGGTAGCGCCCCGCCCCAGCGGGGAGATAGTGATAGAGCACGTCGACGTGGATGTGGCGCGTGGTGCGCGTGCACATCACCGAGCCCAGGAAGACCACGACGACGAGGCAGTTGATGGCGATCTCCTCGGTCCAGGCAAAACTGTTGTTCATGACGTAGCGCGTGAAGAACTGCAGGAACACGCAGAACGACATGCCCCAGAACACGGCGAGCGTGACCCAGTCCTCCACCGCGTATCGCGACAGATCGATGGGCGGCGCTTCTTCCTCGAAGGCATGCGCCAGTTCTTCTGCTGTAACCTGGGTGTGGACCTCTTGGGTCATCGGCAAGCTCCGGGCACTGTTGGACAGCGGGCTCGACAGACCCGACGCGCTTGCCGCGCCGGGCCCGGATCGATGCGGGTTACTTGACGGCGCGGATCGCCTCCCAATCCTCCTTGCGGTAGCCGAACTCGTCGAACGTCACCTTCTCCATCACGTTCTTTTCGAAATCGGCGCGATCGACTTCGGTGACGGTGAGACCGCGCTCCTTGAAGATTTCAACCAGAGCCTTCTCGCGATCGACGATGATCTTGGTCGCTCGCGCGGCGGCTTCCTGCATCACCTCGGTGAAGATCGCCTTGTCCTCGTCCGACAATTGCGACCAGCGCGATTGCGACACGAGCGTGTTGAGATGATCGACGATGTGCCCGGTCAGGATAATGTGCTTTTGCACTTCGTAGAATTTTTTGGCGTCGATCGTCGTCAGCGGGTTTTCCTGCGCTTCCACCGTACCCTGCTGCAAGGCGAGATAGACCTCGGCGAAGGCGATCGGCGCGGTGTTGGCGCCGCAGGCGCGCGGCATGGCGAGATAGGCCGGCACATCAGGCACGCGGATCTTCAGGCCCTGCATGTCGGCGCATTTCTCGATGGGCCGGTTGGAGGTCGTGTGACGCGTGCCGTAGTAGGTGGTCGCGGTGATGTGATGGCCGGAGGCCTCTTCGAAGCCGGCGGTCAACTCCTTGTATTTGTCGCTCTTGGTGTAAGCGAGCAGGTGATCCGCGTCGCGGAAAGTGAACGGGAAGTAGGTCACGCCGATCGGCGGGTATTCGCGGGCGGCGAAGCTCGATCCGGAGATGATGATGTCGACCGTGCCGAGGGTCAGCCCCTGGTTGATGTCGGCTTCCTTGCCGAGCTGCGAGGCCGGGAAGACGTCGATCGTATAGCGGCCGTCGGTGCGCTTCTTGATCTCTTCCGCCGCCCACACCGACTCCGTGTGGAAGGGTTCGGACGTTTCGTAGACATGGGCCCATTTCAGCGCGGTTTGTGCAGAGGCCGAAGCCATGGGCAGAGCGATTGCGGCGATCGTGCCGAGCAGAACGGCGTATTTCCTCAACATCATATTCCTCCCTGTGAATGGATTGACGGTGCCGACAGGACCCTCCCGGTCGGCTGACTCCTATCCCGCGACCTCCCTGGCCGCGGATTTCTCACCGAAATTGCGTGAGAATCTCAGTTGCGACTGACGCAGATGTTCTTGCATGGCGGCCTTTGCCCGTTCAGGGTCGCGCGCCGCGATCGCCTCGCGCACCGCGCGATGCTCCTCCGCGGCGGCCCGCCAGGACTCCCTGTTCTCGAAATAGCTCGACAGGCGTTCGAAATATGGGTTCATGCGCTGGTCGAAGAGCTCGCCAATGCAGCGCACCAGCACGGCGTTTCCGAGAATGCCCGCCACCATCGTATGGAACTCGCGGTCGAGCGCGATCGTCATCCTGGTCGGGCGAGGTATGTCCTCCATGCGGCGCAGCACGTCGTCCATATGTTCGATGTCGATCGGCCGAGCATGGAGGGCGGCTTCGGCGGCGATCGCCCCTTCGATGAACTCGCGTGCCCGCAACAGCTCGAACGGGCCTTCATCCATTTCTGCCGTCAAAATTTCGGCGCGCGGCGGTTCGGTGACGTAGATGCCCGAGCCGACGCGAATGCGTATCCGCCCCTCGACCTCGAGCGCGATCAGCGCTTCACGGACGGTCGGGCGGGAGATGCCAAGCTGATCAGCCAGCTCGCGCTCGGTCGGCAGCCGATCGCCGACTGCGAACTCACCCGCGTCGATCAGCTGCCTGAGCTGATCGGCGATCTGTCGGTAAAGTCGACGCGGTTCAACGGCCTGGATCGGCATTGTTACCCAGTTCTACTTCAACGGAATCATCTGGCTGATCCCGGATCGGTAAATTGGTCTGACCTATTGATCGAAACCTGCCGCGAAAAAGGCTGAGAGTCAAGTAGCAGAGAACGCCCATGGAACCCATTCTCCGTGTCTTTCTTGGAAACGACGGATGGCCATGGCTAGACGGCAACTCTTGAACTTCCAGCAGCTGGAAGGATCGTCGCGTGGTTTCCGCCGGCGGACAGCCGAATTATTTCACCATCAACGGCCGCGCCTATCCTTCGACGGACACGATCAGGATGAAAGTCGGCGAAACTCTGAAAGTGCGCTTCATCGGCACCAATGTGCCACTTGTGGCAGCGGATCATGCTGCGGCGACTTCCGGCACCGTAGCATATCTCACCTGCGCAATGAGTATAGACTGAGAGGGGGCGCCAGGGCAGCTAGGGGAGCCGTGTCATCGAGCCAGTGGATAGGCCTGCGGCGACCTCCGATATGCCTCTTCACAACGCGGCGAACAAAACCATGGCCCTTCTGGGGCGGCCCGTCGATAGGATGCATACGGAGCATGCATCTTGCACACTGGATCGATCCAGGCCGGGTCAGGCGAGTGGGCAAGTTCGATCTCGTAAAGAGGGATTTCATCAGCTACCGACCGCAGCGCCACCTCTCCAAGATCCCGCACCAAGATGCCTTTGGCGGCAGCGGCGTCGGCAATGGGTTGAGTCGCAAGCAATTGACCGGGGGACGCAAGCGCAGCAATACGTGCCGCTATGTTGACGGTCGATCCAAACAGATCACCTGCCCTGCGGATGACCGGTCCATGGTTCAGCGCCGACCGGGTGAGCGGAAGGCGCGGTTCTTCCCGGCATGCCTGCAACAGCGTTCCAAGCGCCTGGATCGCTAACTCTGGCTCCGGAAACGAGAGCATCGCTCTTCATCTCCGATCCACTTGATCGGAGGCTCGTAGCCAGCAAGCGCCTCGCGGACCATGCTCTCGAAAATCTCGAGCACATCGATTGCCGCTGCATCTCCATAAACGTCCGCGATGGCGCTAAAGCCCGCAAGATCGATGAATGCCACCGTAGCCGAACCGCCGGCGGAACTCTGCGTCTGGCTCATATCCCTGTCCATGCGAAGTTATTTAACGCCTGTAACACGGTTTCGCGAATCTCGGACGCGATCATCAGAGCTCCAGGGCGTCGGTTACGCCACACCGCAGACCTCCCTTCGAGTGAAATTGGAGAAGGCGTTAGCCGCATGTTTCCTCGGGAACACTTTGGTCTCGCAAAGTGTTTTGCCGCGTGGCAAAGGCGAAAGGGAGCGTGAACATGCGCGCAGTCATCATTGGTGCAGGCATCGCCGGACTTGCAGTTGCCAAGGGCCTGCGCCTCCTCGGATGGGAGACCGAGATTTACGAGCAGGCGAGCGAGCTGAAACCACTCGGTGCGGGTCTCAGTCTCAGCGCCAATGCGCTTCGTGCCCTTCGTACGCTCGGCCTATATGAAGCGGTTGTGACCGAGGCGCAGCCAATACACAGACTCGACCTTCTCGACGACAAGGGACAAGTTCTCCAATCCACGGATTTTCAGCGCTTCAGTCAGCAATATGGTCACCTCAGCATGGCCGTGCTGCACCGTGGCGATCTCCACAAGGCCCTTCTTTCGGACTACCGCGTTCTGTCATCCGCACCGACATGGAATGCGTGAATGCACGGCAGGTTGGTAAGAATATTGCCCTGCGCTTCGCAAATGGGGAGATTGTGCAAAGCGAGCTGGTGCTCGCTTGCGATGGCATTCACTCCGCGGTTCGTAGGGCGCTGTTTCCGCAGTCGCGCGAGCATTTCGCCCGCTACACCTGCTGGCGCGCAATCGCGCCCGGTTTCCCGCAAGGAATGGACCCGACGCGTCTTACCGAAAGCTGGGGGGCCGGAAAACGCATCGGCCTGGCCGCGATCCCCGGCGAAAGGGTCTACTGGTTTGCTTGCTGTGGCGCGAATCACCGGGACGACCCCAAGCTGGCTCAGGCCGATCTTGCAGAAGTGCAGGCGATGTTTTCCGGATTTCACGAGCCAGTCCCGGAGGTCCTTGATCGGACACCGGCGGACGCGCTGATCTGGACGGATATACTCGATCTCGATCCAATGCCGTCGTTTACGCACGGAAGGGCGGTTTTGCTTGGCGACGCCGCGCATGCGGTGACGCCCGATCTGGGACAAGGAGCCGGACTTGCGATCGAAGACGCGGCCGTTCTTGCAGCGTTGTTCGGGCGGCTTCCGACCGACCTGGCCATCCGCGAGTATGACAAACGCCGTCTCGACAGGGCACATAGGGTCGCGGCTGAATCACGCCTCTATGCCAAAGTTGCGCAATCGAAGAACGCGCTTGTCGTCCCGCTACGCAACTTGCTGGTAAAGAGCATACCGGAGCGTTTCATGGACCGGCAGCTCGAGGCGGTTCTCGATATAGATTTCGAGCCTGTCAGGGTCGCCGCCTAGCGCCGGCGATTCCAACGCTCAGCGGCGAGCGAAGAGACGTCTATCTCGAAACCTCAGTGTAAGCGAAAGCTGCAGCCCCCTGCGGCAAACCTCGGAGACGCGGGCCGTGGCAGCAGAAGGCGGAATAATTTCGCAGAAAACCACTTGACCTTCCAGTAACTGGAAACCGTAGTAGGTAGCGGAGTTGCCTGTTTAGGAGTGCTCCATGACCAACCATCACCATGATGCCGCCCACGCTGGCGCCTCCCATGGCTCGTGCTGTTCCTCACGCCCGCCGGCTGCTACGTCGGTCGCCGTCACCCGCGACCCTGTGTGCGGCATGACAGTCGATACGGCGGCGGGAAAGCCGTCGGCGACCTTCAACGGCCACAATTATCATTTCTGTTCGGAAGGCTGCCGGACGAAATTCTTGAAGGAGCCGGAAGCCTTTCTGACGGCGACCGATCCGGTTTGCGGCATGAAAGTCGAGCGGGCCACGGCAAAACACTTCGTGCGCCACGAAGCTAAGGGTTTCTACTTCTGCTCGCCTGGTTGCAAGGCCAAGTTCGACGCCGACCCCGGAAAATATCTGAGCGGCCAGCCGGCGCCGGAACCGATGCCGAAGGGCACGCAATATACCTGCCCGATGCATCCCGAGGTCGTCCGCGACAAGCCCGGCGCTTGCCCGATCTGCGGCATGGCGCTGGAGCCGATGGGTGTGCCGACCGGCGACGAAGGTCCCAATCCGGAGCTGGTCGATTTCACCCGCCGCTTTTGGGTAAGTGCCGTCCTGTCGATCCCGCTGCTTCTGATCACCATGGGACCGATGCTGGGCCTGCCGTTCCGCGACTGGCTGGGTGAGCGGCCGGCAGCCTGGATCGAGTTGGCGCTGGCGACGCCGGTGGTGCTCTGGGCGGCCACCCCCTTCTTCCATCGCGGCTGGGAGTCGATCGTCAACCGCAGTCCGAACATGTGGACGCTGATCTCGATCGGCGTCGGCACGGCGTATGTCTACAGCGTCGTGGCGACGTTGTTCCCGGATATCTTCCCGCACCAGTTCCGCGGCCATGGCGGCACGGTCCCGGTCTATTTCGAGGCAGCCGCGGTGATCGTTGCGCTGGTCTTTCTCGGCCAGGTGCTGGAGTTGAAGGCAAGGGAGCGCACTGGCTCCGCCATCCGCGCACTGCTCGACCTGGCGCCGAAGACGGCACGGCGGATCGGGGCGGACGGTTCTGAGACGGATGTGCCGCTCGAGGAAGTGCAGGCCGGCGAGCGGCTCCGCGTGCGGCCCGGCGACAGTGTGCCGGTCGACGGCACGGTGCTCGAAGGCCGCTCCTCGGTCGACGAATCGATGCTGAGCGGCGAACCTGTCCCCGTCGAGAAGACGCAAGGCGACTTTGTGACCGGCGGCACGCTCAACAAGAACGGAACGCTGGTCATGCGCGCCGAAAAGGTCGGCGCCGATACGATGCTGTCGCGCATCGTCGAAATGGTTGCCAAGGCGCAGCGCAGCAGAGCGCCCATCCAGGGACTTGCCGACCGCGTCTCCTATTACTTCGTGCCTACTGTCGTTCTGGTCGCCATCGTCGCCTTCATCGTCTGGGCCATCTATGGGCCTCAGCCGAGCATGGTCTTCGCCATCGTTTCGGCCGTCTCGGTGCTGATCATCGCCTGTCCCTGCGCGCTTGGGTTAGCGACGCCAATGTCGATTATGACCGCCACGGGACGCGGCGCGCAGGCTGGCGTGCTGATCAAGGAGGCCGAAGCGCTGGAGCGCTTCTCCAAGGTCGACACGCTGATCGTCGACAAGACCGGCACGCTGACCGAGGGCAAGCCCAAGTTGACCGACGTTGTCGGGTTCGATGGCTTTGACGAGGCCGAACTTCTCGGCCTTGCCGCCAGCCTAGAGAAGGGTTCGGAGCACCCGCTTGCCGAGGCGATCGTCGATGGCGCGCGGGAGCGCGGCGCGACCGTCGAAGACGCAGCGGATTTCGAGGCCGTCACGGGCAAGGGCGTCACGGGAACGGTCAAGGGCCGCGCCGTTTCGCTCGGCAATCAGGCGCTGATGGACGATCTGGGCATCGGCCTGGAGGTGGCGAAGGAGCGTGCCGACGCGCTGCGTTCCGACGGCAAGACGGTGATGTTCGTCGCGGCCGACGGCAGGCTTGCCGGTTTCGTCGCCGTGGCCGATCCGATCAAGGCGACGACGGTGGAAGCGATCCGCGCCCTGCATGACAGCGGACTCAGGATCATCATGGCGACGGGCGACAACGAGCGCACAGCGAAAGCGGTGGCGGCGAAGCTCGGCATCGACGAGGTGCGCGCCGACATGCTGCCGGAGAGCAAGAAGGCGCTGATCGACGAACTGCATGCGAAGGGCGCGGGCGTCGCGATGGCCGGCGACGGCGTCAACGACGCACCGGCGCTGGCGGCGGCCGATGTCGGCATCGCCATGGGAACCGGCGCCGATGTTGCGGTCGAGAGCGCCGGCATCACGCTGGTCAAGGGCGACCTCAACGGCATCGTCCGGGCGCGGCGGCTGTCGCAGGCGACGATCCGTAACATCAAGCAGAACCTGTTCTTCGCCTTCGTCTACAACGCACTCGGCGTGCCGGTAGCGGCGGGCATCCTCTACCCGATCTTCGGCACGCTGCTGTCACCGATGATCGCGGCAGCGGCAATGAGCCTTTCGTCGGTTTCCGTGATCGGAAACGCGCTGCGACTTCGTTCCTTGAAGCTTTGAGGTCAGACCATGAACATAGGAACTGCCGCAGAAAAGTCCGGCCTGCCGCCAAAGACCATCCGATACTACGAAGACATCGGTCTTCTTAGGCCTGATCGTGCCGAAAAGGGTACAGGGATTATTCGACGGCCGACGTGCATCGCCTGCGCTTCCTGCAGCGGTCCCGAAGCCTTGGCTTCTCTGTGGAGGAATGCCGACAACTCCTTTCGCTCTACCGCGACAAGGAGCGCGAGAGCGCGGATGTGAAGGCCATAGCGGAAGCCAAGCTCGCCGAAATCGACCGGAAACTTGCGGAACTCGCCGGGCTGCGGGACATGCTTCGGCATCTGGCCGACCATTGCAACGGCGATGACCGACCTGATTGCCCGATCATCGACGGGCTTGCTGGACACGGCACGGTTCAGTGAGGCGCGTCCCCATCATTGCAGCAGTCCTTGTCATCGCCGGGATCGCCGCCGGGACGGCGCTCCCGAAGACAGCCGTCGCCCCAGTCGTCGCCGAGCGCCAAGCGTCGATGAAGGCGATGGCGAGCGCCGCCAAGACCATCTCCGAAATTTTTGCCGGCAAGGTGGCCTACGATGCCGCAGCCTTCAAGGCGGCAACCGAAACCATTCGCCGCCGGTCCGGGAGTGCCATGGTGGACGCATTTCCAGCGGGCTCGCTTGGCGAACCCTCGGCCGCTAAGGCGGATATCGGTCAGTCCCAAGAAGAATTCGCCGCGCTCGCTCGCCATCTCGAAAGCCTGGCTGCGGCGCTGTCAGATGCGGCTGACGATGCGCCCGAAGGCATTACGGAAGCCATGAGGATGAAACCCGGAATGGCAATGGGCAGCAGCCTGCTCGGAAAACGGGCTGGCGGCGCGGCCGATTCCGATCCTTCGAAGATCCCAGCCGAACACGTATTCCATCTGATGCTGCAGAACTGCACGAACTGCCACGCCAAGTTCAGGGAGAAACGGCAGTAGGCAAGGCATCGACTTCACCCGATGCCGGACTAGGTGACATTGACGACAATCGACAGGAATCCTGCAATGTTCGTACAGCCCGTCGACTACTTCCTCGCAGTCTGGTTCGTTCTGGCGGGCCTGAGCACGGCCTATGTTGCGTGGGACCAGTTCCGCAACAACCCCGAACCCGTGGTGATGAAATGGGGTTTCATCCTGGTCACGCTTTATATGGGGCCGCTGGGGCTGCTGATCTACGTGCTGGCCGACAAGGAGCCTCGGCCAGGCGAACATGAGGCGTTCACCAAACCGCTCTGGAAGCAAGGCGTCGGCTCGACGATCCACTGCGTCGCCGGAGACGCCACCGGGATCATCCTTGCTGCGGCAATCACCGCCGCTCTCGGGCTGCCGATGTGGATCGATCTTGTTGTCGAGTACGTTGCCGGTTTCGCATTCGGCCTGTTCATCTTCCAGTCGCTGTTCATGAAATCGATGATGGGCGGCACCTACTGGGAGAATGTCCGCAAGAGCTTCATGCCGGAATTCATCAGCATGAATTTCATGATGGCGGGCATGGCGCCGATCATGAGCTTCCTGATGATGGGCAGCGACATGCGGGCCATGGAACCGACCGAGCTCCTGTTCTGGGGCGTGATGTCGTTCGGCGTGATCGTTGGATTCGTCACCGCATATCCCGCCAACATATGGATGGTGGCCCGTGGACTGAAGCACGGGCTGATGACCGAACGCGAACCGGAGCTCGACAAGGCAAGGGAAGGCAGGCGCGAGCACGCACATAGCGGCGCGAAAGCCGGGATGGTGGGGCAACACGCTTACGCGCGCCTCGATGAACATGCCAAGCCCAGACATGCCAACCCAGGCGGCAATCCCGGGCCTGGCCATCATGGATCCGGCCATGGCTCCTCCCACGGCGATGGGGGAGGAGGGTTGCGTGGTTCGCATGGCGGTCACAACGGTATGGAACCGGATGCAACTGTGCCGCAACTCGCGGCCTTCGGCGGCGTGTCCGTACTCGCGCTGGCGCTCGGCATGATCGCTCCGGCCAACTGGGTGAACCTCACCCTCAGCGCGCGAGACGTAGGCGGCGCCATCATGCCGCCCGGCATGATCATGGACCGCGACACGCCGGCTGCAGCGATGCTGGACATGGCCGCCGTGCATCCTCGCCTGATCACGGCCAGCCATGGCTTGGAGGTTCGCGGCGACCGGGAACTGGAAGCCAGGATGGAGAACGGGGTAAAGGTGTTCGACCTGGAAACCTCGGTCATCCGCTGGGCGATCTTGCCGGACGTGAAAGTCGACGCCTATGCGATCAACGGCCAGGTTCCCGGCCCACGGCTGCATATCCGGCAAGGCGACCGGGTGCGCATCAACGTCACGAATCGCCTGCCGGAGAGTACGACCATCCATTGGCACGGGTTGATCCTGCCGAACGAAATGGACGGCCCGGCCGAGATCACGCAGGAGCCGATCCCGCCCGGCGGCAGCTACCGATACGAATTTACGGCAGGCCAATCGGGAACCTACTTCTATCACTCGCATGACCACGTCGATCGCCAGCAGGCGCTCGGACTCTACGGTGCACTCATCATCGATCCCGCCAATCCCCAGGACGAGATTGCGGCAGACCACGACTATGTTATCCAGCTTCAGGAATGGCTGATGCGGGAGGGCCTGACTTTTCCGTCGATGCCGATGGACGGCGGGCAGCCGAATTATTTCACCATCAACGGCCGCGCCTATCCGTCGACGGACACGATCAGGATGAAGGTCGGCGAAACTCTGAAGGTCCGCTTCATCGGCACCAATAATGGGTTTATCCACCCTATGCACATCCACGGCGGTCCCTTCGAAGTTGTCGCCCGCGACGGCGAGACCATCCCGGCGTCGGCACGATTCCTTGCCGACACAGTCAACGTCGGACCAGGGCAACGCTACGATGTCGTCTGGCGGGCACGTCGGCCCGGAAAATGGCTGATCCATTGCCATATCGGGCACCATACGACCAACAACAATGTCGAAGAGAAGGGCGGTGGCGGACTGATGGTCGTAATCGATGTGCAACCCTGAAGCCCGCTCCGCAAGGCGAAACGTAGATGGATATCCTTGCCATCTACGGCGGCCTGTTTGCCCTTGCCTTCGCTGCGGCGACCATCCTCCCGGCGCAGTCGGAGGCCGCCCTTGCAGGGCTCCTCGCCATGGATTCGTTCTCGCCCGCAATGCTGGTTCTTGTCGCCAGCCTGGGCAACGTCCTGGGTTCTGTGGTGAACTGGGGTCTTGGTCGAGGGATCGAACGCTTCCGGGACAGGCCCTGGTTTCCGCTGCGTCCCGCGACGCTCAACCGCGCCACGAACTGGTATCGCCGTTATGGAAGGTGGTCGCTCCTGTTAAGCTGGATGCCGATCGTCGGCGATCCACTGACCATGGTCGCTGGGGTTTTGCGCGAGCCGCTATGGAGCTTTGTCTTAATCGTCGCCCTCGCGAAGGTTTCGCGTTATCTGGTTGTCGCCGGAGCGGTGCTGGGCCTGATGTAAAACCGAAATCGCGGACATCGCAGCAGGCGTTGCGTTCACTTTTTGGTTGCAATGCAACAAAGCGGCCGCGGCGACCTTGACAAATCAGACGAACAATTGTCGGAAGGGTGCGATGAGGACTCTTGGTCGAACTACGATCCTAGGAAGCATACCGCTCCGAGCAATGCTGGCGGTCGTGTTCCTGGTCGTGTCGGCTCTTCAGCCTGGTCTGTTCGCCGCAGCCAATGCCACGGGTTTTCATGCCGGGGCGGATATTCAGGCCGGGGTGGATCTCCAGGCCGAGACACCCGCACACGATATGGGCCATCACGGCGCAACGGCGGACGACGCGGACACGTCGGAGCATCATCACGGCGACAAGCAATCCTCTGACAAAACCTGCGAAGTCCATTGTGCACCGGCACATGCGGTGCCGGTCGAATGCCCTGACTTGGAGCATGTTGTCTCCCGCTGCTTTGCGTCGGTCGTTGCCGTGACTTTGCCGCTTGGCGAATACGCAGCGCTGATAAGGCCCCCCAAACACATCTGAACTGACGCGCCCTCTTCGGGCGTTCGCGCGCAGCGTCGGGAATCCGTTCCCGCGCGGCCAAACGCATACGTCATGCTTCAGGTCTACAATGAAAATCGCAAGCTCCGCGATGCTCGCATCGCTGTTAGTTACCGGATGTGCGGCGACCACGCCGCCGGACATCCTTCCCACCTTCAATCCGGCCGATCCGGCAATGGGCGTCCGTGATGCGCACTACCATCCGGTCGTCGTCTATAGCCACCGGGAGCCAGTCGACCCGCAGAATTGGCGGCGTCTCAATGAAGAACGCTCCTCTGCGAACCCGGGAGCCGGATCATGAAGCGCCGGCCCCTGACCATAGCTGCGATGGTAACCATCCCGCTGATCGCTGCCGGATGCACGACAAGCGGGGCCCTTGATGGCATCTCAGCCCCCATGGCTGGTTTCACGACAGTCGCGGCACGTGCCGAATCCGTGACCGGCAAGAAAACCGTCTGGGTGCAATCCAGCGAGGAAGCGCGGACGGTTTCAGAGCGCGTGAAAAGCCTCGTCCAGAAGAAAACAATCGGTCCGGACACCGCGGTGCAGGTCGCCTTGCTCAACAACAAGGGCCTGCAGGCCGCCTACACCGAGATCGGCCTGTCGGCGGCCGACATGTGGCAGGAATCGATGCTCGTCAATCCGACGATCTCGATCGGCATGATCGGCGTCGATCCTGTGCGGACGATTGAAGGAGCGGTGGTCAGCAACATCCTTGCGCTGGCGACTCACAAGCGGCGCATCGCAGTCGCGGATGCACGTTTTCGTCAGGCCCAGCTCCGCGCCGCCGAAGAAACGTTACGACTGGCCGCGGACACGCGGCGGGCCTGGATCAACGCCGTCTCGGCCTGGGAGAGCGTTTCCTATCTGAGCAAGGCGCAAGCCGCCGCCGATGCTGCCTCCGAACTCGCTCAAAAACTTGGAGAGACGGGCGCCTTCACAAAGACCGGCCAAGCCCGCGAACACGTCTTCTATGCCGAGATCACCGGTCAGGCGGCGGAGGCGCGGCTCGCCGCCCGCACCGCCAAGGAAGAGCTCACCCGGCTGATGGGTCTATGGGGACCGGATGTCGATTACTCAGTCCCCAACATGCTTCCAGCCTTGCCCAAAGGCGCCAAGGCCAAACGCGCAATCGAGGCGGAGGCGCTAAGAAATCGCGTCGACCTTGAGATCGCGAAACTAGAGCTGGACGCGCTGGCGAAATCCTATGGTCTGACCGAGGCGACGCGCTACGTCAGCGATCTGGAACTGCTTTCCGGCGTGGAGGTGGAACGTGAAGAGGCGGAGGAGGGCGGAACGGAGACCAGTGTCTCACCCACTCTCGAGCTTGAGTTCGTCATTCCGATTTTCGATACCGGCAAGGCCCGCATGCGCAAGGCCGAGCTTGCTTACATGCAAGCCGCAAACCGGTTCGCGGAAAAGGCGGTCAACATCCGGTCGGAGGCCAGATCCGCCTATGACGCCTATCGTTCGACCTACGACATTGCTCGGCACTATCGGAACAATGTCGTGCCGCTGCGAACAAAGATCGAGGCGGAGTCGCTCCTCACCTACAACGGCATGATCACCAACACGTTCGAGCTGCTGGCGGACACACGCGCGAAGATCAGCTCGATCATGCTTTCCCTCAACGCGAAGCGCAATTTCTGGCTGGCCGACGTCAATCTCGGAACCGCCATCCACGGTGGCGGCGCAAGCTCGTCCGGAGGTGGCGACGCACCGGCAGCAGCCGAAGCGGGCGCCGAAGGCCACTGAACAAAGGAGAAGAAAATGCTTTCAAGACGTCAGTTGCTAGGCGCGGGAGCCCTGCTCGCCGGCGCCACTGCATGGACCAAAACGTCGGCGATGGGGCTGCCCGACGCCCCAATCATGGAGTCCCCAGACATGCAGCCTCCGATCTTCCCGACGAGCGGACCCGACTACCAGCCGGTCGTGACGCTCAACGGCTGGACCCTTCCGCATCGCATGAATAACGGCGTGAAGGAGTTCCATCTGATCGCCGAGCCGGTCGAGCGCGAGATGTCGCCCGGCATGACTGCCTATCTCTGGGGCTACAACGGTCAATCTCCCGGCCCGACCATAGAGGCGGTCGAGGGCGATCGAGTCCGCATCTTCGTAACAAACAAGCTGCCGGAGCACACGACGATCCATTGGCACGGCATGATCCTGCCCAACGGCATGGACGGAGTGACCGGTCTTACCCAGCCCGGAATCCCGCAAGGCAAGACCTTCGTCTACGAGTTCGACCTCGTGAAGAGCGGCACATTCATGTATCACCCGCACGCCGACGAAATGGTCCAGATGGCCATGGGCATGATGGGCTTCTTCGTCATTCATCCCAAAGATCCGAAATTCATGCGCGTGGACCGCGATTTCGTGTTCCTGCTGAATGCCTTCGACATCGAACCGGGGTCGTACGTCCCGCGCATCATGGAGATGACGGATTTCAATCTCTGGGCATGGAACAGCCGCGTCTTTCCGGGGATCAGCCATCTTCCAGTGGCGAAAAACGACCGGGTCAGGGTCCGCGTGGGCAACCTGACCATGACCAATCATCCGATCCACATGCATGGCTACGACTTCGAGGTGACCTGTACTGATGGCGGCTGGGTCCGGCCGGAGGCGCGGTGGCCGGAGGTGTCGATCGACATCCCCGTCGGCGCCATGCGGGCATATGAGTTCGAAGCCAAATATGAGGGCGACTGGGCAATCCATTGCCATAAGTCGCACCACACAATGAACGCGATGGGCCACGACGTGCCCACGTACATCGGCGTCGACAACTCGAAGGTCACCGACAAGATCCGCCGGGTCCAGCCCGAATACATGGCAATGGGTGACCGCGGCATGGCCGACATGGGCGAGATGGAGATGCCGCTTCCCGACAACACGATCCCGATGATGACCGGCTGGGGCCAATTCGGCGCCATCGAGATGGGCGGCATGTTCTCGGTCGTGAAGGTTCGCGAGGGCCTTGCCTCGAACGATTACGCCGATCCGGGATGGTACCAGCATCCGGAGGGAACCGTGGCTTACGAATGGAAGGGGGATGTCCCCGCTCCGACGAAATCAGGCGACGCAAAAACGATGGCCCCGGCAGCGCACGGCGGTCACGGCAAACAGGGATGAGAACCGAAACCCCTCAACCTCAACCATGAGAGAAAGTGCAGCATGAAACATTTAATCGCAGCGGCCGTTTTGATGGCGGTCAGTTCGGGAACAGCTCTTGCCGGTGGAACGCATGCCGGAGGCCATGGCGACAAGGCCGCCACGATGCCGATCGGCAGCCCTGGCCAGGCTGGCAAGGCAAAGCGGACCATCAACATCTCGATGTCGGAGAAGGACGATGGAAAAATGTTGTTCCAGCCGGCCGTGCTCAAGGTGAAGAAGGGCGAGACCGTTCGCCTGGAGTTCGTCAACAAGGGCCAAGTCGACCACGAATTCGTCATGGACGTCCATGACGGGATCATGGAGCACAAGGCGCTGATGGAGAAATTCCCCGAGATGGAGCACGCCGATCCCAATTCGATCCGGCTGGCGCCCGGCGCCAGAGGCGAGATCATCTGGACGTTCGCCAACGCCGGCGAATTCGGCTTCGCCTGCCTGATCCCGGGTCACTACGATTCCGGCATGAAGGGCGATATCACCGTCGCCCACTAACCCCCAAAATCCCAAAGGAAGCAGTCATGAAGATATTGATAAGAGCATTCTCGACCCTCGCGCTCATGCTCGCCATCGGCGGGAGCGCGCTTGCGCAGGAATACGTGAAGGGCGAAGTCGTCAAGGTCGACGCCAAACAGAAGAAGCTGACGATCAAGCATGAGCCGCTGACCAATCTCGACATGCCCGCGATGACGATGGTGTTCATCGTCGCGGAGGACGGCATGATCGAGAAGGTCAAAGCGGGTCAAGCAATCGAGTTTGCAGCCGACCGCGTCAACGGGCGCATGACTGTGATAGCGATCAAGTAAATGCACGCCATCCGCCGCGGGCTGTGAGCAACGGCCTGCGGCTTGCTTGCCAGCATTCCACAGACTGCTCGAGAATGAACGTGCTGCCTTACATTCACACCGCCAACGTCAGGCAGCTGTTCATTAATTTGAACGAGATCGCCAGAAAGCTTCGCCGCGACCTGCGTATTCGCTTCATATCCCTTCGAATGGTGGCTGTATTTGCAGCAGTCGCAATCACCCTTATCGGTAGCGCTGGCCGCGACTCGATAATCTACGCAGCCATAGCGGCAATCTACTTAATCGTCGTCACGTTCTTGACGGGAATGTTTCTGGCTTCCCGCTTGACGCGGCCGCTCACCTGCTTCGCGGTGCTGGATGCGATCTTCGTAGCTTGTGTGTTGTACGAGCACATACTCGGTACCCCGATCACCAGCGATCATGGCTTGACCACTGCAGGCCTGGTTATCCCGTTTATCCTTCTGAGCCATATCGGGATGAACCTGAGCGGTCGCCTAATCATCATCTTCTCGGCGATAGTCCTGACGGCCTGGGTGACAATGCTTGGCTTGATGGCTTTCCGCCACGAGATTGGCGAGCCTGGGACGTTCCTCGACGCGTTCTTCAACCTTGATCTCGGTCTGGCATTGAGCTTCGGGTTTGCCGCGATCTCGACCTGCCTTCTGGCGGTGGATCACAGCCAAACCCGCAGAAGGGCACTGAAGATAGATCGGTGGCGGCATAATCTGGCGCGTTTTTTCTCTCCTCTCGTGGTCGCGCACCTGCAGGAGGCGGGTAACGCCCTTGATTTGAAGCGGCGTCCCGCCGCGATCATGTTTGTCGACCTGCGGGACTTTACCAGCTACGCCGAGACGACCCCCGCTTCGCAACTGGCTGGTGTGCTGGCGGAGTATCGGCGATTGGTCGCAGGTACAATATTTGCGTTTGGCGGATCGGTCGACAAGTTCATCGGCGATGGCGTCATGGCGGTGTTTGGCCAGCCGACCGCTGCAGAGGACGACGCCGAGCGAGCTCTGGCCTGCGCGGTGGAACTGATTGCGCTCTTGAACGAATGGAAGCCGCTTAGCGACCCCGATGGGGCGGTCTTTCAGGTAGGCATAGGCCTTCACTACGGGACCATCATCGGCGGGGTGCTCGAGAGCGGTTACCATGACGAATTCACTGTCATCGGCGACGCTGTCAACGTCGCGGAGCGACTGGAATCGCTGACCAAGGAGCTCGGCGCTTCGCTCGTCGTCTCTTCGGCGCTGTTGACCCAGACGCAAAAAGGCACCCTGACAGGGCCCTGGATATGGAAGAACGCGGTTGCGCTGAGCGGCCGCCGATTCCCGATAGACCTGGCCTATCTTCCTCGTGAAATGTATCTTGCCTCGACCGATGCTGGCGCCGTCCGGATATCCGGAAATCGGCAATGGCGCGGCGAGAAACCTTCGGGCACGGCAGCATCCGTCCGGCAACCCGAGTCACCAAGTTGACGGCGGGCCTGAACGGAACCGCGCCCCTGGCTGGCGCTGATTCATCGAAGGTTTCACGACGAAGGTACAGCGCAGAACGCTGTCCAGAGATCTTGCTTCCAATCCCTGCGTTGCGGGTCGCGCAGGGCAGCACCTACCGGGTACTTGCGCGTGCCAATGCTGATATAGGCCGGTGCCGCGCACCGTATCCGTGCATGGTGGCTTCCGCGATCCACATATTTGATCGCACCTTTCGCGTCGGTCTCGACCAGACCGATAGCCACCTCAAAGTCATACTCTTTCTCATGAAAGACAGTGTCGTTCACGACGCTAAGCTGGACCGACGTCGCATCAGGAAAATGAGCAGTGTAGAAGATCAGTTGCTCCGCCGCCGTCAAGGGCGTAGCCGCCAACACGCCGGCAACAAATGCAATGGCGCGCATTTCGTCCTCCCGAGGACTGAGGAGAAGACTATCATCTCTTGCATCGATATTCGAATCGAATTTATGTTCCTGGTCGCGGGCCATGCGACGCCGATTGCTTGCGCGTCATATGCTGTCAGGCCGTGCAGGCGACGCGTGTGCATGGTTTCACAAGAAGGTCACAAATCCCGGAAACACTATCGCGCGGTGGCTTCCTGTGCCAAAATGTGATCGATGACGAATTCGTTCGGTTTCGGAAGGGTGCTCTTGCTGCTGGCCGTATTCGGGCTGGCCTTTGCACCTTTGGGAGCTTCGTCTTCGAACGCTGCTGTCGCCGGGCCGACATTGTCCATCATGCAGGACGACATGCCTTGCTGCCCGGACGGCAAGCCAATGGTGCCGGAGTGCGCCAAGGATTGTCCGTTGGCCGTTTTGTGCGTGTCGGGGTTGGTCAGCGCCTCCATTGCCGGAACGCTCTCCTTCCTTCTCCTTGCGCCGGTCGGAGACGACTTCCTGAACCGCCGAGACCTGATCCTACCCTCGCTTATCGGGGAACCGCCCCCGAGACCACCCAAAGCCTGACTGGCAAATAGGCGCGTTTAGCGCCGGGACCCGTGCGAACAATGCCGCACGGACCGTTCGCATGGCGTTTGTCATGCTCACGCCGTGCGCAAGCGCGGGACACTGTCAGTCGGAAACATCGATCATGAAGTCGAAACTCGTATTTCGCACCGCGATGCTTGCGCTTGCATCCGTCATTGTCGCTTCCCAAGCGGCCAAAGCAGCGCAAGAGGACTACGAATTCCAGCTCGTTGAGAACGAGATCAAGGAAGGGGGCGGCGCCATCGTCGCCGTCAGGCTCCTCGACAAGAGGACAGGCGCCCCGGTGGCCAACGCCGTCGTGTTCGCCACCAGAATGGACATGGCTCCGGACGGAATGGAGGCGATGAGCACGCCCGTCGAGGCGCTGCCGCCCGAGGAGCCCGGCATCTATTGCTTCAAGACCAACCTCACGATGGCGGGCGGCTGGCGATTCTCGCTTGCCGCCAAGGTCCAGGGCGAGACCGAGACGGTCGAGCGCCGCCTGGAATTCAAGGCCGTCCAATGAAAAGGTTCGGCTCATTCCTGACCCTCGCCGTATTGACGGCAGGGGCGGGCGCCGGCGGATACTCGGCCGGACAACATGATCTATCCGTCTCGGACATCGTGCAAATGATCGAGACGACCATCGGGCGCCCGCTCAACGCGGAACCGAAGCCGGCGACTGCCGATCCGGCTCCCTCTGGTCACGTCATCTACTACCGCCATCCCGACGGAGATCCCGCCTATTCGTCGACACCAAAGCGCACCGAAGATGGCCGGGATTTCGTGGCGGTTCTGGCAAGCGAGGATGTGAGCTTCGAGTTTCGCCCCGAGATGAAGGTAGGCGGCGAAGCGGTGGCGCCGAGCAACCGGAAGATCCTCTACTACCGCAATCCCATGGGCCTGCCGGACACGTCTCCTGTGCCGAAGAAGGATTCCATGGGGATGTACTACATTCCCGTCTTCGAAGGTGAAGCGGATGACGGCTCCACCGTCAAAGTCTCGCCAGGAAAGCTGCAACGGACAGGCGTGAAGACAGCGCTGGCCACCAGAGGCGCGATCAAACGTCCGGTCCGGGTCCCCGGCACAGTCACGCTGGACGAGCGCCGCGTCAGCGTCGTCTCGACTCGCACCGAGGCTTTCCTTGAGGAAGTGGCTGACGTGACGACTGGAACGGCGATTGAAAAAGGCCAGCCGCTGGTGCGGTTCTACGCCAAGGAGATCGCCGCGGCAGGTGCGCTTTATGCCGCCGACCTGAAGGGCGACGTGCGTGGAGGCGCGGTCGCAGGCAGCCTACAGCGTCTGGAAAATCTCGGCGTCCCTGCGGAAGCGATTGCTGAGATCGAGAAGACGAAGAAGGTGCCGATCTCGGTTACGCTGATGGCGCCCCGCAGCGGCGTTGTCCTGGAGCGCTTGGCCGTCGACGGCATGATGGCGGAGGCAGGCCAGACCCTGTTCCGGATCGCCGATGTTTCGACCCTCTGGGTAATGGCCGATGTGCCGGAATACGAGTTGAGTTCGGTTCGTATCGGGGACAAGGCGACCGTCCGCATCCGCAGCCTTCCGGGCAAGGTGTTCGAAGGCAAGGTCGGTCTGATCTACCCTGAAATCCAGGGGCAGACCCGGACCGCGAGGATTCGCATAGAACTCCCCAATCCCGGGGGGCTGCTGCTTGCCAACATGTATGCCGAGGTGGAGATCGCGACGGGCGGCACTGATCCTGTCGTGGCCGTGCCCGACAGCGCCGTCATCGACACGGGGGACCGCCAGGTTGTGATCGTCGACAAGGGCGAAGGCAGCTTTGAGCCGCGCGACGTGAAGATCGGTATGCGAGGCGACGGTATGGCCGAGATCATGGAGGGCCTTGCCGAAGGCGAAAAGGTCGTTGTCTCGGCTAACTTCCTGATCGATGCCGAAAGCAACCTGAAGGCCGCGCTCAGCGCGCTGACGCCTGCGGAGGCGCAGCCATGACCGCAAAGCTCATTGCCTGGTCGGCCCGAAATCTGATCCTCGTATTCTTCGCGACCGCACTTGCCGCTGCCGCGGGGGTCTATGCGGTCAAGACCTTGCCGCTGGATGCCATACCGGACCTCTCCGACGTCCAGGTCATCGTGTTCACCGATTATCCGGGCCAGGGCCCGCAGGTCGTCGAGGACCAGGTCACCTATCCGCTGACGACCTCTATGCTGACCGTGCCACGGTCGAAGGTGGTGCGCGGTTTCTCCTTCTTCGGCGTATCCTTCGTCTACGTGATCTTCGAGGACGGCACCGATCCCTATTGGGCGCGGAGCCGGGTGCTCGAATATCTGAACGCGGCCGCCAGCCGTCTGCCCGACGGCGTTTCTCCAGCACTCGGACCGGACGCGACAGGCGTCGGCTGGGTTTACCAGTACGCCGTCGTTGCCAAGGAATTGTCCCTCGCGGAACTCCGTTCCCTGCAGGACTGGGTGGTCCGCTTCGCAGTCTCGAAGGCAGAAGGGGTGTCCGAGGTCGCAAGCGTCGGCGGTTTCGTGAAGCAGTACTCGATCGTGATCGATCCCTCGCGGATGCGCGCTCAGGGCGTGACGCTTTCGGAAATCGGCGAAGCGGTTCGTACCAGCAACATGGACACGGGCGGCCGCACGGTCGAGATCTCCGAGTTCGAATTCATGGTGCGTGGACGCGGCTACCTAAAGAGTGCGTCCGACATCGAAAGCATCGCGTTGAAGTCGGTCAGCGGCGTGCCGCTCAGGCTCGGCGACGTCGCCAAGGTCGAGATTGTGCCTGACGAGCGCCGCGGCATCGCCGAACTGAACGGCGAGGGCGAGGTCGCGAGCGGCATCGTGCTGCAGCGGGTCGGCGCGAACGCGCTCACCGTCATCGAGAACGCTAAGGAAAGTCTCGCTGAGATCGAAAGGAGCCTGCCTGAAGGTACCGAGATCGTGCCCGTCTACGATCGTTCAAAGCTCATCGAGGCTGCGATCGAGACTCTGAAGTCGACGCTGGTGGAGGAGAGCATCGTGGTAGCCCTCGTCACCATCGTGTTCCTGCTTCATGTGAGGAGCGCATTGGTCGCCATCATCATGCTGCCCGTCGGCATCCTGATGGCTTTTGCCGCTATGAAGCTGCTTGGCCTCGGCTCCAATATCATGAGCCTCGGTGGCATCGCTATCGCCATCGGGGCGATGATCGACGCGGCGATCGTCATGATCGAGAACGCGCACAAGCACCTGGAACGGGCGCCTCCGGGCAAGCCCCGCATCGAGGTTTTGATCAAGGCTGCAGCCGAGGTCGGGCCAGCGCTGTTCTTCAGCCTGCTCATCATCACCGTCTCGTTCCTGCCGATATTCACGCTTGAAAGCCAGGAAGGCCGTCTGTTCGGTCCGCTCGCCTTCACCAAAACCTTCGCCATGGCGGCCGCAGCGCTGCTCTCGGTGACACTGGTGCCCGCTCTGATGGTGATGCTGGTGCGCGGCCGCATCGTGCCGGAGCACAGAAATCCGCTCAACAGGCTGCTTATCGGGCTCTACCGGCCGATCATTGCCAGTGTGCTGAGGGCAAAGACGCTCACGATCCTGCTCGCCATTGTCGCCCTTGGAGTGACGGTTTGGCCCGCGCGCCAGCTCGGCAGCGAGTTCATGCCGAACCTCGACGAGGGAACGTTGATGTACATGCCGACGACCTTGCCGGGAATTTCGGTCACGAAGGCGGCCGAACTGATGCAGATGCAGGACCGGATTATAAAATCCTTCCCCGAGGTGGAATCCGTCTTCGGCAAGGCGGGCCGGGCGCAGACCGCGACCGACCCTGCGCCGACCGAGATGTTCGAGACCATCATCAATCTCAAGCCGAAATCGGAGTGGCGGCCAGGGGTCACGTCGGAAAGTCTGAAAACCGAGATGGACACCGCGCTGCAGTTTCCGGGTGTGTCGAATGCCTGGACGATGCCGATCCGCGCCCGCATCGACATGCTGTCGACGGGCATACGCACGCCCGTCGGGGTCAAGGTCTACGGCACCGACCTCGGCGAGATGGAAAATGTCGCGCGCCAGATCGAGGCGGTACTCAGGGCGGTGCCGGGCACGTCGAGCGCTTATGCCGAGCGGGTGATCGGCGGTTACTATCTCGACATCGTGCCCGACCGGGCAGCCCTCGGACGCTACGGCCTGTCGATCGGCGACGTGCAGGACGTGATCTCCATGGCGCTCGGCGCAAAGGTGATCACGTCCACGGTCGAAGGCCGCGAACGCTATGGCGTCGCCATGCGCTATCCACGCGCGCTGAGAAGCGATCCCGGTGCGATCGCCCGCGACGTGCAGATCGCACTGCCTGGCGGCGGCTTCGTACCTCTCGGAGAGGTGGCCAAGGTCGAACTCACGCGCGGCGCGACCTCGATCCGCACCGAGAACGGGCAGCTCGCAGTCTACATCTTCGTCGACATCGCTGGCCGTGATCTCGGCGGCTATGTCAACGAGGCGCAACAGGCCGTCGCCGCCGAGGTAAAACTGCCGCCCGGTTATTCGGTCGCCTGGAGCGGGCAGTTCGAATATCTCGAACGTGCCCAGGCGCGGCTTAAGATCGTCGTGCCGCTAACACTCGCGCTCATCTTTCTGCTCCTCTACCTCAACTTCCGGGCGCTAACCGAGACGCTGATCGTCATGCTGTCGCTGCCCTTCGCAATCGTCGGCGGCATCTGGATGATGTGGTGGCTGGGCTTCAACATGTCGGTCGCGGTCGCGGTGGGCTTCATCGCGCTCGCCGGCGTGGCCGCCGAAACTGGGGTCATCATGCTGATCTACCTCGACAACGCGTGGAGCGAAGCGAGGGCCAGATGTGCGGCCGAGAAGCGGAGTTTGACTAGGATCGATCTCAATGAGGCGATCATGGTCGGTGCAGTGGAACGGGTGCGCCCGAAGATGATGACCGTCGTCGCCATCATGGCGGGCCTCCTGCCGATCCTGTGGAGCACGGGAACCGGATCGGAGGTCATGCAGCGCATCGCCGTCCCCATGATCGGCGGCATGATTTCTTCGACGATCCTGACGCTCGTCGTGATTCCCGCCGTCTACGGCATCGTCAAGGGCTGGCGGTTGCAGATCCGGAGTGCGGTCGAGGAGCCAAGAGCAGACTTTCGGGTGAAGTTGGCCGCGGAATAAAGGCGAAAAATGATGGATCAGATGATGTCGGGCGGAATGTGGGGAATGGGCTTGGCAGGCTTCATCCTCCTCGTCCTTGTCGCGCTGGCAATCGCCGTCTTGGTCAAGTTCGTGTTCTTCAGATGACATTCGCAGTAGCGAGGGCGCGCGGTCTGAACCGGGCGCCCTCTGATGAGATCTACGCCGCCATTTTCCGGCAACTCTCTGCACAGCGACGGCAGGTCTCTACGCATTCCTGCATGTCACCGAGACGCTCGCAGTCATCCGCACATTCGTTGCAGATCTCCGCGCATTCGCCGCAGGTATGCTTGTGGTGCTCGGAACCGATGAGCATGAAATGCGCCGACGTCCGGCAGATCTCGGCGCACGCCATCATCAACGTGAAGTGTTGTTTTTCGGTGTGTTGACCGCCCAGTTCCAGGCAGTGGCCCATCGCGGTCGAAAGGCACACGGAATAGCAGCGCAGGCATTCGTCGATGCAGCTTTTCATTTCGGGGCTAAGGTGATGCATGGGGGTGTCCTTTCTTCGATTCGAGGAGCGCGCTACAGGCGCCTCCTAACGATCACTTTGCGTTGGTTCTCAAGCCACTGCTTGAACTCGGCGATTTGGGAAATTGATGGTCGTGGTCCAGCGCGTTGGCGCTCCAGACAGAAGCAAACCGACAGCGAAGCAGATGAAAAAAGCTGCCTTCGCCCGCCGAAGTATCCGCAAGAGTGCAATGCATGACATGCTGCGTAACGGAAGCGCGAAAACTTTGTTCCGATGCGGCGGGCGCGGGTGTCGACGGAGCGGCTGCTTCTAACGCTGCGGAGCCGTCGACCCATCATGCTGCTTCCGCCACCCGTACGGGGTGAGGCCCCGCGGCTTGTATAGCGACAGCGCCGCAGGCACGAGCAACACGAGCAGCCCTCCCGCGGCGTGGATCACAGGTGATATCCTCAGTTCCCGAAGATCAACGCTGGAAAACGTCGTCTCTGCTGCGATGTCTGACAGATAGCCAATCAGATTCAGCTGAAGCAGCAGGACGACGGTGACAAGAATATTCAGCAGAAGCTTCGCCACGACCCAGTAGTGCCGGAACAGGCCCCAATTGGTGCCCAGCGACACGACAAGCCCGGTGACCAATGAGGCGAGAACCAACGGGACGATGACATACCAGGCGGTCAACTCCATCGCGAGATAGGCTGCGCGCACCATCTGCGAATCCTTGGCTGCCAGGCCGGCGACGGCGAGAGCCAGGAAGCCTGCGACTGCGCCGAGCGTGCCGACAGAGGACGTGACATGCGCAGTGAGGGCTAACTTGCGAACGCCGGGTGCCATAATCATCGTTGTTGCACGCCGGTTTCTGTAACGCCGGAGGACGGCATGTGCCGGCCGGGACCGTGGGGCCCGCCGATACCGGTGAAGACCACAGCGACAACCAGCAGGACCAGAATGATCGCGACGATCCCCGACACTTTCACCCAGCGCGGTGCGCCGGGGTAGGGGGGCAGGTCGGCCATGTCCGTTCCTCTATCGTCTGTATCGACATATAATGGCGCTCGATTTTATCGAGACGCAATGTCTATATCAAGCCACGATGTCTCTTATCTCGACAAAGCTGCCACGTCAGGTATGTTGGGGTGATGCCGAAGCTATGGAATGAAACCATCGATGCGCACCGTCGGGCGGTGCGCGATGCGACCCTCGATGCCACCGCGGCGCTGGTGGCCAAGCATGGACTGCTGTCGGTGACGATGTCACAGATCGCCGAGGAGACGGGAATCGGTCGTGCGACGCTGTACAAGTACTACCCCGACGTTGAAGCGATCCTCGTCGCCTGGCATGAACGTCAGGTCGCCGGCCACCTCGAACATCTGATTGCCATCCGGGATGAGGCTGGCACCGCTGGCGAGAAGCTCAAAGCTGTGCTCGAGGCCTACGCGTTCATTTCTCACGAGCACCACAGCACCGAACTCGCGGCGCGCCTGCATCGAGGCGAGCACGTCGCCCAGGCGCAGCAGCAGCTCAGCAATTTCATCCGGGACCTGCTCGCTGAGGGTGCAAAGACCGGCGGCTTCCGGGATGATGTCGCGCCCGGCGAGCTTGCAATCTTTTGCCTCCACGCTCTCGCAGCGGCCAGCAGCCTGCCATCCAAAGCAGCGGTCCGCCGGCTCGTTGCGGTCACTCTGGCCGGGTTGCGGCCTCTATGCGCCAGCCACAGGTGAACGTGGAGCCGTCATCACATTGCCTCACGCCACGCGCTCCATGCTGACCATACGCACGAGGAATTGCGTAGGAGTTAGCTAATGCAGGATCTGGGCCAGAAATAGCTTGCTGCGCTCGTGGTGCGGGCTCGAGAAGAACTCGGCCGGTGTGTTGATCTCGACGATTTCACCCTGGTCCATGAAGACGACACGGTCGGCCACCTGTCGGGCGAAGCCCATCTCGTGGCTAACACACAACATGGTCATGCCCTCTTCGGCCAGCGAAACCATGGTGTCGAGCACTTCCTTGACCATTTCAGGGTCGAGCGCCGAGGTGGGCTCGTCGAACAGCATGATCTTCGGGCTCATGCAAAGCGAGCGCGCGATGGCCACCCGCTGCTGCTGGCCGCCTGAAAGCTGCCCGGGATATTTGTGCGCCTGATCCGGGATTTTTACGCGATCGAGATAGTGCATGGCGACCTGCTCGGCTTCCTTGCGGCGCAAATTGCGCACCCAGATCGGCGCCAGCGTCAGGTTTTCCAAAATGGTCAGGTGCGGGAACAGATTGAAGTGCTGGAACACCATGCCGACATCGCGGCGGATTTCATCGATCTTGTTCAGGTCGCCGGTCAGTTCAATACCGTCCACGACGATGCGGCCCTGCTGGTGCTCTTCCAGTCTGTTGATGCAGCGGATCATGGTGGATTTGCCTGAACCAGACGGTCCGCAGATCACCAGTTTTTCACCGCGCTGGATGGTGAGATTTATATTTTTCAAGACGTGGAAGGCCCCGTACCACTTGTTCACGCCGACCATCTCGACGGCGGTGGGATCGTTTGTCATGGGCAGGGATGGAACGTGCCGGATGGCAGATACGGAAGTCGACATTGCAGCATTCCTAGTGAGCGGCCGGGCCCCGCCGCTCCAGGAAATCGGCGAAGCGGGCGAAGGAGAAGGACAGCGCAAAGAAGATCGCGCCAATGAAGAGAAAGGTCTCGGCGGCCGGCGACGGCCATTCGGGGTCGGCCAGTGCAGCCTTGCCTGAACTGATCAGGTCGAACAGCCCGATGACCAGGACAAGGCTCGTATTCTTGATCATAACGATGATGGTGTTGGCGAGCGCAGGGATCACCACCCGGATGGCTTGGGGCAGGATGACGAGACGTTGTGTGCGCCAAAAGGGCAGGCCGAGCGACGCTGCTGCCTCATACTGCCCGTTCGGGATGGCCTGCAGGCCGCCGCGGATCACTTCGGCGAGATAGGCAGCCGCGAAGATGGTGAGCGCGACAAGCGCGCGCACGAATTTGTCGGGCAGCAGCGCCTCGGGCAGGAACAGCGGCATCATGATCGACGCCACGAACAGGATGGACAGCAATGGCAGTCCACGCACGGATTCGATCAGCACCACCGCGCCGACCCGGACGGCCGGCAGCGTCGAGCGCCTAGCCAGCGCGAGCAGGATGCCGACCGGAAAGGCGATGCCGATGGCGACGACGGTCAAAATCAGCGTCACCGGCAGGCCGCCCCAGGATGAAGTCGGCACTTCGGCCAGTCCGAAGCCTCCCCCCATCAGCCAGAAGATCAAAGCGAACGCCGCCACCCAGAGCGCCAGCAGTCGTGACGTCCAGCTCGCCGGACGCACCGACCAGCCGAGCAGCGCCAGAATGAGCAGGCAAACAATGGCTGGGCGCCAGCGTTCGTCGAACGGATAGATGCCGAACAGAAGTTGACCGGATTTGGCATAAATGAAGCTCCAGCAGGCGCCAGTGGCTGCTCGGCAGGCATTCGGGTCGGGGTCGAAGAGCACCGCATCGATCACCAGCCAGCGCAGCATGGGCGGCATGGTGACGAACAGCAGCGCGCCGAACAGCAGCGTGAGCGCGGCGTTGAGCGGTGTGCCGAACAACAGCTTGGCTAGGCGCCGCAGGCCGGCGAACCGGAAATGGTCCGGCGTTGCCTCGGAGGACATGGGAAGAGACATGGCCATGGTCACCGCTCCACGATGGCGATGCGGCGGTTGTACCAGTTGGCCGCGCTCGACAGGGTAAGATTGAGGGCGAGATAGGCGCCGAGGATGATGAAGACGCCTTCGATCGAGTGGCTGGATTTGCTGATGATGGTATTCATCACCGCGAGGAAGTCCGGGTAGCCGACGGCGATCGCCAGCGTCGAATTCTTGACGACATTGATGTACTGGCTGTTGAGCGGCGGGACGATCACCCGCAGCATCTGCGGGATGACAACCAGCCGCAGGATCTTGCCACGTGACAGGCCGAGAGAATGGCCGGCGTCCCACTGGCCACGACCGACCGACAAAACACCGCCGCGTACGATCTCGGCCACGAAACCGGTGGTGTAGATCGTGAGGCCGATGAGGATGGTGCTGAGCTCGGGCGTCAGTTCACCGCCGCCCTGGAAGTTCGAACCCGTGAAGACCGGGAAATCGACGGCGAAGCGAATATCGGCGAGCCGCAGTCCCACGACGCCGGCAGCCAGGATCGCCGGCACAACCAAGGGCGGCAAGCGACCACTCCGGGCGAGACCGTAGCTGAGCGCGGCGAGCGTCAGGGCGAACAGGATGATCAGCGCGCCTGTCATGCCGATGTCGATGCTGATGGCCGGCACGACGAAGCCGCGCATGGATGCGTAGACACCGGGCAGCGGATTCAGTGCTTCGCCGACCGGCGGCAGCACCTTCCACCACAACGAATAGAGGAAAATCAAAAGGACGATCGGCGGTGAGTTGCGGGCTATTTCAACCCAGACCCGGCAGGTACCCGCTGCCAGGGGATTGCTGCTCAGCCGGGTGATGCCGACGACGAGGCCAAGGGCGGAGGAGAAGAAGATGACAAGAGCGGAAATGAAGACCGTGTTGGCCAGCCCGACAACGATCGCCCAATAGTAGGGATCGCGCGATTTATAGGTGAGGATGGCCTCGGAAATGATGATCCTGGACGGCATCGTCAGGAAATCGAAGCCAATCGGGATACCGCGCGCCCTTAGATTGGCGAAGGTGGTCGAGACCAGCAGCGCAGCGAAAGCGATGACGGTCGTCACCAACACGCCTTGAATGATGATCGATCTGGTCTTGGCTTCGCTTAGCATACCGGCCTCGGTTCATCAGTTGAAGGGAGGGGCGCGCCCTCGGCACGCCCCGACCAAGGCTCAATCCCATGGGAAGGGATAGTTGAGACCGCCGTCTTTCCACAGCGCATTCATGCCGCGTTCGACCTTGAGCGTGCTGTCCTTGCCCAGGTTCCGGTCCCAGATTTCGGCATAATTGCCCATCTGCTTGATGACGTTGTAGGCCCATTTGTCGTCCAGCCCGAGCGGCGCGCCAAAGCCGGGCTCTTCGCCAAGCACCCGTTTGATCTCCGGATTGCCCGCAGCGAGCTTTTCATCGACGTTCTGCGCGGTGATGCCGTTCGCTTCGGCCCAGAACAGGGCGTTCATTGTCCAGCGCACCACGTCGAAGAGCTGGTCGTCGCCGCGCGCGACAGCCACGCCATTGGGTTCAGCGGCGTGGCCGACCTTGAGGATGTCGTAGTCGTCCGGATTCTTGGCCACCGAGGCACGCTGGCCTGCCGCGGCGGTGCCGTCGGTTACGTAGGAGTCGCAACGACCACCGAAGAAAGCGTCGCGCGCCTGAATGGTCGAGTCGTAGTAGACCTTCTTCATGGAAATCCCAAATTCGTCCTCGGTTTCCTCAATGGCCTTTTCGGTCAGGGAGCCGCCGCCCTGCAGGCAGACGGTCTTGCCGTCGAGCAGTTTCGGCTCAGTGATGTTGTCGGCCTTGCGCACCAGCACACCGTCCGTGTCGTAGAGGTTGATCCAGACGAAACGGACAACCGTATCCCGGGTAAATGTGATGGTGGATGTGCGCGACAGGATGTCGATCTCACCCGTCTGCAGTGCCGGGAAACGTTGGCCGGCATTGAGCGGAACGTAGCGGATTTTGTCCTTGTCGCCGAGGATGGCGACCGCGAAAGTGCGGCAGATGTCGGAATCGAAACCGCGATAATAACCTTTCTCATCCGGTCGGGAGAGGCCCGGAACGCCCTGGCTAGCGCCGCAGCTGACATAACCGCGTTCCTTGATCTTGTTGACAACGGCCTGTGCCGCCACGTCACTGATGCCGGAAACCACGCCGGCTAGCCCGATTGCCACACTGGCGAGCCACTTTAAACTTCTGCGTTTCATCTTCATTCCCCTTGTTGTTGAGGTTCTTGTTATTCGGCAGCCTTGGCACCGGCCAAGGCAGCTCCGTTCCGCCGGGCTTCGGCAAAAAGGTCGAAGGCTTGGGAAAGATCGGCCAGCAGGTCGTCCAATGCCTCGAGGCCGATCGACAGGCGCCAGACGGGACCTGGCTTCAGCCAGTCGAGGCTTGCCCGGTTTTTTCGCGGATCGCTAACGGCGATCAAAGAATGCACGCCACCCCAGCTCGCGCCGAGCCTGAACAGGCGCATGCGACCGAGAACCTTTGATTGGAGCGAGGCCAGTTCCGGCCGCAGTACGAAGGAAAACATACCTGCCGAACCGGCAAAGTCGCGTTTCCAGGCGGCGTGGCCGGGATGGTCCGGTAGGCTCGGGTGAAGGAGCTGGGCGATTTCGGTCCGCACCGACAGCCACTCCAAGATGCTGCGGGCTGTGGCGTCGGCGTGTCGCATGCGCACCGGCATGGTCATCAAGCCGCGCTCGCATAGCGCGCAGTCCTCTGGCGAAACGCCATAGCCGAGAAATCGCGCCGTATCCTTGAGGCGCCGGAAAAGAGCCTCATCACGCACGGCGAGCGAACCCATCAGCAGATCGCCATGGCCGCCGGCATGTTTGGAAAGCGCCTGCATAGAGATGTCGACGTTGTGGTCGAGCGGCTTGAACAGCAGGTGCGAGGCCCAGGTATTGTCCGCCGCCACCCATGCGCCTGCCTTGTGAGCTACTGCCACGATGGCCGGCACGTCCTGCACCTCCAAGGTGGACGAGCCCGGCGATTCCACCCACACCAGCCGTGTCGTGTCGTCAAGCAGCGCAGCTATTCCAGCGTCGAGCCGGGAATCGTAGGAAACGGCGTGGATGCCGAGCGGCCCCAGAAAACGGGCCATCATGTCGCGCGCCGGACCGTACAGTGTTTCAGGCATAAGCACCCGGTCGCCGCCACGGCAGGTGGCCATGGTCGCCAGCACGATGGCGGCCATGCCGGACGGGACGACAAGCGCGCGCGTCGCGTGCTCCAGCATGGCGATATGATCTTCCAACTGACGGCTGGTCGGCGTGCCGTAGAGCCCGTAGCTGAAGCCGTCATACAGACGCTCGACGCGACGTTCGAAGGATTCCAGATCGTCGAAGACGACGGTCGACGCACGCTCGACAGGCATCGCGAGCGACTGGAACGGCTCTTGCGAACGCTTGGGAGGATGGACATGGGAGGTGTCGTCGCGCTGGGTCATAGGCAACCATAGCCATCTCGCCCATTGCTATCTATGACCGCAACGATAAAGTTCATCCGTTTTTGATATGGCTTATCCATGAACCTGCACGACGTCGATGTCTTCAACGCAATCATGATCACGCGCGGCGCTGGCGCTGCCGCAACGCTGCTCGACACCTCGCAGCCAGCGATCAGCCGCTCGCTCGCGAAGTTGGAGGCCGAACTCGGCTTCAAGTTGTTCGACCGCATCCGCGGCAGGCTGGTAGCCACGCGCGAGGGCGAACTTTTCCATGCAGAAGTGAAGGCTAATCTGGTCGGTCTCGACCGGCTGAAGCTGCGCGCGGCCCAGATCAAGGAAGTGGGCACGGGCACAATCCGTGTCGCCAGCCTGTCTGCACTGGGGCATGGGCTGGTGCCGCGCGCCATCGTGGCCTTTTCGCGCAAGCATCCACAGGTGCGCATCAGCTATCAGGTGCGCACCTCGAATGTGGTGCGCGATCTGGTGGCATCAGGCAGTTTCGACATCGGGCTCGCCGCTGACGAGGTGGACACGAGCGGTGTACTCCACAGCGTTTTTAACACGCCGCGCGCGGTTTGCGTGATGCCGAAGAACCATCGACTGGCGGAGAAGGCGGTGATCACGCCAACCGATCTCGCCGACGAGGCGTTCCTGGCATTGTCACCGGAGGACACGGTGCGGGTTGCGATGGACCAAGTTTTCGCCGCGCAGGGCGTGCGCCCGCGCATCCTGATCGAGACCCCCTATGGCCTGACGATCGCCATTCTTGCTGCAAAAGGTATGGGAATCGGCCTGGTCAATCCGTCCGTTATCGCCGACCGCATGATCGCTGGCATTATCGCAATACCATTCGAGCCGGCGGTCCATTTCCGAGCGCTGATCCTGCGACCGCCAGACGGCATCAACTCGACTCTGATTGCCGATTTCACGGCGGAACTCTATGCCGCGCGCAATGTGCTGTCGGCCGAAGAGTAGGCAAGGGAGCACGTCCATAGTCGCGGCAGGCCCATACCTGTCCAGCATAAGATAAAACGAGTTCCTCGAGACCGTTAAAGTTGGCGGCTGGCCTGCGCGGTGCGCGACAGGGGGGACTTCCGCGCGGCCTGGAACCCCCGATCGCCGAAGTAGCCAATCATATATGCGTCAGCTGCGCTCCCATCCAATATTTGATCCACCAAGCCTAAGACGCTGAGAGCTTTCGTCGTAGTGCCCTTCTATCGACGGCCTTTGCGGCATTCCAGACAGGATCGACATCACCGCTCAGGGAGCGGGACCGAGGGGAGACTTGTCATCCGCCTTCTGACCTGTGAGAGGCTGTTTCGATCAATTCTTCCGGGCCTCGAACTGGAAGCGTGCGGGGACCGGTCGTTGGCCAAATCTCTAAACGGCTCGTTTCGGCGCAATGGCGCCGGGTGCATGTCTGTTCACGATGTTGCCGCCGACTCTACGATGAGAGCTTTGCAGGCCTAGGCGAGGGGAGGTGCTACGCTAGCTTACCACTGACTTCGATCGGAATCTCTGCTGTTTGCACCAATCCAGCTGAATGAATCGGATCGATGCATGGGGAAAATCGCACGTCGGCGCGCAGTATCGCGCCCTGGCGTAAAAAAGGAAGTGACTCCCGGGCCGGACAAGTTCGACAAATCGAACCGGGTGCAAAAAGGCCAGAAAAGCGATCATTTACAAGCGTTTGATGTGACAACTTCCTCAAAGCGTCGCCCGCCTTAGTGTATCGCAATGGGTAGCAGCGGTGTATCTTCGGTCAAGCGTCATGAACAGCGTTACGACGATGCTATGCCGTCTAGGGGTCTGCCGCGTCGAACTCAATGGCAAATCCCGCGTCAATGGCGCTTCTCGCAATGAGATCGCCGATTTGCCAATCGGTCAGTTCGCAAAGTGGGAACATCTTCCTCACGGCGCTGATCACTTCGAATATCGAAACGCTGGGGTTTCGAACATGATCGATCAGGTACTGGACAATCGCTTTCCGAACATCCACTGAATTTGGCTTCTGCTCCAGCGCGGACATTTCCGGCCTACGCATTGAGCCGCATTTCTGAGCCGTCGACCGCTGTTCCGTCGAAAGCGACGGGAACATCGTGAACGATGCATGTCGCCGCCAGCATCGCCTCCAATTCGGCGTCGGTAGCCTTGCAAGCCGGCATGAGTGTTCGAATGGCGCGGATTGCCTGTGCGATGGAGAGGAACCGGGCCTTGCCTCTGGAGAGGACATAGGCCTCGGCCGCGCTTTCAACCGTGACGGTGTGAAAAGTGTTGGTCATCGACAGTGCCTCCCTGCTCAACTAGTACGACATTCGGGCTATATGCGGCGGCGTTCAAGCATATGTCCGATACCGGACAATTAGGCGGAGGCCAGGCCGAAGTGACGTTGCTCCTCGTCGCCATAGGCGCCATGTGTGAGCTTTATCATTCCGGCACGGTCGACGATCGTGATCTCGCCGCGCCTGGCGTGAACCAGCCCCCGATATTCCAGCATTTGCAGGGCGGTGGTAACCCCGGGGCGCCGAGAGCCGAGCATGGTCGCCAGAAATTCATGTGTCAGGTAGACCTTATTGCCTTCAGCGCGGTCATGGACCATCAGCAACCAGCGCGCCAGCCGTTCCTCGATTTTCGAATGACCGTTGACCAGTGCCGTCCGGGACGACTGGACAAGGAACGCGTGGGCGTAGCGGAGCAGTGACTCGCGAAGGGTGGAGCTTTCTGCAACCGCAGAGCGAAGATTTTCAGCCGGCAGGATCCAGCCATTGCCGGCGATCTGGATATAGGTTTCATTGGAAGACCTGTCCTGGCCGAGAATGACTGCAACCCCGGTCATGCCGTCGTAGCCGATGATGCCGACTTCGCTTTGCCGCCCTCCGGTCATGGTGGCGACCACCGAAGCGATACCCGCCTCTGGAAAATACACTTGCTCAATCGGCTGATATGCAATCTCCAACTGGGCTTTGATACCAAGTTCGACACGATGCATTGACGGCCGTAACAGCGCGAAATCTTCTGGGGAGAGGGCATTCAACACGCGGTTGCGCAGGAGGACTTGGGACATAGCTCTCTCCCAGACGGGCAAGAGCAGGTACCCTCTCACTGTCGGCTGCATCCGAAGCATTGACGGCCGATGTCAGATCATAGGCTCAATTACGCGAATGGCAAATCCGGCGCTCGCCGTTCGCAGAGCTATGATCGGTTCTAACCCGGGCAGGGCACGAACTTGGGGCATAGACTGACCCCGCCCGGGGAAGTTTAGATGCCCAAGTCCAGCTGCATCTTTGCAGCGGCCCGAGCATGGTTGATCAGCGTCAGCCAGTTGCCCTCGACGGCTGCTCGCCTGAAAGCTGGTAGCTCGGCCTCGTCGATCTGTTCCATCCAGCGCTTCCTCTGGGAATTATCAATTGCAGCGCTTTTCCTTTTCGCCACAGACTGTAGCTGTGGTGCATGCTGCTTTCGATCGAAGACCTGCTGAAATCCTATTCCGGCCCGGAAGGCCCGGTGCCGGTCCTGCGGGGCGTGACACTCTCGCTCGACGCCGGCGAGACGCTGGCGCTGACCGGCGAATCCGGTTCGGGCAAGAGCACGCTGCTCCACCTCGTGGCAGGACTGGACGCTGCCGACGGCGGGCGCGTCGGGCTTGATGGGCAGGAGGTCACCGCGCTCGACGACAGTGGTCGCGCCCGGCTCAGGCGAAGCACGGTGGGCATCATCTTCCAGCAGTTCAATCTCATCCCCTCCCTGGACGTCGCCGCCAACATCGCCTTTCAGGCACGTCTGATCGGCACGCCGGAACCGCAGGAGCTTTCACGACTGGCCCACGCACTGGGCCTGGAGCCGCAACTGCGGAAATACCCCGAGCAGTTGTCCGGCGGCCAGCAGCAGCGCGTGGCGATCGCCCGCGCGCTCGCGGCGCGGCCGAAGCTGATCCTCGCGGATGAGCCGACCGGCAACCTCGACGAGGCGACGGCGGACGGGGTGATGGAGCAATTCCTCGCGCTCGTGGCGGAGACCGGCGCAGCGCTCCTGATGGTCACCCACTCCCCGCGTCTTGCAGCACGTCTCGGGCGCCGGGCGCATCTCAGCCAGGGCCGCCTCGCATGACCGGCGCTGTCCTCGAGGCACTGGCTTCGCACTGGCGACGCAACCGGCTTCAATTGCTGACGCTGGTGCTCGGCCTCGCGCTGGCGACGGCCCTCTGGTCAGGCGTGCAGGCGATCAACGCCGAGGCACGCGCGAGCTATGATGCAGCTGCCGCTACGCTGGCCGAAGGCCGGGTCCACCAGCTGATGCCGCGCGAGGGGGATTCCATGCCCCAGGCGCTTTTCGTCGCGTTGCGCCGTGCCGGCTGGCTGGTCAGTCCGGTGGTGGAGGGAAGGCTGCGCGTCGGCGGCACCGCCGTGAGGCTGGTCGGCGTTGATCCGCTGACCGCGCCGCGGAGTTCCGCTGCAAGCGAAGCACTGGCCCGCACCGACCTCAACCGCTTCTTGCGCGCGGAAACGCTGGTCGCCGGCCCGGAAATGGCCGCGCTCCTTGAGGCGAACATGCCCAACCCGGTTCTGGTCGATCAGGCGGTCGCGCCGGGCAGCGTGCTCGCCGATATCGGCGTCGTCCAGAAGTTGCTTGGCCGCGCCGGGCGCATCAGCCGCCTGATCGTCCTGCCGGAGCAGCCCTTGCGGCAACAGCCGCTGGCGGATATCGCACCGGACCTCGTACTGCAGCGTGGGGACGGTGCGACCGATGTCGGCCGGCTCACCGACAGCTTCCATCTCAACCTCACGGCGTTTGGCTTCCTCAGCTTCGCGGTAGGCATCTTCATCGTCCACGGTGCGATCGGCCTTGCTTTCGAGCAGCGGCGTGGCGTGATCCGCACCCTGCGCGCCCTCGGCGTGCCGCTCCGCCGCCTGGTCGTCCTGATGATCGCGGAGCTTGTCGTGCTGGCGACGCTTGCCGGTGCGCTCGGCATCGCGCTCGGCTATCTCATCGCAGCGCTCCTGCTGCCGGACGTGGCCGCGACGATACGGGGTCTCTATGGCGCCGACGTTGCAGGCACGCTGCAGATCCGCCCGGCATGGTGGCTTTCGGGAATCGCCATGGCGCTCGGCGGCGCATTGCTCGCCGCCGCGAGCGCGTTGTGGCGGCTCGCGCGGATGCCAGTCGTTGCGAGCGCCGGCGGCCGCGCTTGGGCGCTGGGCTCGGGACGGACGCGAACGCTCCAGGCTGCAGCCGCGGTCGTGCTGCTCGCGGCGGCGGGCGTGCTGGCCGTCACTGGAGGCGGGCTGGCCGCCGGCTTCGCGCTGCTTGCCTGTCTACTGCTCGGCGCAGCACTTGCACTGCCGCCTTGCCTGGCGGCAATCCTTCGTCTTGGCGAAGCACAAGCCGTTCGCGCCATGGCGCAATGGTTCTGGGCCGATACGCGTCAGCAACTGCCCGGCCTCGGGCTTGCACTGATGGCCCTGCTGCTAGCCATGGCTGCGAATGTCGGCGTTTCCACCATGGTCTCGAGCTTCCGCCTGACCTTTGTCGGCTTCCTCGACCAGCGCCTGTCAGCCGAACTGTACGTCGATGCGGACGCGGTCCCGGACCGGGCGGCTCTGGAGCGTTTTCTCGAAGCGCACGCTGACGCCGTGCTGCCGATCATGTCGGTCGAAGCGACGCTCGCCGGCTTGCCGGCGGAGATTTTCGGGGTGCGTGTCGGCTACACCTACCGCGAAAACTGGCGCTTCCTCGACGCAATCCCCGCCGTCTGGGGCGAGATCGAAGCGGGCAGGGCGGTCGTAATCAACGAGCAGCTCTCGCGCCGCGCCGCGCTGCACGTCGGCCACACGCTGGCGCTCGGCCCTGGGCTGTCGCTGCCGGTCGCGGGCGTCGTCGGCGATTACGGAAATCCCATCGGCCAGGCCATCGTCGGCGAGGCGCTGTTTCGCCAGACGTTCCCAGCCATCGAGCCGAGCCGCTATGGCGTTCGCACCGGCAATCCTCAGGGCCTGCGCCGGGCGCTCACGGAGGCGTTCGACGTTCCACCCGCGCGCATCATCGACCAGGCGGCGATCAAGGCGTTCTCGCTGTCGGTGTTCGAGCGCACCTTCTCCGTGACTGATGCGCTGAACGTGCTGACGCTGGCGGTTGCCGCCTTCGCGATCCTGATGAGCCTGCTCACGCTGGCGGCGATGCGACTGCCGCAGATGGCGCCCGTCTGGGCGATGGGGACAACCCAGCGCCGACTTGCGGGGCTCGAGATCCTGCGCACCGTGCTGCTCGCGGCGATCACTGCGGCGCTAGCCTTGCCGCTGGGTCTGGCGCTCGCCTGGGTGCTCCTCGCCATCGTCAACGTCGAGGCGTTCGGCTGGCGCCTGCCGATGTACCTGTTTCCGGCCGAATACGCGCGCCTGATGCTCTTGGCGCTCGGCGCTGCGCTGCTCGCCGCGCTCTGGCCGGCATGGCGGCTGGCGAGCATGGAACCCGCCGCGCTGCTGAGGATATTCGCCAATGAACGGTAGGGCGCTCATTCTCCTGCTGCTGGGCGTCGGCAATGCCTTTGCCCAGGGTTTTGCCGGGCTCGGCACGGACGCCGAAGGCTTCGCCGTTCCGGAACCGGGCAAGCGGTTCGAGTTCCCGCAGGATCATGGAGCCCATCCGGACTACCGGATCGAGTGGTGGTACGTGACCGCGAACCTCACCGGGCCCGACGGAGCGGACTACGGCCTGCAATGGACACTGTTCCGCTCGGCGCTCGCGCCGGCCGAGGCCGAGGGATGGGAGAGCCCACAGATGTGGTTCGGCCATGCTGCCGTGACACACGCCTCGACGCACCTCGCCACCGAGCGTTTCGCGCGCGGCGGAACAGGCCAGGCGGGCGTGACGGTGGAGCCCTTTGCGGCCTGGATCGACGACTGGCAGATGGCGGGCGACAGCTTCGACAGCCTGCGTCTTACGGCAACCGGCAAGGACTTCGCCTACGACATCGCTATGCGCGCCGAAGGCCCGCTCGTTTTCCACGGCGACCGAGGCTACTCGGTCAAGTCGGCGAAGGGGCAGGCAAGCTACTACTATTCCCAGCCCTTCTTTGCTGTGGAGGGAACGCTCACGCTGCCGGAGGGCGAGGTCCCGGTGCGAGGCACCGCATGGCTGGACCGCGAATGGTCGTCGCAGCCGCTAGCGGAGGACCAGGCCGGATGGGACTGGTTCTCGCTCTCCTTCGACACGGGGCAGAAGCTGATGGGTTTCCGCCTGCGTGACGCCGCGGGCGGCGGCTTCACCTCTGCCACCTGGATCGGGGCGGACGGTGCCGCGACACCCTACGGCGACGACAAGTTTGAGGCGACACCGCTCGAGACCAGCCGGGTGGAGGGGCGCGACGTTCCCACGCGCTGGCACCTCACCTTATCCGACCGCGGCCTAGACATCACCGTCTCCGCGCTCAACACTCATGCGTGGATGGGGCTCAGCATTCCCTACTGGGAAGGTCCGGTGCGGGTGAACGGCACCCATCACGGCAAGGGCTATCTCGAGATGACGGGCTACCAGCGGCGATGACCGTGGACCCCGGCTGTGCCTGCGCGCGTCATGGACAACTCCCGGGATACCAAGTCGCGGCACCGATAGTTAGCGATGCGGTATATCGGATCACCCAGCATTGGCTATTGTTGTCGCTTGGCAGTTAATTGTAACAATGCGGCGATTTGGTTGAGCCTTGGCATTTAATTGTGGGATCCAGGTGATCTGATTCTCAAATTAACTGCATTTGAGACGAGACTCTCGACCTGCGGGCTTGGGCTGTCATGTTCTCGGCAGCGTCGGTCAATTATTCGCGACCGCTTTGGACGTGACGCTATGGTCTACGCCGCCACAGCACTGGACGGTCCGCGCTCGGTCCCCGACGGGTTCCGCGAACTGGCCGAGAAGGAGTTGTAAAGTGCGGCGGCCTACCCATTGGGATAGCGCTCGAGGTAGTCCTGATGCTCCGGCTCGGCCTCCCAGAAATCGCTGACCGGCACCACCTCGGTCACGACCTTACCGGGCCAGAGCCCGGATGCTTCGACATCGGCGATGGCGTCTTCCGCAACGTGCAGCCTAGCCCCAATCCAAGCCGGATGGAATTCGCCCAGGCTCGTATGCGCCTGCAAACGGGTATCGCGTGCCTCAGGACTCTGACGAACTGACACACTCCGCTGGCCTGCCTCGTCGCTCCTCGACGCGATACGGGGGAGGCATTCAGCATCGTGCTCTGCTGGCTACTCTCACCGTCGTTGTCAACAAACCCCAGCGGCGCTAAGCTCCACGCTAGGATCAGGCAATGGAAGTACCGATGTCGGAGCAGATGCACGCCAGGTTTTCCTATCAGCTTGTCGCTCTGTTCTTCATCCTTCTTCTCGCCGCGCATCCCGCCAGCGCCCAGAACCGCCCCGCTCCGACCCCGCTGTTCGACACTCCTGGCCTTGCCGCCGAGGCGTTGAACGCCATCGCCGAGCGCATCGGGCATGAGCTGCGGGTCGCGCTGGTCGACATCCGGGGCTCCGAGATGACCGTGCATGTGCAGGGCGCGCGCCCCCACCATCTCGACCAGTGGACCTGGATACGCGGTCGCGGCTTGATCATGGGCGTGACGACGCAGATCCGCGGCCCAGAGGTCGCCCAGCCCCTCGTCTCCACGCTCGACCCGACGTCCGTCTTCTTTCCACTCGACGGCCTGCCGCTCGACGACCTGCCCGCACTGATCGAGCGGATCTCGCCCCGCGCCATGCTCGAAGAACCAGCACTTCCGCAGTCCATTCGGATCGAGCGGCAACTCCTGCTCGTGGGCGGCACCCGCGTGGGTGACGCGCGGATCATGGTCCTCTGGAACACTGGGCGCGAAAGCTCCTACGTGTACCTGAACATGGACGGCAGCATCCACGCGGCCGATGTCTCGGGCACCTTTCGCGCCCGCGGCCTCGACATAGCGCGGGACGACTGGCATCTGCCGATGGCGGCGCAGGATCTCGCGTTCCTTGGCTCCCTCCGCAGCATCGTTCGAGTCGAGATCGAGCCACGAGACATCGACGTGAGCTACATGGACCCGCAGAGCCCCAGCCGGGCCACGGGCATGCGCTGGACGCTGAACGGCCTAAGCGTCAACGCGCCGCTTATGGAGATGCCCGCCACGATGCGGCCGCCGACCGAGGATGTGTTCGCCTTCACTGATATCGACTTCGCCATGCTGCCCGCGCTCAAGGCGGCGGTGCTGGAGAAGGTGAACGAGCCCGGCACGCAGGTGCTCAAGATCGTGGCAAACCGTCCGATCACCGGCATCGGCGCGCCGCGGCTTGTCTGGACGCTTACCGTCGGCGACCCGGCGAAGCAGGGAAACTGGATCACCCGGACCGAAGGCGAGGCATGGCAGGTCGTAGCAAGTCCTGCCGGCGAGATTCTGCGGGTAATCCTTCCCCCCGGCCGCCGCCCGGCAGTCGACTGGTGGACGCCCGCCAACCTGCGCAACGTGATCGACCGGCTCGTTTCCACCTTTCCGGTCCGCCATCCCTTCCGCGAGATCGTGCTCGATCCCCAAGGCGGTAGGGCCCATGCCGTCGACGGGGGCGACCTGACGCTGTCGCGGGAATTCAGCATCACCGCGCACGAAATCTCCGTGTCCTCCATTGGAGGCGGGCGCCATGGCGGGGTGGACGGGACTTGGTTCACCCTGGATGCGCTCGATGGCTACAGCACGGAAGTGATTTTCGACCTCGTCTCTCGCACGTTTGAGGCGGTGGGCCTGCCCGATGGCTATATATCCAGGTTGACGTTTTCGCGCGGGAACCCGTGGGTTCGGCCGCCGGAGGGGCAGGTGATGCTGGAGATACGGGTGGAGCACGGAATGCGCGGCGGCCGGCTCACCTGGCTCGCCGACGGGACGGAATTGGACCGTGTGATGCCATGAGCTGCGGTCGGTGATCTCTCATCAGGCGATGACAAAAGTCACGCCTACCAAGCCGCGCATAGAGCGTTGAATCTTCAGGCTGAATCGTGCGGGGTTCTGTCATGTCAAAGTTGGGCCGAGCTTCATCGCGGTCGGGCGGGAGTGGAAGGGTAAGAAGGGTGCGTTGTCGATTTGGACGCTACTCCCATTAAGTAGGGAAGGTCATTGTCGCTTCTGACAGTAGAGGCGCTGGCTGATGTCGTGCGATCGCAGTGCGAACGTCTGCCTGAGAAGTGACTCCTTCCAACAACGGGCAGTGCTAAGAAATCGCATGAATCCGGAGTGTCCAACATGATACATAATTGGTTGCCGGGGACATGGCGTCGCCCCGTTGGAGAGCCGATGTACCCCGTTAGTATCCGTGCCGCTATCCTGGCGGTGGCCCTGTCGCTTGGCGCGATGCCAGCCGTCGGCGAGCAGCGCATTGCCGTACGTGAGGTGTTGCCCGCCAACCCGGCCTCCGAACTGGTTGCCAAACAGATTCAGCATCTGGTCGGCTCCGAACTCGTTATGCTGGTCGAGAAAGCGCAGGCCGAAGGAAGCTGCGAGGCCGTCATCGTCGATATCGGCAGCACGATAACCGAGGCTCGCGCCACCGAAAAGAAGCTCATGGATGAAGGTTATGCCCCAAAGAACCTCGTGATCGAGGAGCTGCGCGTCGGTACGTTCATCGACGGGGTGGTCGGCATCGGTGACGGCGACGTGACCTGGATCATGCAGGTCACCGATGGCGACGGGAAATTGATTGCCGACGACAAGGGATTTCTCGGCGAGGACAAGGTGGCGGAGGCGGCCGAGGCAATCGCCAGGAGTCTGTTCGACAAGCTCTGCAAGAAGAAGGCCTATCGAGCGAAGGGCGGATACAATGATCTGACCATCGATCACACAGTGTGCGACCTGACCAAACCATTCGAATTGCCAGGCACCGGGGCATCGGCGGGGATCCTCTTTTCGCTAGCTCCCCAAGGCGACGGCGGCAGTTTCACGGTTGGCGGCATGGCCGCCGGCGTGCCCTGGTCGGGTGCCGGCAACTACACGGTCTCGCTCGATAGTGGCGGAGGCGCGATGGCGCTCACCGGGGCGTGGAAGATCACCACGCCGGTTGGCGCGTTCGGCGATAGCGGCACGATCAAGCTGACGCTGACGAAGGCCGAGGGTTGCGGCACTGAAGAGAAGAAGGCAGCGCCGGCTGCCAAGACACCGCCAGAACAAAAGAAAAGGAAGGGGTGAAGTACCCCCCGGCCAGTGGACGACCTCGCGACCTTCCCACCAGGGCCGCAATATGAAACGGCCGCAGCCACGAGGTCACCGGGCCCCTCTTGGCTAAGCTCCACTGCGAGGCGCTCGCACGGGCAGGCGTCGACCCCAAGGAGTTGGACGAGGTGATCATGGCCAGGTGCTGACGGCGGGGAAGGGGCAGCGTCGATGGGCCAGATCCGCTTAGGGCCCATATGTCGTCGTCGGGCGACTCTAATGCGTGAACGGCAACTATGCTCCACCTCATTCCCGAAAGCCGCCCGCCAGCTGACGGCCCCGTCCGTCTGCTAGCAGCCGCAAGGCCGTCCTCGGAAAGGCGCCCCATTCCGCCAGCAGAGGCCAACATTCCCTTCATCCAAGAGCGGATGTTGGAGCATCCATCTTCCTGGCTCGTCGATCGGCCGCGAAATAGCGGCACCAGCCGCACCAGCCTACCCAGACGTGACCGGCCACGAGGTGGTCGCCGGCGCCTTGACGAAGATTGCAAATAGTTCGCGCTGAGAGGATATGCGCATCTTGGCATAGATATTCTTGCGGTGGATGCGGACCGTCCCGGCTGAGATGCCCAGCAGGTTGGCGATCGACTCGGAGGAGTGACCTTCAAGAACGAGGCCGACGACCTGCAGTTCTCGTGGGGTCAGCGGCGGCATGCCGCGTGCCTCCAATGCATCCTGCACGGTGCGCCGCATCACTGCCTTGTCGTCTTCGACCGGCGTCGCGGTCTTGAGCCTTTCGTCGGTGCGCCAGTGCATCTCAACGATGCGCCGGACCAAGGGCTCGACGATACGCAGCGTGCGCAGGTCGTGCGCGGTGAAATTCTGGCGGCTGGGCGCGCGCATCAGCGACGTCGCTACGATCCACCCGTCCTTGCCGGGGGAGAAAAAGGCGATCTCGTCGACCGGTCCGGTCTGCACATAATAGGACTTGTAGTATTCGCTCTTGTAGAACTGGTCGGGCGCAAGGTCGGACAGCCGGTAAACTCCCGACCGCGTGCCGTTCGCCGTCGCCTTATAGAACGGATCGAGTAGGTAAGGCCCGATCTCGTATTCCCGAACGTGTATGTCGAACTGCTTCGGGGCGAAGGTGTGGTGCACGCACAGCGGCTTGCCCGGGCCGCTATAGGCGAAACTCACCGTGTAGTCGAATGGTGCGAGACGATGGATGGTTTTGGCGAATGCATCGGGGAACTGGTGCGATCCCACCTGCGCGAGAAGTTCGCCAAGGGCGTCAAACCATTCGGGATGCGACAGCAGGCGCCTGCCTGACGCTGCTGCAGAGGCTTCGTCCCTCACCGTCGCTCCTATCCCCAAATGCATATGCGTTTTGGATTACACTGTAAGGGAAATATCCCATGATCGGCATGCTCTTATAGGCTTTGTCTAGTTTGTGGAATATGCCTTCTTCGTACCAAGAGCTACGCAGGCAGGCGTCGATAGCATATACTGACACCGTGAGGCCTTGCGGACCTGAGGCCTCGCGGACAAGTCGGGCGATTCCGCGCGCAGTGGTGGAGGACTTGAATGGCGGATCGCCGCCAACACGCCATAGATCTCACGGGCGGCCCGGGCACGGCCCGATCCCCCGGCGGACCAGCATTCAAGCCCAGCCAAGTTGGACAGCACCGCAACGACAATTAACCAAAGGGGAATCTCGATGTTTGGAGACAGTTCACGCCTACGCATGCTGATAACGGCACCGGCGCTCGCGGCATTCGCGACGCTCGGCATTGCCGGACAGGCCGGTGCCTGGACGCTGGAGGAAGCGGCGGCGCCGTACAAGGGAACCACGATCCGCACTATTGGCGAGGCGCTGCCGCCGCTCGAGGCGATGAAGAAGCTGGCGCCCGAGTTCGAGAAGCGCACCGGCATCACGGTCGAGATCGAGATGTATGAGGCGTCCGAGACCGCCAGCAAGGTGATGCTCGACCTCAACTCAAAGCGCGGCCGCTACGACTTCATCCTCCAGCAGCACCGCAATGTCGGCAAGTTTGTCACCAACGGCCATGTCGAGCCGATCGAGCAGTTTATGACCTCGGCGACCCTGCGCGACCCCGAGTTCAAGCCGGAGGAACAGCTGTACCAGGGTCTCTGGAAGGAAATCTCTTGGTACGGGGGCAAGGCCTATGGCTTCCCGTTCACCGCGCTCACAATGTACGCTTGGTATCGGTCCGATCTCCTGACCGACACCAAGGAGATGGACGGCTTTAAGGCCAAGTACGGCTACGACCTCGGCCCGGCGCAGGACTGGAAGCAGTATCGCGACATCGCCGAATGGTTCAACCGCCCTGACCAGGGTCTCTACGGCACCGCACTGCAGGGCAAGCGCCACGAAGCGCTGTGGTACGAGTGGCTGAACTTCCTCTACTCCTTCGGCGGGGACATGCTGGAGGTGAAGTCGGGCTCCGAATGCGGCCCGGTCATCGTCAACAGCCCCCAGGCCATTGCCGCGACCGAATACTACAAGAGCCTGATGGCCTTCTCGCCACCGGACACGCTCAACTACTTCTGGGACGACGTCATGGCGTTGATGCAGCAGGGCAAGGTCGCCGAGCTCATCATGTGGAACGACGCGACCTACGCCGTCGCCGTCGATGAGAATGTGTCGACGGTCGTCGGCAAGATGGGTTTCGACATCGTGCCGCAGGGTGAAGGCGGCAAGGTCGCTCAGGTGGAGGGCTGGTCATACCTCATTCCAACGGCGTCCAAGAACAAGGAGGCCGCATACCTGTTCATCCAGTGGATGCTGGAGTACGAACAACAGCTCAACCAGCATCTGAATGGCGGCGCTTCCGCAAGGCCAGATGTTTATGCATCCGCCGAGGTGCAGAAGCTGCCGTATGCCAAGGCATCGATGGCGTCCAATGAGGTGGCCAAGCCGAAGCCTACGATCCCGCAGGCGAGCGAGATCACCGACATCCTAGTGCGCGAATTGTCCTCCTATCTCGCCGGCGAGAAGGAAGCAAAGGCGGCGCTCGATGAGTCGGCCAAGGAGATCTCGGCGCTGCTCGGGGCCTGCGCACCGATGAAATATCCGGTGCAGTGAGGGCTGCTATCCTAATCCCGTGGGGACAACCCCCGGGAGAACGCCGGGCATATCATGACCAAAGGCACTCGACCTTCGCGCGGACAGTTCCTGCTCGACCGCGGCGCATCTATGCCCCTGATCCTGCCGGCGGCGCTGCTCGTCCTCGTCTTCCTCGTGGGGCCTTTTTATTACATGGTCTACACGGCGATGACCGACTTGAGTTTCGCCAATCCGGACCAGAAGGGCGTATTCATCGGCTTCGACAATTTTCGCAGGCTGGTGCGTGAGGATGCAATCTTCTGGGGCTCCTTCTGGCGTACTATCCGCTTCGTCCTGGTCGCGGTGTCGATCGAGTTCCTGCTCGGCTTCGCGCTGGCATGGCTGATCTGGCGCTACATCGAGCGGCAGCGCCTGCTGACGACGCTGCTGCTGGTGCCGATGATGCTAGCTCCTGTCGCTGTAGGGCTGATCTGGCGCCTGCTGCTGCAGGGCGACTTCGGCATGGCGACGCACTATCTGCGGGCCGTTGGCCTGCTGTCGCAATCCAGCGCCGTCTTCTCGTCACCCAGCCTCGTCATGCCCACCATCATCGCCATCGACGTCTGGCAGTGGACGCCTTTCGTGACGCTGATCATCCTGGCCGGGCTGATGAGCTTGCCGCGCTCGCCCTTCGAGGCAGCGACAATGGACGGTGCCGGGCCGTGGCGGCAGTTCACCGACATCCTGTTGCCGCTGATGCGCCCGATCATCGCGCTGGTGCTTCTGCTGCGCGGCATCGACGCCTTCAAAGAGTTCGACAAGGTCTTCATCATGACCGGCGGCGGCCCCGGTACCGTCTCGGAACTGCTCTCGATCTACGCCTACCGCGTCAACTTCAAGACCTGGAATCTCGGCTACGGCGCCGCGGTCTCGTTCATGGTCTACCTCGTCGTGCTGATCATGTGCTCGGTCTTTTACAAGGCCGTGTACTGGAAGTCGGCGGACCAAGGGGCTAAGCCATGAGCAAATCCTGGAAGATCCTCGCGATCGGAATCCTCGCCTGCGTCCTGGTGCTTGCGCTCACGCCGTACGTCTGGATCTTGCTGACGTCCTTCAAGGGCCGCCTCGATATCCTCTCGACGCAGCCGACCTGGTTCTTCATGCCGACCTTCGCCAATTATCCGGCGGTTTTCATCGATAAGGAATATCTCCCCCTCGTCTTCAATTCGCTGGTCATCTCGCTGGGATCGACTGCGCTGTCGATCCTGATCGGCGCGCCTGCCGCCTATGTGTTCGCGCGCACGGATTTCGCCGGCAAGGAAGACCTGTTTTTCTTCTTCCTGACGACGCGCATGGCGCCGCCGATCGCGATCGCGGTGCCGCTCTTCCTGTTCTTCACGACAATCGGCCTGACCGACACGATCTACGCCGTGGTGATTGCCCATACGAGCTTCAATCTGTCGCTGGTCGTCTGGATGATGCGCGGCTTCTTCGCCGAGATACCGAAGGAGATCGACGAGGCGGCGATGATGGACGGGCGCTCGAAGCTCGGAGCATTCGTGCGCGTCATCGTGCCGCTGGCCGCGCCCGGACTCGCGGCAACGGCGGTGCTCTGCTTCATCATGTCGTGGAACGAGTTCCTCTACGCCTTCATCCTCGTGGCGTTCGAGGGGCGGCCGCTGACGGTCGGCATTCCCGGCCTGATCACGCCACACGGCACCCTGTGGGGGCAAGTCGCCGCGGTGGCAGTGGTCGCCACCCTGCCGATCATCGTCTTCACATTTCTCGTCCAGAGGCACCTCGTGCGCGGCCTGACCTTCGGCGCGGTGAAGGGCTAAGGACCAGCGGAGCATCCAATGGCAGTCTCGTTCAAGGAAGTGACGAAGCGGTTTGCGGACGGCACCGTCGCGCTCGATCGGCTCGATCTCGACTTCGATCTCGGCGCATTCATCGTGCTGCTTGGGCCCTCGGGCTCTGGCAAAACAACTGCGTGCCGCCTGCTCGCCGGGCTGGAGCAGCCGTCGAGCGGCCGCATCGAGATCGAAGGTAGGGACGTGACCAACGTGCCGCCGCGCTTCCGCGGCATCGGCATGGTGTTCCAGAACTACGCACTCTACAGCCACAAGACCGTCTTCGAGAACATCGCCTATCCCCTGCGTATCCGCAAAGTGGCCGCCGCGGAAATCGAGCGTTCGGTGAAGGACATGGCCGAGCTTCTGCGCATCGCCCACTATCTGCAGCGCAAGCCGGCGCAGCTCTCCGGCGGCCAGGCGCAACGTGTCGCCGTAGCGCGCGCGCTGGTCTGGCAACCGGCGATCTGCCTCATGGACGAACCGCTTTCCAACTTGGACGCGCTGCTGCGCCTGCATATGCGCACCGAGCTCAACCGCCTGCATCGCAAGCTCGACAAAACCTTCGTCTTCGTCACGCACGACCAGGAGGAGGCGATGACACTGGCGACGCGCATCGCCGTGCTGAAGGAGGGCCGGCTGGTGCAGTTCGACGAGCCGAAGACGATCTACCGCCGGCCCGCCAACCGCTTCGTCGCCGAGTTCATGGGCCGCCCGGCGATGAACACGATCGACGGAGTGGTCAAAGGCGGCATATTCAAGGCTGGCGCGGTGGCTTGCTCGGTCGATCGCCCCGACGGGCCGGTCACGCTCGGCATCCGGCCGGAGCAGATCGAATTCATGGCGTCGAATGCACCGGCAGCCATGACGCTCACCGTGGACGTGAAAGAAGCGATCGAACCCGACACGCTGCTGATCTTCCAAAACGCGGGCGGGCAGGCAATCACGCTGCGGACGCAGACGAATTGCGATGCGATCGAGCCGGGACAGCCGGTGAGCGTCTCCTTCCCGAAGCAGGCGCTGCACTATTTCGACGCTGCCACGGGAAAGAGGGTCGAGTGACCGCCGCCAGCTTTGTCCCGCTCATCCTGGCAGCGATCGTCTGGCTCGGCTTCTGGCGCGTCAACCGCATGAAGCGCTGGTTCACGATCGGCGAGGTGATCTTTTGGGACGTGATCGTGCTAATCCTCATCCAGCTTGTGTGGCTGCGATGGTTCTGAGCGCTCGACATATGGGAGGGACGCAATGACTTCGCCCCCGCGCTGGCGCCGCTTCGACGAATGGGACACGCGGCCGCTGCGGCACGACCGCTTTGCCGCGGAGGATCCGGAAGCGGGCTTTGCCACCTTTCACAGCCCGTGGGACCCCGCGCCGTCGGCGCGAGTCGAGAACGGACGCGTGGTCGAGATCGACGGTAAGCCGGAAGCCGACTTCGACATCCTCGATTCCTTCATCGCCGCACATCATCTCGATCTCGACGTGATCGACGAGGCGATGGCGATGGATTCGGGCGAAGTCGCCCGCATGCTGGTCGACATCAACGTGCCGCGCGAAAGGCTCGAGCGGCTGGCTCGCGGCATGACGCCGGCGAAGCTGGCTTCCGTCGTGTCGCACTTGTCGTCACTGGAGATCACCTTCGCCTATTCCAAAATGCGGCAGCGCCGCACGCCGGGAAACCAGGCGCACGTCACCAACGCTAAGGATGATCCTCTGCAGCTTGCAGCAGACGCCGCCGTTGCCGTGGCGCTCGGCTTCGACGAGATCGAGACGACGATGCGCGTTGCGTCGAACTCCTGGGCCAACGCCGTCGCCTGCGCCGTCGGCGCGTCGGTTGGGCGTGGCGGCGTGCTGTTCCAGTGCTCGATCGAGGAAGCGGAAGAGCTGCGCATCGGCATGGCTGGCTTCACGTCCTATGCCGAGACGGTATCGGTTTATGGCACGGAAGCTGCGTTCGTCGATGGCGACGACACACCCTGGTCCAAGGCTTTCCTCACCGCCGCCTACGCCTCGCGCGGCATCAAGGCACGCTGCACGTCTGGCGCATCCTCCGAGCTGCTGATGGGTTTTCACGAACATCAGTCCGTTCTCTACCTGGAAGCCCGTTGCCTCTGCCTGCAGCGCGCCATGGGCGTACAGGGAACGCAGAACGGCGGCATCGACGGCGCGCCGTTGACCGTCTCGATGGCGGGGGGCATGCGCGAGCTCATGGCCGAAAACCTCATCGCCGTCTGGCTCGGCCTTGAATGCGCCTCCGGCAACGACACCCGCGTCAGCGAGTCCGAGATCCGGGTTGGCGCCAAGATCACGCCCTTCCTCATGGCAGGCTCCGACCTGTTGTGTTCCGGCATGGGATCGATCCGCAAATACGACAATTCGTTCAACCCATCCCTGTTCAACGGCGAGGACGTCGAGGACTTCCTCGCTCTGCAGCGTGACCTCGAGGCGGATGGTGGGCTGACGCCCATAGAGGAGAGCAATATCCGCGAGCTCCGCATGCAAGCGATCAAGGCGCTGGCCGCCGTCTTCCAGGAGCTTGGCCTCGCCGAAGTGCCGGAAGCCTGGATGCTCTCCGTCGCCGCCGCCTCGGGCTCGCTCGATACCGAAACCTTCTCGACAGGCGAGGTCACGCGCATCAGCGAAGCCATTCGCGATCGCGGGCTAACGGCGGTGGATGTGGTGCGGGCGTTGCACAAACGGGGCTTCGGGCGCGAGGCCGAGAACCTATTGCTGATGCTTCGCCAGCGCATCTCCGGCGACTATCTGCAGACGTCGGCCATCCTGCGCGACGGCAAGGTCATCAGCGCGCTCAACGATCCCAACGACTACCGGGGGCCGGGCAGCGGATATCGGATGTCCGAAGCTAGATGGGAAGCGGTCCGAGGCGTGCGCGATGTTCAGACACGCGAGAAGGTGCTGGAGAGCGAGCGTCGCGTCGACCCGACCTCGGAGCCATGGCTGATTCCAGGCGGCGAGGCCGGCAAAGGCACGGATCCGCGCGAGGTGGTGATTGGCCTCAGCCCCGCATTCGGCAACGAGCTCACGCAAACGACAGCCGGCCACGACTTGATCGACGTGGTGCTGGCCCTGACCGATGGTGTGAGCGAGGGCGGCGGCGTGCCGCGCCTCGTCCGCATCCGACATACCGCCGACACGTCCTTCCTCGGCCTCACCGCGGCGCGCCTCTCCGGCTCGGGTTATGCCATCGGCATCCAGGCCAAGGGCACCGCAGTCATCCACCGCGCCGACCGGCTGCCGCACATGAACATCGAACTGTTCTCGAATGCACCGATCACGACGCTCGACCACTACCGCGCAATGGGCCGCAACGCCGCGCTCCACGCGCTGGGGCTCGCGCCGGAACCCGTCATCGTGCCGACCGAAGGTCAGGCCCTTGGCGCCCGCTACCATGTGCGCGTCGCCATGCTCTACGCGATAGAGACCGGGCTGGTAGTGCCGGATGGCCGGCCGCTCGATGTCGCGTTTGCAATCGGACAAGGAGGGCTTCGTCCGTGACATCCCCTCTCGACCTCTATCCCATCTCCGAGAACGCGCCCGATCAGGCGGTGTCGGCGTCGGGCATGCCGCTTGCCGATTTGACGCTCGACGCAGTGATTTCGGAACGGATCGGTGCCGAAGACATCCGGATTTCGGCCGACGTGCTCAGACTTCAGGCATCGATCGCCCGCGATGCGGGCCGCGACCGGCTTGCGCTCAATCTCGAACGCGCCGCCGACCTCGTCTCCGTCCCGCAAGACCTCATTCTGGACACCTATGAAATGTTGCGGCCGGGCCGGATTCCCGAAGCCCATCTGCTCAAAGAGCGCGCCGAGCTGCTGCGTCGCGAATACGGCGCGCACACCATCGCGGCGCTGATCGACGAAGCGGTCGCCGTTTACGAGCGCCGCAATCTGTTTCGCCGCCGGTACTAGGGGAAAATCGAATGATACTTCAGGGGCGGATCGCCATCGTCACCGGTGCCGGCTCCGGCATCGGTCAGGCCGGATCGGAAGCCATGGCGCGCGAGGGCGCGACGGTCATCGTCACTGACCGCGATCTCGATGCCGCGCGTGGCACGGTCGACTCCATCGCCGCCGCCGGCGGGCGCGGCGAGGCCATCCGAGTCGACGTCACCGACGATGCAGCCGTCGTCGGCGTCATCCAGGACGTGGCCGATCGACATGGGCGCATCGACATCTTGCACAATCATGCCGGTGTGCAGGTCGCGGGCAGCGTCGAGGAGATCGACGGCGCCGGTTTCGATCACTCTTGGGCGGTTAACGTGCATGCCCAGTTCGTCGCCTGCCAAGCAGTCCTACCGGTCATGAAGAGACAGCGCGGCGGCGTCATCCTCAATACGTCGTCGAACTCCGGCGTCTTCCTCGACAGAGCGATGACCGCCTACATCACCAGCAAGGCCGCATCGATCACCATGACCCGCCAGATCGCACTGGATGTCGCGCGTTACGGCATCCGCATCAATTCGCTCTGCCCCGGCTGGGTCGATACGCCGTTCAACGATCCCTACACGGACCAACTCGGCGGCCGCAAAGCGCTGGAGCACGCGATCGCCAACATCGTCCCGATGGGCCGCTTCGCAACGACCGACGAGATCGCCGAGGTCATTCTGTTCATGGTGTCCGATAAGTCGTCCTACATGACCGGCCATGCACTGGTCGCTGACGGAGGCGAGTCTCTCGCGGGTGGGACGAACCAATCTATCACCCGTTGAGCCTATGCAGCGGGCCTGGCGCGATCGCGGGACGGGTTTCGGTCAAGCCGGCAAGGATCGCAGTCCGGTCGGAGGGCTGGTCTCAGGCACCGGCGCCGGGGCAAGCTGCCTGGCCATGTCGATGAGCGGCAGCCTGATGACCGCGCGAAGGCCGTTGCTCCGGTTTTCCAGCACGATGTCGCCGCCGTGGTGGCGGGCGATGGCGCGGGCAATTGACAGGCCGAGCCCGACGCCGCCGGTCTCCCGGTTGCGTGACTGCTCCAGGCGAAAGAATGGCGCGAACACCTGCTCCATGTCGGCTTGCGGAATGCCGGGCCCGGCGTCCTCGACTACGATGTCCAGGCTGTCGGCACGCCTGACCAGGCTCACCTTGGCCTGCTCGCCGTAGCGGACGGCATTTTCGACGAGGTTGCGGATCGCCCGGCGCAGCGAGTCCGGCCGGCAGCGGTACAGCACCTTTGGCCCGTCACTGACGGTGACGTTTTGGCCCAGCTCCTCGAGGTCGTCGCAGAGGCTGCCGACCAGCGCCGAAAGATCGACGGTTCGCGTCTCCTCCACCGCGGCGTCCTCGCGCGCGAAGGCGAGCGCCGCTTCCGTCATCGTCTGGATTTCCTCGATGGTCTTCAGCATCTTTTCCTGAAGATCGTGATCCTGGACGAACTCGGCGCGCAGCCGGAGCGAGGTCAGCGGCGTGCGCAGGTCGTGGCTGATCGCCGCCAGCATGCGCGTGCGGTCCTCGACGAAGCGCTGCAGGCGCTCCTGCATGCGGTTGAACGCCTCGGCGGTCTGGCGGATGTCGTCCGGCCCTGATTCCGGCAGCCGCGGCACGGCCTCGCCGCGGCCGAACAGTTCTGCGGCATTGGCGAGCCGTCGCAGCGGACGCGCGATTGCCTGCGCCCCGAAAATCGCTATGGCGGACAGAATGAGTGCGGTGAGCGCCAGCGATATCGCCGATTGCGCGGTCCAGAAGGCGCTCGGCATCACCTTGGCGTAGGCGGCATTCAGCCAGGTGCTGTCGTCAAGGCGGACGGAAAGCCCCATGCCGTTTGGGGCGCCGTCCAGATAAAGAAACTTGGCAGGTCGCGTGAACGGGCTGCCACTGCCGGACAGGTCCAGCATGCGCGGCGGCACCGAAGGATCGGCGGCTGCGACCGCATTCGAGGCCTGCCCGTTCATGTAGGCGGCATATTTGGCGGCAATGCCGGGCAGCGGTTTGGCGAGTTGCGTCAGCGCCTCCTGTTGCCAGGCGAGGGGATTGCTCGGCCCGTCATGCGAGGTCCAGAAGCGCGTATAGGCCGTGCCGCTGACGGTGAGGATGTCGGGTCGAAGCGAGGGCGGCGTCGTGTCAAGCAAAATGGCAAGCGAGGACGTGCGGCTGACGAACTCGCCCTTGGCCGCCGCGTGCAGGGCTTGTCCGCGCTCGTCCCACGAGATCAGGAAGGTGATCGCCTGCGACAGGGCGAGCGCAAGCAGCACCAGCATGAGGAAGCGGGCCGCCAGGCTGCGTCTCCATAACAGCATCATGCCTGGGCCACCTCGGCGGTGAAGCAGTAGCCGCCGCCCCAGTGCGTCTTGATCAGCATCGGATTCTTCGGGTCCGCCTCGATCTTCTTGCGCAGCCGGCTCACTTGGTTGTCGACGGCCCGGTCGAAACCGTCGGCCGAGCGCCCGACGGTGAGGTCGAGCAACTGATCCCGGCTGAGCACGATCCCGACATGCTCGATAAAAGCGGTAAGAAGGCGGAATTCGGCCGTGCTGAGCGCGACCGCCACGCCGTCGAGCCCGACCAGCTCGCGGCGGCCGACATTCAGCGTCCAGCGGTCGAAGCGCAGCGCGTTCGACTTGAGCCGACCGCGCTGCGGCGGCAGGCTGTGGACACGCCTGAGCACAGCCTTGATCCGCGCCAGCAATTCCCGCGGATTGAACGGCTTCGTCAGGTAGTCGTCTGCCCCGATCTCGAGGCCAACGATCCGGTCGACCTCCTCGGCCATGGCGGTAAGGAAGATGATCGGAACGTCGACCGTTCCGCGCACGTGCCGACAGGCGGCAATGCCGTCCTCGCCAGGCATCATGACGTCGAGGACGATAAGATCGGGCAGGCTGCGGTCGAGCAGCCGCTTGAGCGCGGCCGTGCTGTCGGCGACGCTGACGCGATAACCCTGCTGCGTGAGGTATTTCCCCACGAGATCGCGGATGTCCCTGTGGTCGTCGACGACCGCGATGTGCTGCGCCACTTCCATGCAATGCTCCAAGGCCGCCGCTGAATAGTCGGTCAGTATCGACGATATCTAGTCTGCGTCTACACGGATGATCACCTTCCGCGCCATGGCGGCAATCTCGCCCGACATCAACAAAGCGTGAGAAGTGTAACGAAATGTATCAGAGCGCGGCGCCCGCGACAACTTGCGATGAACTGCCGGTGTTCGGGACAAGGTTCTGCGACAGCTCCCGCCTAACCTGGCCTCGTCGCTAGCCGGGACATCCGGTCTTTGTCGCCAGGGGCGGCATCCAGACTCGGTCCTCGCCAGCCTTTGATCGAAAGGATTGCACAATGGCCAGATTGATCATCAACGGCATGCCACGTGACATCGAGGTCGATCCGGACACGCCGCTGCTGTGGGTGATCCGCGAGCAGATCGGGCTTACCGGAACGAAGTACGGTTGCGGCGTTGCCGCCTGCGGCGCCTGCACCATCCATATAGACGGGGTCGCCACGCGCTCCTGCGCGCTTCCGGTGAGCGCGGTCGAGCCCGACCAGCAAATCACCACCATCGAGGGGCTTTCGCCGGACAGCTCGCATCCGGTCCAGCAGGCCTGGCTGGCGCTCGACGTGCCGCAATGCGGCTACTGCCAGGCCGGCATGATCATGGCTGCGGCGGGTCTGCTCATGCAGAACCCGAACCCTGCGGACGAGGACATCAACGCCGAGATCACCAACATCTGCCGCTGCGGCACCTACAACCGGGTGCGCGCCGCGATCAAGCTGGCCGCCAAAGCCGGCGAAGCCACGCAACGCGGTTGAGGAGAACAGTCATGAACGCCACAATTTCCCTCTCCCGCCGCAGCTTCATCATCGGCGTGGCCGCCACGGCCGGCGGCTTGTCCCTCGGATTCAACGTGCCGTTCATCAAGCCGGCACGCGCCGAGGGCGGCGAGGCGGCGCCGGAGATCAATGCCTGGGTGGTGATCAGGCCCGACGATACGGTGGTCATCCGCATCGCCCGCTCCGAGATGGGGCAGGGGACACTGACCGGCCTGGCGCAACTCGTCGCCGAGGAGCTGAACTGCGACTGGTCCAAGGTCACGACCGAATATCCGTCGCCGGCCCAGAACCTGGCGCGCGACCGCGTGTGGGGCAATTTCTCGACCGGCGGCAGCCGCGGCATCCGCGAGTCGCACGAGTATGTGCGCATTGGCGGCGCCGTTGCGCGCGAGATGCTGATTGCCGCCGCGGCCGCCGAATGGGGTGTGCCGGCCAGCGAATGCACAGCAAGGATGGGCATGGTCACCCATGCAGCATCGGATCGCGCCACCTTTTATGGACAGTTGGCTGCCGCCGCCGCGCGAATGACGCCGCCCGCCAATGTCACGCTCAAGGACCCGAAGGATTGGACCATAGCCGGCAAGCCGCTGCCGCGGCTCGACACGGCCGACAAGCTTAACGGCAGCCAGGTCTACGGCGCCGATCTCAAGCTGCCGAACATGCTCAACGCGGCGATCCGGGCCTGCCCGTATTTCGGCGGCAAGGTGGAGAGTTTCGACGCGGCGGCGGTGGCGGGCATGCCGGGCGTGCGCACTGTCGTTCAGGTCGACGAGACCGCCGTTGCGGTTGTCGCCGACACCTGGTGGCGGGCGAAGACCGCTCTCGATGCCTTGCCGATCGTCTGGGACGAAGGCCCCAACAGGCAGGTCACCAGCGCCTCGATCGCGGCGATGCTCGAAGAGGGGCTCGCCGCAAATGACGCCTTCATCGGCGCCAGGCAAGGTGACGCCGGTGCTGTCCTGTCCGCCGCCGGCCGGACGGTCACGGCGACCTATGCCTTCCCCTACCAGAACCACGCGACCATGGAGCCGATGAACGCGACGGCGCTCTACACGCCGGAGCGCTGCGAGGTATGGGTGCCGACCCAGAATGGCGAGGCGAGCCTTGCTGCAGCGGCCGAGGCCGCCGGCCTGCCGGTGCAGCAATGCGAGGTGCACAAGATCCATCTCGGCGGCGGCTTCGGCCGGCGCGGCAACTTCCAGGACTATGTGCGCCAGGCGGTCAGCATTGCCAGGCAGGTGCCGGGAACGCCGGTAAAGCTCATGTGGTCGCGCGAAGAGGATATGCTGCACGGCGCCTATCACCCGACCACCCGATGCCGGCTGACGGGCGCGCTCGACGCGGACGGCAATTTGACCGCTCTGCACATGCGCATATCCGGCCAGTCGATCCTTGCCGCGGTGCGGCTGCAGGGCATGCAGAACGGCATGGACCCGGTGGTCTTCCAAGGGCTCGTCCTCAGCGGCACGGAAGGCACACTGGGATATACGGTCGACAATCTGCTTGTCGATCATGCGATGCGCAACCCGCCGATCCCGCCAGGCTTCTGGCGCGGCGTCAACCTCAACCAGAACGCGCTCTACGTCGAGTGTTTCATGGACGAACTCGCCCATGCGGCCGGCGTCGACCCGCTCGCCTTCCGCCGCAAGCTGATGGCCAAACATCCAAAACATCTCGCCGTGCTGGAGGCGGTCGCCGAACGGATCGGCTGGGACACCCCGCCCGCGGCCGGCGTTCACCGCGGCCTGGCGCAGATCATGGGCTTCGGCAGTTATGTGGCGGCGGCAGCGGAGGTTTCGGTCACCGATGGGCAGCTCAGGATCCATCGCATCGTGGCGGCCACCGATCCGGGTCATGTCGTCAACCCGGCACAGGTGGAGCGGCAGGTCGAGGGCTCCTTCGTCTATGGCCTTTCCGCCTGCATCTACGGCGAATGCACCGTCAATGGCGGGCGCATGGAGCAGGAAAACTTCGACAGCTACGAGGTCCTGCGCATGGCCGAAATGCCTGATGTGGAGACGATCATCCTGCCGTCCGGCGGCTTCTGGGGCGGCGTCGGCGAGCCGACCATCGCGGTCGCCGCGCCGGCCGTCCTCAATGCGATCTTCGCCGCCACCGGAAAACGCATCCGCACGCTGCCGCTGAAGAACCATGACCTCGCCTGATATGAGGCGCGCGAAGAACAGGCCTGGCGGACGGGCGCTCGCGCCTGTCCTGCTTGCGGCGCCTGTCCTGCTTGCGGCGCTTGCGGCCAGCGCGCCGGAATGGGCCGACGCGGCGCCTGGTGCTACGGCATGCACCGGCTGTCACGGGCCGGCGGCACTCGGCTCAGCCATCCCTTCGCTCGACGGCCACGCGGCAGACGACATCGTCGCCCAGATGCAAGCCTTCCGTTCCGGTGAGCGCAAGGCAACGGTCATGGACCGCATCGCCAGGGGATTTACCGAGGCGGAGACGCGCGCCATCGCCGAATGGCTCGCCAAGCCGGAGGCCGTACGCCATGCCCAGCCGTAGAGCCCTGATCGGCGGCGTGGCGGCTAGCGTCGCCGCGGCCGTCCTTGCCGCGCCGCAGCTGCGCGCACAGACGCAGCCCGGCGTGGTCATTGTCGGCGGCGGCTTTGCCGGGGCAAGCTGCGCCCGCGCGCTGAAACGGCTGGATCGCGATCTTGCGGTGACGCTGATCGAGCCAGAGCCCGCCTATCTGGCCTGCCCGTTCAGCAATGCCGTGATTGCCGGGCTGCGTGGCATCGAGGCGCAGACTTTCAGCTATGACCAGTTCGGCGACATCGCGCTGATCCGCAAGCGGGCTGTCGCCGTCGATGCCGAGCGCTGGCGTGTTCGCCTGGAGGATGGCACGGACATCGACTACGACAGGCTGGTGCTGGCGCCCGGCATCGACCTGCGCTTCGACGCCTTGCCGGGCTACGACGAGGCGGCGGCGGCGATCATGCCGCATGCGTGGAAGGCTGGCGCGCAGACGCTGCTGCTGCGCGACCAGCTCGCGGCGATGCCGGACGGTGGGGTCGTCATCCTCGCCGCGCCAGCCAATCCGTTTCGCTGCCCGCCCGGTCCCTACGAGCGGGCAAGCCTGATCGCGCATTATCTCAAGACCAGCAAACCCAGATCCAAACTGATCATCCTCGACACCAAGGACGCCTTTTCGAAGCAGCGGCTGTTCGAAGCGGCCTGGAAAGAACTCTATCCCGGCTTGATCGAATGGGTGCCGCTGTCGTCGGGGGGCAGGGTGACGGAAGTCGACCCGGCGACAAGGACGCTGGTGACCGAGTTCGGCAATCACACTGCCGATGTCGCCAACGTGATCCCGCCGCAGCGTGCGGGCGCGATTGCGCAGTCGGCCGGCGTTGCCGACCAGACGGGCTGGTGCCCGATCGACCCGGTCACCTTCGAGTCCCGCCTGCAGCCGGCGATCCACGTCATCGGCGACGCGGCGATCGGCGGGGCGATGCCGAAATCCGCCTTCAGCGCCAACGCCCAGGCAAAAGCTTGCGCCGCGGCGGTCGCCGCCCTGGTCAGGGAGCGGCAGCCGGCGCAGCCGAAGCTCATCAACACCTGCTACAGCCTGGTCGCGCCCGGTTACGGCATTTCGATCGCCGGCGTCTACCAGCCACGTGACGGGCTGCTTGCCGAGGTGGAGGGTGCGGGCGGCACCAGCCCGCTCGAAGCGCCGCTTTCCGTCCGCGAACTGGAAGCGGCCTATGCGCAGGACTGGTTCCGAACGATCACCAGTGAAGTGTTCGCATGATGAGGGTGGCTTTTCTGGCTCTGATGGGATTGCAGCTTGCGGCCTCGCCCGGTGCCGGCGAGGAGACGGGGTCTTATGTCGTGACCGGCGATGCGATCATGCAACCTCTGATTGTCGACAAGGGTGATCCGACGCGCGGCGCCGCGCTGATCGCGGACCGGCAGCGCAGCCTCTGCACGCTCTGCCACAGCGGGCCGTTTCCCGACGCGCATCTGCACGGCACGCTGGCGCCCGACCTGACCGGCGTCGGGGCAAGACTTTCGGAAGGCCAGATCCGGCTGCGCGTCGTCGACATGAAGCGGCTGGTGCCGAACACGATCATGCCTTCCTACTATCGGGTCGCGGATGAGCAAGGCCAGCGTGTTGCCACCGTCTGGCGCAGCAAGCCGATCCTGGGCGGCGCCGATATCGAGGATATCGTCGCTTATCTCAAGACGCTGAAGGGGTGATCATGCACGAAGACCCGCTTCGAGTTTACGCAGGCATGGTCGGACGGCGGCAGTTTCTTCGGGCCGGCATGACCGGCCTGCTGGCGATCAGCCTGCCGCGCTGGGCCGTTGCCCGTCCGAGCCTCGAGGAAGCGATCCGGACCTTCACCGGGGGCGCCAACGTTCTCGATGGCCGCGTCCGGCTCGACCTGCCGCCTCTGGTAGAAAACGGCAACGCGGTCGGGATCACAGTCGTCGCCGAGAGCCCGATGACCGAAGACGACCATGTCCGGCGCATCGCGGTCTTCAACGAGAAAAACCCGGAGGCGAATGTCGCGGTTTTCCACCTCGGGGCGCGCTCCGGCCGCGCCATGGTCTCGACGCGGATCCGGCTCGCGACCTCGCAGGTCGTTGTCGCGGTCGCTGAGATGAGCGACGGCAGCTTCTGGTCGAGCCGGGCGAGCGCCATCGTCACGCTGGCCGCCTGTATCGAGGACCTTTCATAATGGCGCGCGCGCTCGTCAATGTGCCGAAAGTGGCTAGGCAGGGCGAAGTCGTCGAGATCAAGGCGATGATCGCCCATCCCATGGAAACCGGCTATCGTATCGGCCCGAACGGCTCCAATATCCCCCGCGACATTATCCGCCGTTTCACCTGCACCTACAATGGCGAGGAGGTGTTTTCGGCCGATCTCTTTCCAGCGGTATCGGCCAATCCGTTCATTGCCTTCACGCTCGTTGCCACAACGAGCGGCACGATCGACTTCACCTGGACCGACGATGCTGGGAAGACCCAAACGGCGTCGGCGACGATCACGGTGAGCTGATGCGCGCCCTCGGGGGCCTGGTGGGGATTATCGCGGCGGTCGTCTGCGGCATTGCCATCGCCGCCGACATCGAAGACGTCGAGAAGCGCTCCGGCTTCGACTTCATGACGCCGCAGACGCAGGCGCTGCAGGCCGACGACATGAGCAATCCCGGCATGCTGTGGGTGCTGCAGGGCGAACAGCTCTGGCAACAGGCGCAGGGCAGGGCGGATGTCGCCTGCTCCGGCTGCCATGACGATGCCCGCCAGACGATGCGCGGCGCTGCCGCGCGCTACCCGGCCTTTGACGCGGCGACCGGCCGGCCGATCGACCTTGCCGGGCGCATCAACTCCTGTCGAGCGGAGCGGCAGCAGGCCGAGCCGCTGGCGCCGGAGTCCGACGCTTTGCTCGCCCTGACGGCCTATGTGACGCATCAGTCGCGCGGCATGCCAATCACGCCGGCGACCGACGCCCGGCTCGCGCCGTTTCGCGACAACGGCCGGCGTCTGTTCCAGAGCCGCATCGGACAGCTCGAGCTCTCCTGCGCCTCCTGCCACGACGACAATTGGGGCAAACGGCTCGGCGGCAGTGTCATCCCGCAGGCGCATCCGACCGGCTATCCGCTCTACCGACTGGAGTGGCAGACGGTCGGTTCGCTGCAGCGGCGCCTGCGCAACTGCATGATCGGGGTCAGAGCCGAGCCCTTCGCATTCGGCGCACCCGAACTCGTCGACCTGGAGCTCCATCTGACGGAGCGGGCCCGCGGCCTTCTGGTCGAGACGCCGGCCGTGCGGCCGTGATGCCGGGCTGTGGCCGTCGTTTCCTGCCTAGAACAAAGCGGCTATCACCGCGATCAGGGCGACTGCAAGCGCGACAAGGCTTGGAACCATCACCGCAACGCCGGACACAGTCGCCAGCCCCGCTATCCAGTCAAATTTTCTGTCGGCAGTTTCGCCCATTGTCGCTTCCCTTAGAGATCAACGCCTGTTCGGTGATGGCTGTTCCATATCCGGCAGCGGGGTGTCGGCCGCCTCGTTGAGAAGCACCCGCTCCGCTGCTCCGTCCAGGTCCTCGAGCTGGCCGCTTTTCATCGACCAGAGGAAGGCGAGAAGCCCAACCAGGCCCATGCCGAGTGCTATGGGGACCAGCCAGGCGAGCAGGCTCATGCAGCCTCCGCGAGATGAGTGGACGTCACGCCACCTTGTATTCCTTGCGGATCTCGGCTCGGACCCGAAAGACGAAGCGCATTGGCAACCACCAGGATGGATGATGTGGACATCGCCACCGCCGCGACCAGCGGCGTAACGTGGCCTGTAACCGCGAGCGGGAGGGCCAGCGCATTGTAAAGGATGGAGAGCCCAATGTTCTGGGTGACGAGCTGCCTAGCCTTGCGGGCAATGGTGATCGCTTTCGGAACGCTGTCCAGGCTGGAGCCCAGGAACACGAGATCGGCCGCGTTGCGCCCGACGTCCGCGGCCGAGGAGGGCGCCATCGACACGTGAGCCGTTCCCAATGCGGGCGCGTCGTTGAGGCCGTCACCGACCATCAGCACCTTGCGTCCCTGCGCGCGCAGGACTTCCAACCGCGCGACTTTGTCGCGAGGAAGCATCCCGGCAGTGGCTGCTGCTACGCCGAGCATGCCTGCCACCTTCCTTACCTCCGTTTCCACGTCTCCGGACAGGATCTCGACGCCGAGGCCGAGACTGCGCAGGCGCTTTGTAGCGGCGGCGGCTCCGAGACGGAGGCTGTCGGAAATCCGGAACGCGCCGAGGACGCGGCCGTCAGCCGACAACCAGGCTTCGGCCGAGGCGGAACCGGCAGTGGAGCGGGCGTCGACCCAAGATTGGCGGCCGAGCCTGTAAACGCGGCCGCCGACCGTGCCTTCGATGCCGTTTCCGGGCTCCTCCCGAATCTGCTCGACGGCAGCCTGCCCGGCCGGATGCAGCGCCGCCACCGCTCGCGAGGCAGGATGCCGAGAGAACCGGGCAAGCGCGGAGGCCGCTTCGATCTCGTCGTCCGGCACAGTGAAAGACGCCACTTTTGTCAGGCCTGAGGTGAGCGTACCCGTCTTGTCCAGTGCGACGTGATCGACTTCGGCCAGCCGTTCCAAAGCCGCGCCGTCCTTGAGGGTCACACCGAGAGCGAAGAGACGCCGCGCAGCGACGGCCTGGACCATCGGCACGGCCAGGCCCAACGCGCATGGGCAGGTGATGATGAGGACGGCGATCGCCACCGTCAGTGATCGGTGCAGGTCTCCGGTGGTGATCATCCACCCTGCAAAGGTGGCGAAGGCAAGCAGATGGACCACCGGCGAATAAAGCGAGGCGGCCCGATCGGCGATGCGCCGATAACGGGCGCGGCCGCCTTCGGCAGCCTCCATCAACCGCATCATGTCAGCAAGGAAGGACTCTTTCTGAGGTCGGTCGACACGCAACGTCAGCGGCCCGTCGAGGTTGAGCGATCCCGACAGCACGCTGGCCCCCGGTCGGACCGACTCCGGGGCGGACTCGCCCGTCACAACCGACAGGTCGAGCGAGGCGTTTCCGGAAATTACGGTGCCATCGGCCGGCACGCGCTCTCCCGCGAGAACAAGGACAGTCTCGCCGCTGCGGATAGCGGATACGTCGCGATATTCGCGTTCGCCATCAGGCGTGAGCACCGTGGCGCCTCGCGGCATCATCCGCGCGAGCGACCTGACCGCTTCGCGAGCGCGTCCGCGCATCGCCTGGTCCACAGCGCGTCCAGCCAGCAGGAAGAACAGCAAGGATGTCACCGCATCGAAGTAAGCATGGGCTCCGCCCGTCACCGTATCGTATGCGCTGAGGCCGAATGCGAGCAGCACGCCGACGCTGATCGGCACGTCCATGTTCGTCCGGCCGCCGCGCAGGGCGCTCCACGCGGAAGCGAAGAAAATCCGGCCCGAATAGGCCAGCGTCGGCAACGCGAGGGCCGTGGAGATCAGGTGGAATGCGTGCCTCGTGCCGGCGTCCGCTCCCGACCAGACCGAGACGGAAAGAAGCATGATATTCATGGCGGCGAAGCCGGCAACGGCCGTGGCGCGCAGCAAGCGGCCCATCTCCGGATCGCCGCCTCCGTTCTCAGGCTCGGCGAGTGTTGCTTCGTAACCGGCTTTTCGAAGCGTTTCGATCATCGGCGGCACGGCGCCGTCCCGCCGCCACTTCACTACGACACGTTTTGCAGTCAGGTTCACCCGCGCGGAAACGATGCCCTCGACTTGGCTGAGCAAGCCTTCGATCGCGCCGATGCAGCCTGCGCAATGCACCTGAGGGACGGAAAAGTCCGTCTGAATCGTACCATCGCCGAGATCTCGGCTCGCAAAGACCACCTCTTGCGGGACGATCTCGCGCCGCCCGGGCCCAATCATCAGGGCCGCCTCGGATCCCGGCGCGCAGCAACTCATCGATCAGGCCTCCGGCCGGGCCACTGCCCGGTAGGCGTGCCATGTCGCGTGTCCGAGCAGCGGGAAGATGACGATCATGCCGATAAAGCCAGTGGCGACGCAGATGCCGAAAAGCACGAGCACCATGGCACCCCAGGCGATCATCGGCGGCAGGTTGTTCCACACCAGTTTCATGCTCGTGGCCATCGCGGTCAGAGCATCGACGCGCCGGTCAAGCAGCATAGGAACGGCGAACACGCTGATCGAAAACGCGAAGGCTGCGAACAGACCGCCGATCGCCGTTCCTATGATCAACATCGCCCATCCCGATGGCGTGCCAATCAGTATCCCGATCACATTGTCGAGGCCCGGAAATGCCGTCACGCCAAAAAACAGCGCCCACAGGAGAACCGCCGCCCGCATCCAGAGCAGCATCAGGAGACAGAGAAGCAGGCCCGTGAAGAAGATCTGCGCGCCCGCTCTCGGTCGCACATGAAGCATCGAAGCAAGCCCGATTTCGCGGCCTTCGCCGATCGCGCGGCTCTTCTCGTAAAGCCCGATCGCCAGGAACGGAGCGACGATCAGGAAGCCGGCAAGCGATGGAAACAGGATATAGTCGCGACCGAACTCGACGAGGGTCCACACGAACGCCACCGAAAGCACGAAAACGCCGACACCGTAAGCGAGGCTGGAGGCGGGGTGGGTCCAGAAATCGCGCCAGCCCGCAGCGAGCCAACGCAATCCTTCCAGGACGGGAAGGTGGCGTTGAAGCTTGGTATCCCGGGTCTCACCGATGCCGGATGTCTCGCTCAGCAGCCAGTAGGATTCGTCGGCCTCGCCCATGACTTTCTCCTTCAGCAGGCTGGCTTGGCGGCGCGATAGCCGCCGCCGTCGCTGGTATCCTTCACGTGCGCCACGCAGTCCGGCTGCGATTGGAACGCCACGTAGACAAGATGCGCGTTGGCGCCGGCGAAGAGCAGCAGCCCCGCCGGGACGAGCAACCAGAGGATCCATCCGCCGGGAAGGCGAGTGCTTCTGCGGGGGGTCATGGCTGGCGCGTCCCCAGGTCATGGACAAAAAGCGCAAGTGTCCGAATTTCCGCGGTGGTCAGCCGCTCGTCCCAGGTCGGCATGTGGCCTTGCCGGCCTCCGTGGACGGAAGCGATGATGGTGTCCATGCTTCCGCCGTAGATCCAGTACGCGTCGGTCAGGTTCGGCGCTCCGACCTCGCGATTGCCTTGCGCGTTCTCGCCATGACAGGCCGCGCATGTCGTCACGAAGACTTCCTTGCCGGCGTTGATGCGGCCGAGGTTCTGCGGTGTCGAGGTGTCGGGATTTGTCAGCGAGTAGACATAGGCGGCAACGTCGCGCACCTGGTTCCGGTCGAGCATGTCGTCGCGGCCGAAAGCAGGCATCTGCCCGACACGGCTTTCGGGATGGGCGGTGTTGATGCCGACGCGCATCGTCTGCTCGATCAATTGGGGACCGCCGCCCCACAGCCAGTCGTCGTCCGTGAGATCGGGATAGTTCGCGCCGCCCTTGCCGTCGCGTCCATGGCAGGCGGCGCAGTTGTCGCCGAACAGCTGCTGCCCGGTGTGACGGACGGTCTGCATCAGAGCTTCGTCCGCCATGATGGCGTCGTAAGGTTCGGATTCGAGCCGGGCCGTCCAGGCGGCGCGCTCGCGCTGGCCTTCAATCACCCGTGCTTCAACCGTCGTCTGCTGATCAACGCCTAGAAGCCCTTTGGTGTATGTCGTTCCCAACGGCCATGCCGGCACAAGGAACCACCATGCGAGCGCCCAGATATGCGTGACGATCAGGAACATCAGGACCCCGCGCGGGACCGGCGTGTCCAATTCCTTGATGCCGTTCCACTCGTGGCCAGTCGTTTCGCGGCCGGTAGCGGGATCGCGTTCGCTTACTTCCATGGCTTGTCGTCCCGATCGAGGATGCTGGTCTTGGCCCTGTCGAAACGTTTTCGGTTGGACGGCCAGAAGGCGTAGACAACGACACAGAGGAAGAAGCCCATCAGGTAGAAAAGGCCCCAGCTCTTGGACAGGGCAACGAGCGTGTCGTGGTCGAAATCCATCATCGGTCCTCCCGTCAGCTTTCCGGGTCCGGCTTCTTTTCCGGCGCCGCCGTATCCTCGTACGCGGCTCCCGTCAGCCTGCCCAGCACCTGCAGGTAGGCCACCAGCGCGTCCATCTCGGTGACGTGTGTGGTGACGCCGTCGAATGCGCTCACCTGGGTTTTGTCACCATACCGCTCAGTCACCCCGCTTGAGAAATCAGTGTCGGGGGTCGCCTGCCCGTAGGCGTCGCGGGCAGCGTTTTCCACCATCGCCTCGGTATAGGGTACGCCGAGTGCCCGCTGGGCCGCCAGATGCAGCGGCAGGTCGTCCGTCTTCAGCGTCGTACGGGCAAGCCAGGCATAGGCGGGCATGTTCGATTCCGGCACGACGTCGCGTGGATTCGTCAGATGTGCGACATGCCAGAAATCCGAATATTTTCCCCCAACACGCGCAAGGTCGGGTCCGGTCCGCTTCGACCCCCAGAGCATCGGCCGGTCGTATTGGGATTCCACGGCGAGCGAATACGGACCGTAGCGCTCGACCTCGTCGCGCAGGGTGCGGATCATCTGACTGTGACAGGCGTAACAGCCTTCACGGACATAGATGTTGCGGCCCGCGAGCTCCAGCGGGGTGTAAACCCGCATGTCGGGCGCCTGCTCGACGGTTTCGTCGATGGTGAACAGGGGAGCAATCTCGACGATGCCGCCAACGCTGGCCGCAGCTATTATTCCAAGTACGAAGAGGATCGCGGACCGCTCGATCTTGCGGTGGAAAAGTTCAGGCATCCGTCATTCTCCCGGTACTGCGGCGGGGATGACGGGTGCGTCTGTCTCACGGGCTGCCGCGAGCGGCACCATACGGACCGTCATCCAGATGTTGTAGCAGCCGACCAGTGCGCCCAGCAGGAACAGCAGTCCGCCGATGGCGCGGGCGATATAGTATGGATACATTGCCACCAGTGAATCGACGAACGAATAGGCGAGAGCGCCTTCCTCGGTATAGGTTCGCCACATCAGACCCTGGATGATGCCGGAATTCCACATGGCGAAGACGTAGATCAGCGTTCCGGCGATCGCGAGCCAGAAATGGACCTCGACGAGCGCGGCCGAATACATCCGCTCGCGCTTCCAGAGCGCCGGGACGAGCGTGTAGACGGAGCCGAAGGTGATGAGCGCGACCCATCCCAACGCTCCGGCATGGACGTGGCCGACTGTCCAATCCGTGTAGTGCGAGAGAGAGTTCACCGGTCTGATCGCCATGAACGAACCCTCGAAGGTGGAGAGCCCATAGAAGACTGCCGCGGCCATCATGAATCGCAGGGTCGCATCGTCACGGACCCGGTGCCAGGCGCCGTTGAGGGTCAGCAGCGCGTTACCCGCGGATGCCCACGAAGGCACGAGAAGCATCACGGAAAAGGTCATGCCGAGCGTTTGCACCCAGTGGGGGAGCGCGGTGTAGTGCAGGTGGTGGGAACCCGCCCACATGTAGAAGAAGGTGATGCCCCAGAAGCTCAGGATCGAGAGACGGTAGGAGAAGATCGGTCGCTGCGCCCGGACCGGCAGGTAGTAGTAGAGCATGCCGAGAAAACCTGCGGTGAGGAAGAACGCAACCGCGTTGTGGCCGTACCACCACTGGACCATCGCGTCCTGCACGCCCGGCCAGATCGTGTAGCTCTTGGCGTGCCCCCAGGACACCGGCAGCGCGAGGTTGTTGACGATGTGCAGGATGGCCACGACCAGGATAAAGGCCATGAAGTACCAGTTGGCGACGTAGATGTGCGGCTCTTTCCGACGCGCGATCGTGGCGATGTAGAGAATGAAGTAGGTCACCCAGACGATCACCAGCCACAAGTCGGCGTACCACTCGGCTTCCGCGTACTCCTTCGACTGGGTGGTACCGAGCAGATATCCGGAAATGGCCAGAACACAGAACAGGTTGAAGCCGAGAAGCACGAACCAAGGGCTTATCTGGCCGGCTAGCCGCGCGCGAGACGTGCGCTGCACGACGTGGAAGGATGTGGCAATGAGCGCGTTGCCGCCGAACCCGAAGATGACGCCGGACGTATGCGTTGGCCGCAGCCGCCCGAAGCTGGACCAGGCCGCATCGAAGGCGAGGTCTGGCCAGGCGAGCTGCGCGGCCACCCACACGCCCATGAACATGCCGAAGACAGCCCAGGCCATCGACAGCACGATCCCGACCTTGATGGGATCGTCGTAATAGGAGACTGCTCGGTCTTCGGTCGGTTCTGGCCCGTAGAGCGACGACATGATGAGGTAGATAACGACGCCCGCGAAAAGCATGACGATGACGCCGTGCACACCGAGAGTGTCCGAGCGTCCGAGGGCGGCCATGGCGAGTCCCGCGAGCGCTACTGCCACCGCGATGAGCAAGGCGTACTGCCGTTCAGAGGATTTGAGGTTCGATATCATGCATTCCCTCCAGGTACGGCATTCGCTCAGGCAACTTCCCCAGAAACTCTGTGCATTTCAAACAACTCCACCAGTTCGGATCTGTTTGCGGCTATGTCAGCCAGAGTATAGCCATCGAAGACAGCGAGAAACGCCTGCAGCGCCTTGACGACGACGCCCTCGAGCCGGCAGGCAGGGGATATGACGCACAAGCCGCCATCCCTGCGCATACACTCCGTCAGAGCGAAGTCGTCTTCCATGTGCCGCACGACCTCACCCAAGTTGATGTCCTCCGGCCGCCGGGCGAGCGCTATGCCGCCGGTGCGCCCCCGAGCCGTGGTGAGGTAACCCAGTCGCCCGAGCCTGAAAGCCACTTTCAGGAGGTGATTGCGTGATATCCCGTATGCCGCGGCCACGTCGGTTACTCGGCACGGTCTTTCCCGGTGGACCGCCAGGTAGATCAGCATCCTGAGCGCATAGTCCGTCTGAAAGGTGAGACGCATCCCGCGGATTCCTGGTTCTCATCGCAGAAAGAACCCACCCTAGCAGGCTGTCAGCTAGACGAAAATGCGACGTCAGCGCGAGCATGCCCGCCCACGCTACGAAAGCCGTCGTCTCGGCGGGAAAAGCCGGCCCTTCCGCGTTTATCATCCCGCCGCCCCCGCGGTCGGGCGATCAAGCCGGAAAAACATGGCGACCTTCAGGCTCCGCGCGATCCTTTCGGCGCGGTCGACGAACACTTCGGCTACCTCAGGCGGGCATCGCTCTTCGACGGTTTTGCGGAAATGACCGAGCCATATGTCGAAATCCTCCTCGCGCACCTGCTTCAGCTTAAGGTGCGCAGGCACGGGGCGGCCGCTGTACGCGCCATTCTTCAGAATGACCGAACACCAGAAGTCGGTCATCTTCTCCAGATGCGGTTCCCAGTCGCCGTGGATTTCCGCAGCGAAGATGGGTCCGAGGCGAGTATCCGACCTGACGCGGACGTAGAAATCGCGGACAAGCGCGGCAATGAACCCGCGGTCGACCAACGGGTGGGACAGCGGCATTTCCGCCTGCGGGCGGGCGCGATCGTAAACAGCAGAATTCATCGCAGCACACAAAGTGGTATCGTGCCTGCTACTTTTAGGTGCCTGACTTCCGCACGGCAAGCGCGCAATTCGTCCCAGCCCGCTCGTTCCGCCATTTGTTTGCGCCTGCGCAAAGTTCCGGGCGAGGCGGACGGTTTAGATGGCCTTCTTTGGAGACGACTATCGTGAACCAACCTGAAACCATCGATCCCGATATGACGGTCGACGAGATCATGCGGCGATGGCCGGCAACCATAAGGGTGATGATCCGCAACAGAATGCTCTGCATCGGCTGTCCGATCGGAATCTTCCATACGGTCGCCGACGCATGCCACGCCCATCGGGTCGACCTGGAATCCTTCTCCCAGGAACTTCTCGAGGCGATAAGCAGCGATCCGCTTGCGAACGCGCCGTCGGCCTTCCTCGGTGATGGCGTCGCGGCGCTCTGAACCGCATGCGCCGCATGCGGCACGCTCCACCCGGAGAGGCAGTTGGCAAAATAGCGGATCCGTCACCGAGATCATTGGAATTCCAAACGTTTGGCTGATGTCGATTACCGCTCGCGGCTGAATGCGACTTGATCCAGATCAAATTTTGCGCGACGCGACCCGGAATTGGCCAACATTCACCTCGCCCTTTTCGAAGAAGTCGGCTTCCGACGAGAATCGACGGTAGGAACTTATCGGAACCCCCGATTGCTCCCATTCTACAAAGCTCGTATTGAACGCGCCCGTTTATGCCAGCGACGTGACGGCGGCGCTATGCAGCCGGCCCCTTGCGCCTGTTCTCAGACACCAGCATGAGCGCATGCGGGTCAGTCACGGTGACCTTCTGGCGCCCGCTCCTTACAATACCCTGGTCTTCCCAGGCGCTGAGCAGCCTGCTGACCGTATGCAGCGTCGTTCCGGTCATCTCCGCGATGTCCTGACGCGTGATTGGAAAGTCGATCTCGATCCCTTCTGGCGTCTTTCGTCCGGACTGGCTGACGATACGCAGCTGGCGATGCGCTGCTCGACCTGCTGGGTCGACATCTCCATGACCTGCGCCTGGGTTTCCTGGAGGCGGGAACCGATCGTGCGGTAGGCACTGGCCCCGAACGTCGGGAAACGCGATTGCAGTTCTGCCCACGCGGAATTGGGCCAGGCGAGGACGACGCAATCAACCGCCGCGACCGCGGACGCCGGATAGGTCGTCCTGCCCATTGCGATGGCGATGCCGAAGAGTTCACCCTCGGTGATATATCGAGCGATCACTTGATGCCCTTCGGGCGAGGTGCGGACGACGCGGATATGACCCGACAGGAGCAGGAAGAAGGACGTGGCCTCCTCCTCTTGTCCGAAAACCTCCAAATCCTTGGGAAAGCGGGAGGACCGCGCCCGAGAGAGAATAGCATCGAGGTCTTTGCCGTCGAGGCCGGCAAACGCGGGCAATCCCGAAATCAGGGACCTGTCGAGAGGCATTGTCTTCGCTTCCAGTCTGGGGCGCTGTTCCTGTGGGGCGCTGCTCCTGTGGGGCGCCGCTCCTGTTCGATTTCTAGCGGCTATTTGCGCCAGCGCAAACTGCCTGTTGGCGACACGCACTAATAAAGCCTTCAACGGCATTGGAGCCGCATACCAGGAAAGGACCAGGAAAATGAAGAAGCTCATCGCAGCGCTGGCGCTAGGCGCGGCCGTCGCGATCGCAGGCGCGGCTGGCGCGGCCGAAATAGAGGTCACGATGCTGAACAAGGGCGAGAAGGGTGCGATGGTGTTCCAACCCGACTTCGTCAGCGCCGCCCCCGGCGATACCATTCGCTTCGTGCCGACCGACAAGGGCCACAACGTGGAAACGATCAAAGGCATGCTCCCGGAAGGCGCCGAGGCCTTCAAGAGCAAGTTCAACGAGGTCTTCACGGTAACGCTCGATAAGGAAGGCGTCTACGGCGTCAAGTGTGCGCCGCACTACGGAATGGGCATGGTCGCCCTGATCGAGGTGGGCCAGCCGGTCAACCTCGACGCAGCGAAGGCCGTCAAGCAGACCGGCAAGGCCAAAGCCGTGTTCGCCGAACTCTTCGGCCAGGCCGTGGCGGCCAGGTAGCGCGGGCCAACAGACGCGAAATGGCGCGGACGGCGGGGGCCGCGTCAAGGAGGCGGAAGTGATGGACCGAGCGGACAGGCAGGCTTGGCGCCAAGGCGCGCCGAACCAAGATCCCGCGATCAGGAAGGAAACGTCGCGGCGATATGGCCGCTGCCACCCGGGCCACAGCTTCGCCAACCTCGTCCGTCGGTCTTCCTTTTCCAAGGAGGACCGGCGGCTCTTGGAAAACTGACTGGGAGCCGGAGGCCGCGCCAAGCCTCGTTGCTGATCCCTTGCGAAGGTGACCATCCGCGAAGCTTCACATCCAGGACGTTGGGCCACCTTCCCAGCGCAGGTTACAAGCGCCACCACCGCCGCACGTGATCCAGAGAGAACCGTTCACGCGGGGGCCGTGACGGACTGCTATTGAGTTGAACGCTTCCCGTTTTGGTTTCGTGGCAGCTGCCGCGCCGGATGACGCTGCTTGTCTTGATCTGACAGTGCGTCTGGCGCCAAATGCACTGGCGGCCGTCAGGAAAGCGTTCGCCCTGCTGGTCGAGTAGCTGCTTGGACGCTCGACGTCGACGCGCATCCGCCGCTCTGCCTCATTTCTCATGGGCCTCCCGCCCGGACATCCGCTCGACATGGATTCGAAAGAAGACGTGCGAAGCATGGTCGACGAGCGGTGCAACGACGGGCTTCAGCGCGCCGGGTTCCCACCAGTTGGCGTGCTGGCTAAGCAGAGACCAGGCCCGGTCGCGCTCTCGTTTGATGTCAATGCGGTCGGGCAACTCCTCGAAGCGGCCTTCGGCGACGACGCTCTTCCAAGAACGGGCCTCACCTTTTTCTTCGACCAGAAGCGCCACTTGAGGGTTGCCCCGCATGGTGTCCAGCTTTCGGCCCGGCATAGTGAAGGAATAGGTGCATCTATCGTCGTAGGCGTAGTAGATTGGCACAAGGTAGGGCTGGTTACCGGACGAGCAGGCGAGCCGCGCGAGCCGGTTCTCAGAAATCAGGGGCGAGGGATAGTTGTCGAATTATCATGGCGGAACTCCTCATCGAAGTCTCACAATGCGCGCGTCGCACACAATCGTCGTTGTCTCAGATCAATGTCCCTCGTTGACAACTCCCGACCAAACGTCGCTTCGAAGTGTCAATCAGCGTGGCTGCCCGGTAGTGTCTCAGATCGAATTTCTGTTATGGCTGGGAAGCAAATCGCCCGCGACGTCACCAACTCCGAAAGTCTAAGGGGCGCAACGGCCTGATGGCCCTCTCGCCATCGGTCCTCTTGTCTTGAAGGAGGAGCGCCAGGATGAGCACCGACCGGGATACCGTGCGGGCCTATGATACGGTCGCGGCGGAGTACGCTGCCGAGGCCGCGGCGATGCCAGAATGGGTCGCGACAGAGATCGATGCGTTCGTGACCGAGCTGGGTGGCTCTGGCAGGGTGCTGGAGATCGGAAGCGGTGGCGGGCGAGATGCACTTGAGCTTGAGAAGCGGGGGATCAGCGTCCGGCGCACCGACATTTCGAAGGGCTTCGTCGAACTGCTTCGCGAGAGTGGCTTCGAGGCCGACCTGTTGGACCCGCTGACCGAAGACCTGGCCGACCCGCAGCGTCCCGGCACGCCGTATGACGGGATCTGGGCCTGTGCCTGCCTGATTCACGTCGCGCGCGAGGATTTCGGCACGCTGCTTGCACGGCTTGCCGAGGCGACCCGGCCCGGTGGCCAACTGCACGCCTCGGTTAGAGACGGCGATGGCGAGAATGTGTCCACACACGGCAGCGCTGCAGCGCCTCGGCGCTACGTCGAGACGTACTGGCGCGAGTCTGCCCTGCGGTCCGCACTCACAGACGCCGGCTGGATCGTCAGCGAGGTACGTCGGTGCATCGGAAAGCCCAATGATCGGTGGCTGAGCGTTCGGGCGAGGCGCACGTGACACCCACAGAGTTCTAGCCCCGGATGGAGCGGTGTACCGCCACCCGATCATCTGGAAGGCGCGCCGTCGTCCAAGCTCCACATCATTCCGTGCGGGGACCGCGCAGTCCTTTCCAGGCGATCGAATACAGAAGCCGCCGGCAGTTCCTCTCCCTCAAATTCGGGGGGAACTTTCCAGCCGGGATCGACGCCTTCCATGTTCGGCAGCTCGTGGGCTATGCCTTTGTGGCAGTCGATGCAGGTAGCCTCGCCAGACAGGAGGTAGCGTGTGTGGATCGTTGCCGCGCGTTCGGTTTGCTTGGACAAGTCCATCGCCACCGAGGAATGACAGTTGCGGCATTCGAGACTGTCGTTCGCTTTCAGTCGGGCCCATTCGTGCTCAGCCAGTTCACGCCTGTATTCGAGGAACTTCCTGCGGGTGTTGATGGTGCCGAAGATCTTGCCCCAGACCTCTTTGGAAGCCTGCATTTTCCTGGCGATCTTGTCGGTCCATTCGTGCGGGACGTGACAGTCCGGGCACGAGGCCCTCACTCCTGAACGGTTCGAGAAGTGGACGGTGCGCGTGAGCTCCTCGTAAACGTTCGTCTCCATCTCATGGCAGGAGATGCAAAACTTCTCGGTGTTGGTCAGTTCCAGGGCGGTGTTGAACGCACCCCAGAACATCACACCGCCGACAAAGCCGCCGAGCGTCAGGAAGCCCAGGCTGAGCGTCGCGGCGGGCATCGCCAATATGCGCCAGGCCCATAAGGCGGCGGCCTTGAGCCGTGACCACATGCTACTCATCTCCCGCGTGGCCGACGCCCAGCTTGCTCATGTCGGTGAACGTGTTGCCGACGAGCGGTGCGGTGTTGGCCTGCGGCACATGACAGGCGGTGCAGAAATAGCGTCGGGGTGAGACGTCGGCCAACATCTGGCCCTCGCGGGTGATGTAATGCGTGACGCTGATCATCGGTGCGCCCGACCCTTGCGTGAACTCGCGCTTGTGGCACGACAGGCAGCGGTTCGTGTTGACCGAAAGCTGGTAGCCCTCGATCGAGTGCGGGATGACGGGCGGCTGGTCGGGATAGGCGCGCATCTTTCTGATATCGTCGACTGTCCACTTGGGCGCCGGATCAGCCGGAAGTTCGTCCATGGGCTGCGCTGCCCCGGTAAGCGGCGGGACAATCTCGGCCGACATTTGCGCCAACGCCGCAGTGCCGACGGCGAACAGGCCTGCGGCGACAAGTGCGACGCGCGCGCGGCGCGTCAGACGGGCATGACCTTGACCGCGCATTTCTTGAAATCCGTCTGTTTGGAGATGGGATCAGTGGCGTCGAGCGTCACCTTGTTGATGAGCTTGCTGGCGTCGAACCAGGGCACGAACACCACGCCGCGCGGCATGCGGTTACGCCCCCGGGTTTCGACCCTGAGCCTGATCTCGCCACGCCGTGAAACGACCCGGACCTCGGCTCCCTGGTTGATGCCGCGCCGTCGCGCGTCGTCGGCGTTCATGAAGCAGACCGCGCCGGGAAACGCCCTGTAGAGCTCTGGCACCCGCATCGTCATCGATCCCGAATGCCAATGCTCGAGGACGCGTCCAGTTACCAGCCAGACGTCGTATTCCTCGTCAGGGGATTCCGCCGGAGGCTCGTAAGGCACGGCGAGGATCACTGCCTTGCCGTCTGGTCTGCCATAGAATTTTACGCCTTCGCCCGGCTTCACATAGGGGTCGAGGCCTTCGCGATAGCGCCACTTCGTCTCCTTGCCGTCGACGACGGGCCAGCGCAGGCCACGCACCTCGTGATAGACGTCGTAAGGCGCGAGATCGTGGCCATGACCGCGGCCGAATTCGGCATACTCCTCGAACAAGCCCTTCTGCAGGTAGAAGCCGAATTCGCGCGATTCCCTGTTTTCATACTCGGCGTCGAGTTCTCCTAATGGGAAGCGGTCGACCATGCCGTTCCTGAACAGCACGTCGAACAGCGTCTTGCCCTTATAGTCAGGATTGGCATTCAGGAGGTCGGCCGGCCAGACGTCTTCGGTGGTAAAACGTTTCGAGAATTCGACCAACTGCCAAAGATCGGAGCGCGCCTCACCGGGCGCATCCACGAGTTGGTGCCAGACATGAGTGCGGCGCTCGGCATTGCCGTATGCTCCTTCCTTTTCCACCCACATCGCCGCCGGCAGGATCACGTCCGCCGAGAGCGCGGTAACGGTCGGATAGGCATCGGACACGACAATGAAGTTGTCAGGGTTGCGGTAGCCCGGATAGGTCTCGTTCGAATTGTTCGGTGCGGCCTGAACGTTGTTGTTGACCTGGACCCAGTAGAAGTTGAGCTTGCCGTCCTTCAGCATGCGGTCTTGCTGGACGGCATGGAAGCCGGGCTTCTCCGGCAGGAGGCCGTGCGGCAGACGCCATATCTCCTCGGCGTGCTTTCGGTGCTCGGGGTTGGTCACAACCATGTCGGCGGGGAGGCGGTGGGCGAAGGTGCCGACCTCGCGCGCGGTGCCGCAGGCCGACGGTTGGCCGGTGAGCGAAAACGGGCTGTTGCCAGGCTCCGAGATTTTGCCAGTCAACAGGTGGATATTGTAGACCATCTGGTTGGCCCACACGCCGCGGACGTGCTGGTTGAAGCCCATGGTCCACAGCGACATCACCTTCACGTCGGGGTTGGCATAGAGCTCCGCCAGTTCCTCGAGGAACTCGGGCTCGACGCCAGACAGTTCCGAGACCATCTCGAGCGTGTAGTCCGAGATCATCGTCTTGAACGCGTCGAAGTCGATTGGCTCCGTTTTTCCGGGATCCGCCGCACCCTTGGCAGCCATCTCTACGGGATTGTCCGGCCGCAGCCCGTAGCCGATGTCGGTGGCCCCGCTCATGAACACAGTGTGGTCGCGCACGAACGTTTCGTTGACCCGCCCGGACAGGATGATGTGGTTGGCGATGTAATTCAGGATCGCCAGATCCGTGCCCGGCTTGAACACAATCGGGATGTCAGCAAGGTCCATCGACCGGTGCGTGAAGGTCGACAAAACCGCGCAGCGCACATGGGGATGGCCGAGCCGGCGGTCCGCCACCCGTGTCCACAGGATTGGGTGCATCTCGGCCATGTTCGAGCCCCACAGCACGAAGGCGTCGGCGTGCTCGAAATCGTCGTAGCAGCCCATCGGCTCGTCCATGCCGAATGTGCGCATGAAGGCGACGGCGGCCGAGGCCATGCAATGTCGGGCGTTGGGATCGAGATTGTTCGAACGGAAGCCGGCGCGCATCAGCTTGGTTGCGGCGTAACCCTCGAAGACGGTCCATTGGCCGGAGCCGAACATGCCGACCGCTTCGGGACCTTTCTCCCGGAGCACGGCCTTGCACTTCTGCGCCATCAGGTCGAGGGCCTCGTCCCAGGAGACGGGCTCGAACTCGCCGTCCTTGTCGTAGGCGCCGCCGCGCCTGCGCACCAGCGGCCTTGTCAGGCGATCCTCGCCATACATGATCTTGGAAAGAAAATAGCCCTTGACGCAGTTCAGGCCGCGGTTGACCTCGGCCTGCATGTCACCGTGTGTCGCGACAACACGTCCGTCTTTCACGCCGACCATCACGCCGCACCCGGTGCCGCAGAAGCGGCAGGGAGCCTTGGACCACTTGATCTCCAGTGCTTCGACGCCACCGGGAACGGGCTGCGCCGCGGCCGGGAGAACGATCCCGGCCGACGCTGCCGCGAGCGACGCCGCGTGCGCCTTCAGCAGATCACGACGGTTGATGGATGACGTCATTTGCTTTCGTCCTCCCGTCCCTCGATATGCTCGAAGACCATGTTGGCGGCGATCACGCCGTCCATCATCGAGATAGTGGTCAGGGTCTCGCCGAGCATGCCGCTGCCTGGACCCTCGATCGTGACGACGATCCGGCTGCCTTCGCCAGCGTGAATCTCCACGCCAGGCATTTCCGCCAGTCGCCTGCTCAATTCTTCCCTTCGCGCCGGCAGCACGACGACGACGGCGCTCGAAATATGATGCCGAGCCTGAAATCCACCCTTGAGAAGGGATCTGCGGGTGATAGCAGGATTTTCGCGCATTGCTTCACCCTCCCGGAGGGCCGGGCGGCCCGAACACGATCTGATACATCCAGACCAGGAAGCCGTAGCCACCGACGACGCCGACAGCGACGATGGGCCAGATGCCGAAAGCAAGTGCGAGAAAGGCCAGCAACTCTCGTCGCCTCGTCTTCGAACGCGAAGGTCCAGGGTCGGAAAGGGCCTGCGGGCTGTCCTGGGTCATGACCACTCCATGTGCCTTGGACTTGGCCAGATACTGTGAAGCGTCAGACCGCTGAACAGGCTATCGTCTTAAGTGGCTTTTTCAATACCTTTTTTCTGAGGCTCCAACGTCTCGAACTATGCCGGCCGAAGGCTCGGAGTATCCGCCCATCTCAAGCGCTGGCCCTGCGCCCCCACAGGACAGGCGCATAGCGAATGGCGAACAGCAGGAAGGCGGCACTCCACAGCGCACCGCCGCAGATCAGTAAGTGCGCGTGCCAGTCTCCTGCCAACGGCGCCGCGACCCGCAGGACAGCTCCCAATGTAACCGCTATGTAGGCTGCGAGAACGGTCCGGTCCGCGACGATCTCCCGTCCAGTGTGGCCGAGGCTGGCGCGGGTCATGACGGCGAGCGTCATCGTGCCGATCGCGCCGGCTGTCAGCGCGTGCAGAGCGGCGCTTTCCGGTAGCCCTGAAAACAGCACGGAGCCACCGAGCAGCAATAGTGCGAAGCCGAGCCAGGCGTAGCCGATATGGAGGATCAGCACGATTGGCTCGCGCGTGGTGTGCTGGCCTTGCCAACGCGCCAGACGCGCGGCCAGAAGCACACCGGAGAGACCGAGCATGCCTCCTGCGGCAGTTGAATCCGGAACGGCCACCCAGGCGGCCGCGCCAGCGGCGGTCGTCGCCAGCGCCGCCTTGTCCAAGGCGCCGAAGCTTGCCGGAAGGCGCGTCCCGCCATTCTTGACAAGCCAGTTCCGGGTGAAACTTGGAACGATGCGGCCACCGACAAGGGCAAGCAGCATAGCGATCGCGCCCAGTGCCAGCCGCACGCCCAAGCCATGCGGAACGAACCCGAGATTGGCTGCGTGGTCCAGTGCGTTGGCCAGCCCGAACAGCGTGATCATGACAGCCACGGGCGCGTTCTTCCAGTTGCGCCCCGCCACCACCTCGCGCCAGACCGCGAAGCCAAGCATGACCGGGAACGAAATATCAACGACGACGGCAGCGACCGGGCCGGGGGCGGCGGCACAAGCTATGCGTCCGGCCAGCCACAGTGTCACCAGGCCCGCGAGGGGCCAGCCGCTCAGCGGCAACCGGCCCGTCCAGTTCGGGATTGCGGTGAGCACGAAGCCGGCCAGGACGGCCTGCAGATAGCCGAACAGCATTTCGTGGGCGTGCCAGTGCAGGCCGGGGAAGGGGCCGGGCAAAGCATCGCCGGAAAAATAGATCCAAAGCCAGGCCGGGATCGCCGCGCCGGCGTGGAGCGCGGCGAGGAAGAAGAACGGCCTGAATCCATACTGGAGGATCGGCGGCATGGAGGACACCCGCCCCCGGCCGTCACGGGAAACGTAGCCGGACTTGCGCAGCGAGCGCAGCACGGACCTGTCGGTTAGCGTGGTAGCGGCGGACATCAGCTGTTTCCTCCGCCTGCCGCCTGTCTTGCGGCCTCCATCCCGAACGCCGCGAATTCAGAGACGTCTTGAAACAGATCCGCGATCTCGTGGAACGCGGAGCGATCAGGCTCGTCGGGCATGAGTTCGTCCAGTTCCCCGAGAAGCGCGAGGACGAGCACGATGGCGTCTCGCATCCTTCTGGCGTCCGCGAGCCCGCTAGCGCGCTGGACCAGATCGCCTTCCAAGCCGACATAATCTGGCATGCCGTTCGCGGCCTTGGCGCATTGACGTTCGAGCGCTGCGCCGGCTACTCCCTGACGAATGCGTTCGACCAGCGACGGCCGCGTCAGGGATTCGATCGGGAGCGTCGGTCGTCGCGCAGTATCGGTTACCATCGGTGTCGTCTCCTTAAAACGCCGACCGACCTGCGAGCAGTGTCAGGCAGCCTGGATAATCATTGCTTGGCCGCTAAAAATGTCGGGCAGATGGGGCGACGGCGTTTTTTCATTCCTCGATCGCCTTCCTGGCCGCACTCTCTCCAAGCGCCGCGATCTCGGAGATCTCGCGGAATATCTCTGCGATGTCGCTCGCGACGGCCTGCTGGCTCGCGAGGCGCCAACTCGAATATTTCATCGAGGAGCGCCAATGCGACGTCGATCGCGTCGCGCATCCGCTTCGCGTCAGCGAAGTTTTTGGCGGGACTCGACGCATGATCCACCGTTCCCGTTCGATCGGACGCGGTGTCGTCGACTTCAACGGCAATACCTTCACGCCCCACCTCGGCGAGGCGGCGCAGCAACTCCGCGGCGAAGGAATTTTCGCCCCTGTTGGCAAGTTCCAGCAACCGCGACGAGGCTGCCGCAAGCATTCTCGACGCGTCTGATTTCTGTGTCACGATTGGGAACTTTCGCTGGAGAAGAGCGCGCTGATCCAGCATGCAGGCCCGCAAAAGGGCTCATCGCGAACAAGCCGAAATCCCAGATTCTCCGGTGGCGTGCCCACGGCGCATCCGCCACTCCTGCCGTCTCGAACGAAATTGGACATGTAGGCCCGGTGCCGTCCCTCGAGCACGTGTACGCCGCAGTTCTCGACGACGGTCTCGGGCAGGCCGCTCTTGGCCTCGAGCGTGACGCGGCTGTAGCAGCTCGAAGTCCATTCCCAGACGTTGCTGCCGAAATCCTCGACGCCGAGAGTGTTGACGCCGTAGTGGCCGCCGGGCTTCGGCTCTGGATCCGCGGGGCGCCTGGCCGCGGCTTCCTCCTTGTATCGCCGTATCCAGCGCACCGCGGGATTTTGGGGGTCGTCCGCCGTTGCGGAGAAGGATTCGCCACCAAAACGTTCGCCGGCCGCCGCGGCTGCCTCGAGCGCGGTCGGAAGCCGCCAGGATTCGCCAGTGGCCTCAGAATACCAGCGAGCATATGTGTCGGCGTCCGTCCAGTTGACCCCGGTGACCGGAACGTCTGCCTGAGAAGGTCGTGCGTCGGCCGCCCTGCAGGCGCCTGCGGCAACGCAGCGATCGTACTCGGCGAGGCTGACCTGCCGCGTCATCATCCGGAAGCCGGCGACCATGATAGGCTTGGCGGGAGCCGCTGCAGGAACACCGCCTGACAGGAATTCGCCCGGTGCCGGAAAGTCCACGATCCTTTCCCCGATCTCGACGGTTGCCGCGACCGGAACTGACCGTTCGTGTTCCAGCGGCGCATGCAATCCGACGGCGAGCGCCGGCACGACCAGGGCGGCGACGGTGCCGAAAGCTGCTTCCAGCATGGTGACGGGCATCGAAATACTCCATGGGAACGTGGCCCGGATCCCCCTTGGTCCGGGCCGCCAGCCTGATCGGTCAGTGAGTCGGGATCGGTCCGGGAGCCTCGACCTGCTTCATCAGGTCGTCGCTCCATTCGCCCTCGACGACGAAGTGGGCCGTCGCTCCGAGTTCGACCGCTTCGATCAGGTTATGGTTGACGTAGGCGTAGACGCCCGGCTGGAGGAAGGTGTAGAGCGCGGCTCCCGCCGATCCGCCGCGGATGAACCAGGTCTCCAGGTCCTTGGCGGGCGGGTTGGCGAATTTGCCCTCTTCCCAGATGTAGTCGCCATGGCCGCCGATCAGGTGGGGCCGGGTGTCGCGGTTGGCCTGCGAGTGGACGATCAGGACCGTCTCGCCGACCTTTGTCTTCATGGCGTTGTCGCCCGTCAGGGCGCCCTTGGCGCCGTTGAAAACGACATGGGACGGGACGAGACGTTTCATCACCTCCAGCGTGTCGGCGTAGCTGTCGCCGTGGCTCTCGTAGGTCTTGAAGTTGCCGTCCTCGTCGCGCGGAACGTAAAAATCGTTCTCGCCGATGTAGAAGACCTTGTCGTAAGTGAGCGGCTCGCCCTTCTCGTTCTTCAGGCCTTCGCGGGGCAGGATCATGATCGTCCCGCTCATGCCGGACACGACGTGCCAGGGGATCGTCGGGCCTTCGGGCGCGCAGTGGTAGACGAAGGTTCCGCTGCGGGTTGCCTTGAAACGCAGCTTCACCTGTTCCCCGGGATTGATGAGCGTGAGGGCTCCGCCGCCGAGTGCGCCCGTGGCGGCGTGGAAGTCGATGTTGTGGGGCATCGAGTTGCTGCCGAGGTTGACCAGGTTCAACTCGACGTAATCGCCTTCATGGACGACCATCATCGGGCCGGGGATCGAGCCGTTGAAGGTCATGCCCTGCAGCACGGTGCCTTCCTCATCGATAGTGACGGGCTTTTCCTCGATGGTCATCGTGAACTCGACCACCTTCGGACCGCTCTTCGCCACCTGTTCGTGCGCATGCACGAAGGGCGGTGCGACGAGCGTGACCTGCTCGCGCGGCAGCGCGGCGATCTCGGTCTCATTCGCGAAAGCGGTCATCGAAGGCGTCGCGGCCAGCATGGCGGCGGCCGCTGCTCCCATCAGTGCCCGGCGACGCGTGAACATTTCGGTTCTCCTTGTGATCCATCGTTGTCGATGAGCGACTTCTACGCCCGCCATGACAGAGGAGTTTGTCCTGGAACAAACTCCCGATGGATTTTCGGGGGAGCGACCTGAAGGCGTATCTGCGGAGTTTGCTGCAGCGCAAATAGCTGACGGCCAACGCGGCTATGCAGTGGCTCCATAAGCGTGCGGAACAACCCGTCGCGCAACTCGAGTGTCATTCGACCTGGAGAGGTCATTCGACCTGGAGAAGAAAGGAGACAGTCAGATGTACAGGCCTCTTATAGTTGCGGCGGTCGCTGCGATCGTGGCCGGACCGGCCCATGCGCATGTTTCGTTCGAAAACGCCCAGGCTGCCGTCGGCACGACCTACAAGGCGGTTCTAAGGATTCCGCACGGTTGCGACGGCAAGGCCACGGACGAGGTCCGGGTCCGGATCCCGGAAGGCGTTATCGCGGTCAAGCCGATGCCCAAGGCCGGATGGACGATCGAAAAGACGGTGACGGGGTACAAGGCAGAGTACGATCTGCACGGCAAGAAGGTGGCCGAAGGCGTTACCGAGCTATCCTGGAGCGGCGGAAGCGTGGCGGACGACGAGTACGATGATGAGTTCGTCTTCAGGGCGACTCTCGACGCAAGCCTCCCGGCGGGCGAAACGATCTATTTCCCGGTGATCCAGGTCTGCGGCACGGACAGGGCAGAATGGACCCAGGCTGCGGCCGAGGGCCAGACAGCTCATGACCTGGAGCGACCGGCGCCCGGTCTGGAACTGCTTCACGGCGAACACGCGGGGCACTGAAACGCCTGAACGCGGGAAATCTGGGGCCGAGTGGCTCAGGAGTCCGGAACATCACCGGAGGGCACGCAGGGCGTTGAGGATCACCGCTACGTCTATGCCCTCCTGCACGAGTGCGCCAGCCACAGGCGGGAGATAGCCGAGCGCAGCCACAGCCATCCCGACGACGGAGAGGCCGAGGCCGGCGACCACGCTTTGCGTTGCGATTTGGCGGGTCCGATGCGCGACCTCTACCGCGGACGCCAGGCTGTCGATGCGGTCGACGAGAATGACGACTCCGGCGCTTTCCGACGAGGCGGCGGAGCCGCGCGCGCCCAACGCCACGCCCACGTCGGCGCTCGCCAACGCGGGAGCGTCATTCACGCCGTCTCCAGCCATGAGCACGGGAGCGCGCATGCGTTCCCTGGTCACGACTTCGACCTTCTGCGCCGGATCCAGTTCGCCATCCGCCTTGGCTATCCCGAGCCGGGCAGCCACGGCGTCGACCACATCCTGGCGATCGCCGGAGGCGATCACGACGCGGTCGATCCCAGCCTTCTCCAGCGCCCGGAGCATGGCGGGCGCCTCCGGCCTGATCGCGTCAGCCATGGCGATGATCCCGGCCAGGACGCCGTCTACGCCGACGGCCACCACGGCGCTTCCCCAGGGAAGACCTTCCCGCAACCCATGGGGATCGCCCTGCGTGATCGCGTCCCTGACGAAGCGGCTGCCGCCGATAACCAGCCTGCGTCTTTCGACAATCCCTTTGATTCCGGTTCCGGCGACCTCGCTGACGTCCGTCGGCGCAGAGAGCGGGAGCCCCTTCCGGCGTGCGTCCGCCACCAGCGCCGCTGCCGTGACGTGGCCGGACGCCTGGTCGAGCGAGGCGGCGAGCCGCAGGACCTCGTCAGGTAACCAGGTCCCGACGGTGCGTACGTCGACCACCTCGGCTTGGCCGAACGTCAGGGTTCCGGTTTTGTCGAGGATAACCGTCTTGACCTTCGCAAGGGTCTCGAGAGCCCCGCCGTCCTTGACGAGAACGCCGAGCTTGGCGGCGCGCGACATGCCGGAGATGATGGCGACGGGCAGGGCGAGGATGAGCGGGCACGGCGTTGCGACCACCAACACAGCCAGCACTCTGACAGGGTCGCCGGAGATGGCCCAGGCAGTTCCTGCCGCCAAGACCGTCAGCAGCAGGAACCAGACCGCGTAGCGATCCGCCGCACGCACGCTGGGAGGCTTGCCTTCCTGTGCCTTGGTTACAAGCCGGACGATGTTGGCGTAGGTGCTTTCGGCCGCGGGTCTGTCCGCAAGGAGATCGAAGGCATCGCCAGCATTGGTTGCTCCGCTCAGGACTTCGTCACCCAGCAACTTCGTGCGTGGCAGGCTCTCTCCGGTCAAGGCGGACTCGTCCAGGACGGCAGAAGGTGACGCAAGGCTGCCGTCGACGGGGATCACTTCGCCGCGGCGAACGAGGAGCCGGTCGCCTGGAACGATAGCCTGGATGAGGACTTCGTCGAGCCCGTCATTGCCGTACCGCATGGCGCTGTGGGCCACGCGACCGAGTAGGGCGGTCATCTCCCTGCGTGCGCGGCCGGCCGCATAGCCTTCGAGAAACTGGCCACCCGCGTACATCAGCGCGACGACGTTGCCCGCTAGCATCTCGCCGAACGCGAGCGCGGCCGACATCGATAGCGCGGCGACCAGGTCAAGCCCGACTTCGCCGCGCGACAGACTGCGGACGATCTCGACGGCGAGGGCCGCCAGCACCAACGCGGTCGCGACGGCCCACGGCCAGGGATGCCAGCCTACGCCGGACGCCCATCCAGTAATGCCGACCATGAGTCCGCTGAGCGCCACGCCGAGGAGCACTACTCTCAACGAGAGAATCGGCCACCGCGCATCAGGCAAGGTAAGCATCCATCATCAGCAGGGCGGTCAATGCGAAAGCAGCACTGGCATCCTCAGGTCCGCCAAGACGCCTTCGGTCGCGCCGCCGAGAACGAAATCCCTGAGCCGTGAGTGACCGTAGCCTCCCATCACCAGCAGATCCGAACCTAGGCCGGCAGCGTGGCGCTGCAGGGTTTCTGCAATCGGGCAGTCCTCCGCGCGCACTGCCGAGAAGGTGGCTTTCAGCCCGGCTTCGCGCAGACTTCCCGCGAGCCGCTCCCCCGCATCTGCCTCGTCGATTGACTTTTCGTCTGTGACGGTGACAACCTTGATCTCCACGGCGCGCTCCAGAACAAACCTGGCGTCTGACACGGCGCGGGCTGCGACGCGCGTGCCATCCCATGCGATCGACACCCGGCTAAAACTGGCGGGCGGCGCCTGATCGGGCAGAAGGATCGTCGGGCGGCCGGAGCTGAAGACAACGGCCTCCGCCAAAGCGCGGATACCGGGGTTGTCGGAGTTCCACCCGACAAGCGCCATGTCGAAATAGCGGGCATGGCGAGCGGCCGCCTCGCCAAGCAGCGCGACCTGCGTCCTCTCCACGGAAGTCGTCAGATTCAGGCTTCTGGCTTCCGCCTCAACCCTGGCCGCGGCCAGCAGTTCCGCGCCGTTGCTCGCGCTGAGTTTCTCGGCGTTGCGGATCATTTCCGGCAGATTCATGAGCATGCGGGAGAACGCGTTCGAAACCTCTGGAATGTCAGCTTCTAGCACCAGCGCGTGGAGGTCCGCGCCAAGCAGATCCGTCACCGCCGCAGCATTGGCTACGACTGCCGTCGTGTGGGGTTCCGGATAGGTGAGTAGGGGCACAAGAGCGCGAAGCTTCATTCGATGTAGTCCTTCAGGACAGGAATTTCCTCCATCCCGCTCAGCGTACGACGAGCACTGGAACGGGGCTATGGGCCAGCACTTCCGAGGTCTGGCTGCCCAGCAGCAGGCGCCCGAGGCCGCGCCGGCCGTGCGAGGCCATGACGATCAGGCTGCATTCTTGGGCCTTCGCCGCCTCGACGATGGCTTCCGCTGGCCTCGCGTCGGGCACGTGCAGCACGTCCGCGCTGACGCCGATCCTGGCGGCGGATTCCCGCACCGTCGCCAGGAGTTTCTCCGCAGCCTTCTTCTGCCCCTCTTCATACCCCGAGATATCCCCGGGAAGCGGGACCCAGCCGCCGCCGGCCGCGCTCGCATGGAAGGGGAAAGGCTCGGTGACCGTGATGACGGTCACCTTCGCGTCGAGGCTCTTGGCAAGCGAAAGCCCATGGTCGACGCCCCTCTGCGCGACGTCGGAGCCGTCCGTCGAAATCAGGATGTGCTTGTACATTGCCTTCTTGTCCTCTGTTGCTTATCCGCCCAAGGAACGCTCGCGCTTGGCGCGTCCAGTCCACAGACACGCCGGGACGAGGCCTTGGCCTGAACTCTACCTTTGGGCCTTCTTTTCAGCTTGATCGAGATCAAAGCGGCCCAGTCTGCGCAGAAGCGTAGGTGTCGCATATCGGCGCGTATAGCAGACCCGAATAACAATACTCGTGTTCAACGCTGGCCGTGAGCCCCTCAAAATCGGGTTCTCCGGATCGATGGGAAGATCAACGCGTTCATACGATCGTTTCGCGATAGGCGTTGCGACTACCGCCTCCACCACGGCACGCCGGACTGCGGCGATATCGGTGATGCGCTCGAGTAGAACCGGAGGTACTCAAGCGGTTGAGCTTGGCCGCCTGCCAGAGGACAGCCGCTTTCGACGAGCCGTTTTATCGCGTTGCTGCCTTGGCAGGCGAGGGTTCAAGAATTACGCTTCTCGCTATCGAGGCGTCTGACGCCGGCCGGGCTTCGTGCTTTTGTCGATTTCGTGAAGCAACGGCGCAGACATGAACCAGCTTGAGGGCGCGAGGGCGCGCCAGATAGACGTCCGCTGATACTCGAAATCAGATCCCCATGTGGCACACCGTGGACCGCGTCAGGAACCGTCTCTCGCGGCCGTTATCGAGTGAGAACATGCCACCGCGTCCGGGCACAACATCGATGACGAGGTCGGTATGCTTCCACGCGTCGTATTGCGCCGCGCCGATGTAAAACGGCGCGCCGCCGATCTCGCCGAGCAATATGTCGCTGTCCCCCAGAGCGAAATCACCCACGGGGTAGCACATTGGCGAGGAACCGTCGCAGCAGCCGCCCGACTGGTGGAACAGCACCGGCCCATGCTCGGCGATGATCATAGCCAGGAGCTCCAGCGCCGCTGGCGTGGCGCTCACCTTGTCGTGCATTCCATCCTCCCTCCGGAACGCGAAGCGCGGGAACGTCCCGCGCCCCGTGAGGCAGTCCTCAGAAGAAGCCGAGCTTCTTCGGGCTGTAGCTGACCAGCATGTTCTTGGTCTGCTGGTAGTGGTCGAGCATCATCTTGTGGGTCTCGCGGCCGATGCCGGACTGCTTGTAGCCGCCAAACGCCGCGTGCGCCGGGTAGGCGTGGTAGCAGTTGGTCCAGACGCGGCCCGCCTGGATCGCCCGCCCGAAGCGGTAGAGCCGGTTGGCGTCGCGACTCCAGATGCCGGCGCCGAGGCCGTAGAGCGTGTCGTTGGCGATCGACAACGCCTCGTCGTCGTCCTTGAAGGTTGTCACCGAAACCACCGGCCCGAAGATCTCCTCCTGGAAGATGCGCATTTTGTTGTGGCCCTTGAACACTGTCGGCTTGACATAATAGCCGCCGGCGAGATCGCCCGGCAGCTCGTTGCGCGCGCCGCCGGTGAGTACTTCGGCGCCCTCCTGCTTGCCGATGTCGATGTAGGACAGGATCTTCTCGAGCTGCTCGGACGAGGCCTGCGCGCCGATCATCGTCGCCGGATCCAGCGGGTCGCCCTGGACGATCGCCTCGACGCGCTTCAGCGCCCGCTCCATGAAGCGGTCGTAGATCTTTTCGTGGATCAGCGCCCGGCTCGGGCAGGTACAAACCTCGCCCTGGTTGAGTGCGAACATGACGAAACCCTCGATCGCCTTGTCGAAGAAATCGTCGTCCTCGGCGGTGACGTCCTGGAAGAAGATGTTGGGCGACTTGCCGCCGAGTTCGAGCGTTACCGGGATAAGGTTCTGGCTGGCGTACTGCATGATCAGCCGGCCAGTGGTCGTCTCGCCTGTGAAAGCGATCTTGGCGATCCGGTTGGAGGAGGCGAGCGGCTTGCCTGCCTCGAGGCCGAAGCCGTTGACGATGTTGAGCACGCCCGGCGGCAGCAGGTCGCCGATGAGGTCCGCCCAGAGCATGATCGCCGCCGGGGTCTGCTCTGCGGGTTTCAGAACCACGCAGTTGCCGGCCGCGATCGCGGGGGCCAGTTTCCATACCGCCATGAGCAGCGGGAAGTTCCACGGGATGATCTGGCCGACGACGCCCAACGGTTCGTGGAAGTGATAGGCAACGGTGTCGTGGTCGATCTCGGAGAGGCTGCCCTCCTGGGCGCGGATCGCGCCGGCGAAGTAGCGGAAGTGATCGATGGCCAGCGGCAGGTCGGCGGCGGTCGTCTCACGGATCGGCTTGCCGTTGTCCCAGGTCTCGGCGCGCGCGAGGAGATCGAGGTTCTCCTCCATGCGATCAGCAATGCGATTGAGAATCAAGGCGCGCTCGGCCGGGCTGGTGCGGCCCCATGCGTCCTTGGCCGCATGGGCCGCGTCCAGCGCGGCCTCGATGTCCCTGGAGTCGGAACGGGTGACTTCGCAGAGAAGCTGACCGTTTACCGGCGAGAAGTTCTCGAAATACTTGCCGGAAAGCGGCTCGGTCCATTTGCCGCCAATGAAATTGCCATAACGCTTGTCGAAGGGCGCCTTGACGGAGCGTGAGAATTCAACCTTGTTCATGATATACCTCCCGAAACAACGCCGCGGGATGCGGCGCTTCGGTGGAAAGTCTTGCCGCATCTGCCCGCTCGCTGTCACGATGGTGAGAACAGTGGACCCGCAGGAGGTGTCGCAGAACTGCGACAGTCGTGCCGGGATTCGAAAAGATCAGTGCGATCTATGGAGATCGAGGCGGTTGAGCTTCCGGTGGAGCGTCGCACGGCTGATCCCAAGCGCCGCGGCCGCGGCCGAGATATTTCCATCTGTCCGGGCCAGCACCCGTTGCAGAGCCCCGCGCTCCGCCTCGGCGAGGACTTCGGTGACCTTCCTCGCCCCGCCAAGCAGATCGGCCGCGGGGAGCGGCTTCCGAAGGCTCTTTTGCGTGATCCCCAACGCCAATCGCGCTAATCGGGTCGCGCCGACCACAAGGTCATCCGCATCGACCGCGATCAGTCCGCCCGAACCTTTGTCGGTTATTGGCGCGAGCAGAATGCGCGCCTTCGGGAATGCCATCTTGAAGTTCTCCGCCTCAATGCGTCGCGCGGCGTCGACCACGGCCACCGAAATAAGATTGGCGAAGGCTTCGGTTAGATCTGCCCGGCAGGAAGACACGTCGAGGGCGGCGACTAGGTCTCCTTCGTGATCGTAGATGGGCGCGGTGATGCAGCTCAGCGCAGTGTTGCGCGTGTGAAAATGCTGGTCGCGATGGATCGTCAGCACGCGCTGCTCGACAAGACAGGTGCCGATGCCGTTGGTGCCCTCGCTCTCCTCGTTCCAGACCGAGCCTGTCCACAACCCCCAGTTGTGAAACGTCTCGTCATCCGCAGGTGCACCGCGTCGTTCGATCGGCACGCCCTCTTGGTCGGCGAGAAGCACGCAGCATCCAACACCTCCCACCGCCAGGTAGAGTCTGTCGAGGCTTGATTGGGCAGCTCGGATCAGCGGTTCGATCCGTTGCCTGGCGTCGATAAATTCGGCCTGGGTCAGGTATCGCGGCGGTTTGGGATCGGTTGGATCGAGCTTATGCAAATTGGATGAGCGTCGCCATGAAGCGACCAGCGCCGACTTCGCCGCGGCATCTGAAATGATTGCGGCCTGTATCCGATCGGCATGATGACCGGCTAGAGCCTCGCCCATGCTATCCTCCCAAATCCCGACTCTTTCCTTTCAGTTCCTGGATCAGGCCTTTCAGTTCCTGGATCAGGTACGTGTTACGTCGGGGTTGCGTTGGCAGCGCTATCTCCGCTTCGATCGAACCCTCTGTCAATTGCCCAGAAGAACCAGGCGCCTCCCTTGCGCCAGCGTTATCCGGCAACGGCCGGAGCTCTCTTGACATGGATCAAACGTGCGGACGAGTTTCTGGATCGGCTGCGTCTGCGGCAATATGCGAACCTTGTGTACGCCACGCTGGCATTCGGCGCCGGAGTGTCCGATATTCACGACAGCGCCATGGACACGAACCGCAAGGACATACACAACTCCGACATTCCTGTGCTTTGCCGGAGCTGCGAGGCTCGGCACAAGGGAATGTGCGGCGTGCTCGATTCGGCCGAGCTTGTTGCGCTTTCTCGTCACACGCGCCTGGCGCGGCATTCTACCGGAGAGGAACTCGCCGCGGAGGGCATGCCCGTCGAGTCTTATGCGAATGTAATGCGGGGCGTGGTCAAGCTGACCAAGGTGCTGGAAGACGGCCGCCAGCAGATCGTCGGACTGCAGTTCGCCCCGGATTTCCTCGGGCGACTTTTCGCGCCGGACAGTGCCGTAACTGCCGAAGCTGCGTCCGACATCGATCTCTGCCGCGTGTCGAAGAGTGGTCTGGAACGGTTGATTGCGGCGAATCCCAAGCTGGAGCGTCGGCTAATGGAGCAGACGCTCAGGGAACTCGATGAAGCCCGCGAATGGATGGTCACGCTGGGGAGAAAGACAGCTGCCGAGAAGGTCGCCAGCTTCCTTTATCTCATCGCCACGCACCTCGATCCCTCAGCGGACAGCGAACAGAAGGGCCGCAAGTTTCTTCTGCCTCTCACGCGCGGTGACATTGCCGATTTCCTCGGGCTGACGATCGAGACCGTCTCGCGTCAATTGTCCAGGCTCCGTGCGGAGAAAGTCATTGCAATCAGCGCAGTGACCCAGGTCGATGTGCCCGATCTCGAGCGGCTCAGGAAACGTTGTGGCTGAACGGATGGACCAGCGCCAGAAGCGGAACGAGGATTTCCTTTTCGAACGCCACGTGGACGTTCTCGCCTCATGATTAAAAACCAAGGCCTGTTCGGCTCATGAGTTTCGATGACCTCGACCTGAATTTGCTGCGCGTGTTCGACGTGATGATGCGCGAAAGAAGCGTCACGCGTACGGCATGCGAATTGGGAAGAACGCAATCTGCGATCAGCCATTCCTTATCCAGGCTGCGGCACCTTTTCGGCGACAGGCTGTTCACGCGCGATGGAGGCGTTATGAGGCCAACGCCGCGGGCGGTCGAGCTTCTGCCAGACATTTCGGCCGGATTGGCAACGATTCGAGCCTCGATTGATCGCCATCAAACTTTCGATCCCGCAACCACTCGGCGGAACTTTCGTGTCGGGCTCACCGACTACCATGCGATGATAATCATACCCCGTCTTCTGCGGGAGTTTTCCAGGCAGGCGCCCGGTGCCACGTTGAATATTATTCCAGCGAACGGGCTCGATATCCCGTCCTCGGTTCATCTTCGACAGATCGACTGTGCATTGACTGGAGCAGTGATCAAGGATGACCCAAGCCTTTTGAAGATCGAACTGGGCCAGGATCGTCTCTTCTGCGCAGTTTGGAGCGGCAGCCAAATCGCAAGTTCGGCGATGTCATTGGAGACATACCTGTCAGCGTCTCACTTGCAGGTTTCTGCCGATGGTGTTTCCAGCGGACTTGCGGATGCCGCGCTCAAGGAGCTTGGTTTGCGGCGGAACGTGGTCGCGACGATATCGAATTATCTGGCACTTCCGTGGGTCTTGCGAGGCACCGAACTTGTTGCTCATTGTGGTGACGGAATCCTCCAAATCCTTGATAAAGCGAGTGAAGTGACTCTCCTTTCGCCGCCCCTGCCGATCCCAAATGTGAGCGCGTGGTTGCTCCTTCATCCGCAGATGGCCACGGACCCAGGGACGATCTGGCTCAAAGAAGTTCTGTCAAACATCTACTCTGAGTCACAGATTAAAAAGAGAGAAATTGTTTCTGAGAGAGAACAGAATAAATAAACAGGAGACACACGGCTGAAACCATTAAGAGTGCAGCCATTCTATGAGCAGACCTCATAGTCAACATGACGAGAATGAATTTGACCAATAATGAGGCCTGCGCAACCTTGGTGCTCCACCAAAAATAAGGGGAACCAAGATGCAAGCAATTCTCAAGGGTCTGGTCGGAGCAGCGGTAGGGCTCGTTGTATCCAACGCGTCCGCCGCGACTATCGAAAATGTCAAGAAGAACGGAGTTCTGACCTGCGGAACCAACTCAGCGACGGCCGGATTTAGCCTTCCAGACAATGAGGGCAAATGGACCGGGTTCGTGGTCGACTATTGTCGCGCTGTTGCAGCAGCGGTTCTGGGCGATGCGCAGAAGGTAAGGTTCATTCCGCTTACGCCGAAGGACCGGTTCACCGCGCTTCAGTCGGGCGAGATCGATATACTCGCACATAACGCAACCTGGACGTCATCCCGCGACACGTCTCTCGGAATACTTTTTGCGGGCACGTATTTCTACGATGGCCAGGGCTTCATGGTCCGCAAAGCGGAGAATATCGGTTCGGCCAAAGATCTGGATGGCGCGTCCATCTGCGTCACTCAGGGCACGACGACCGAGTTGAATCTCGCCGATTACTTCCGCTCGCATTCGATGACATACTCGACCGTCGGGTTTGCCGACGAAGAAGCCGTGGTAAAGGCCTACGACGAAGGTCGCTGCGACGTCCTCTCGGCCGACACGTCCACCTTGAATGCGTCGCGCCAGCGCATGGCGAAGGCCGACGACAGCGTCGTGCTTCCCGAACTTATCTCCAAGGAGCCACTTGGGCCTGCCGTGCGGCAGGGCGATGATCATTGGCTCAACGTGGCCAAATGGGCGCTCCTTGTCATGGTCGCTGCCGAAGAATTGGGAGTAACCTCTGAGAATGTCGATGAAATGAAGGCGTCGGACAACCCGAACATTCGCCGGCTGCTCGGAGCGGAGGGCAGCCTCGGAAAGGATCTCGGGCTTGGCGATAGCTGGTCCGTGGACGTTATCAAGCAGGTTGGCAACTATGGCGAAGTGTTCGATCGCAATATCGGCAAGGCCTCGCCGCTCAAGATGGAGCGCGGCCTGAACGCTCTTTGGAGTGAGGGCGGTCTCCAGTACGCCCCGCCGATCCGCTAGGCTGGGTTGGTCCACAAGACGCCAGCGATTGCGCCGGCGTCTTAGTCCACATCAACACAGGAACAGGGTCATGTCCGACGTGCTGCTCGCCGCGCCCTCGCGCAGGAGCCTGTCCTTGCACGACGCCAAGGTCCGCGGCATCGTCTATCAGCTTTTGCTGGCGGCCAGCCTGCTGGCTTTGGCCGTGGGCATTGCCGTTCAGACTGCGTCGAACATGAGGGCACGCGGGATTCCGCTGTCCTTCGGCTTCTGGAACGAGACCGCCGGCTTCGACATCAATCAGATACTGATCCCCTACGACACGCTCTCCACCTATGGCCAGGCGTTTTGGGTAGGTGTGGTCAACACCCTATATGTGAGCCTGCTTGGGATCGTCCTGGCCACAGTTTTGGGCTTTGTCGTCGGCATTGCCCGCCTGTCACCGAACTGGATCGTATCAAAGGTCGCGGCCTCCTATGTAGAGATCATACGCAACATCCCGTTATTGCTGCAGCTTTTGTTCTGGTACAATGCAGTCCTGAAAGCGCTGCCTGCGCCGAGGGCGTCGATCGAACTCCCCGGCGGCATCTATCTGAACAATCGCGGTCTCATCATTCCGGAAATCCAGCTCTACGCAGGAGCAGGTACCGTGGGACTTGCATTCCTGGCGGCCAGCTTCTTCTGCGTCGCTTTTTGGTCCTACGCCAGACGCGCACAGAACCGCACCGGAAAGCAGCTGCCCGTGCTTTGGGTCAGCCTCGCTGCCCTGATTGGACTGCCTCTGATCGTCTTCCTCCTGGTCGGTTCGCCGGTGTCGTTCGTGACGCCAGAGTTGAAAGGGTTCAATTACCGGGGTGGACACCAGCTTTATCCGGAGTTCGCGGCTCTTCTGATCGGTCTGTCCGTCTATACCGCTTCCTTTATCGCGGAAATTGTCCGCAGCGGGATCCAGGCTGTGCCGAAAGGCCAGACCGAAGCTGCCCATGCGCTCGGGCTTGCGCCGGGCAAAACGCTTCGCCTGGTCATTGTTCCGCAGGCACTGCGCATCATCATACCGCCCCTGACCAGCCAGTACCTGAATCTCACGAAGAATTCCTCACTCGCCGTGTTTATCGGCTACCCCGACCTCGTTCAGATTTTTGCGGGAACGGTGCTCAACCAGACCGGCGCCGCCGTCCAGGTGATGGCGATCACGCTGTCGGTCTATCTCGCGATCTCCCTCGTCATGTCGATGACCATGAACGCGTTCAATCAACGTTTCGCGATCGTCGAGAGGTGATGCATGAGCGGCCAGTCCCTGCATCCGCACCTCGTTAGTGCTCCGCTTCTGCCGCCTATGGCGCCGCCTTGTGGAATCCGGCCGAGCCCGGCGACCTGGATCAGAAAGAACCTGTTCTCGACGCCGTTCTCCGGCGTTCTGACGATCTGCTTCACAGTTCTCGCCGCATGGCTTTTGTATCAGTTCGCGAGTTTTGCAGTCTTGGATGCAGTCTGGGCCGGCGGACAGGAAGAATGCCGCGCCAACCCTGAGGGCGCGTGTTGGCCGTTCATCGTGGAGAAATTCGACTATCTCCGTTACGGGGCATATCCGGTTTCCGAGCGCTGGCGGGTGGACCTGACGCTGGCGATCGGCGCCGTGCTGATCGCCTGGCTGCTGTGGAAACGGGCGCCGCGGCGCAACGTGGCGGCGTTGCTGTTCTTTGTTGCCTACCCGGTCGTCGCCTTCGCGTTGTTGCGCGGTGTCGCGTCGCTCGATCTGCCGGTCATCGATACCGTCTTGTGGGGTGGGCTGCTCATTACTCTGCTCATGTCGATCGTGGGCATCGTCTTCTCGCTGCCGCTCGGTGTGCTTCTCGCGCTTGGCCGACGATCGGAGCTTCCCTTCGTCAGGGCAGTGTGTGTGATCTTCATCGAGGTCGTCAGGGGCGTGCCGTTCATCACGGTGCTGTTCATGGCGAATTTCATGATGCCGCTCTTCGTCCCCGACTATCTGACGCCCGATCGGCTGCTGCGTCCGCTGATTGCGATAGCGCTGTTCTCGTCCGCCTACATGGCCGAGGTGGTGCGCGCCGGCCTTCAAGCGATCCCCAAGGGGCAATATGAGGCGGCAAAGGCGCTCGGCGTCAGCTACTTCACCATGATCCGTCTGATCATCCTGCCGCAGGCGCTCACTATCGTTATCCCAGGCATCGTCTCTACCTTCATCGGGCTGTTCAAGGACACGACGCTGGTAGCGATCGTCGGCATTGCGGACTTCCTGAGAGCCGTCGAAACGGCGCGAGTCGACCCGAACTGGGCTGGGCCGACGATCTCTTCGACCGGCTATCTCTTCGCCGGGCTGGTCTACTGGATCTTCTGCTTCGGAATGTCCCGGTACTCGCACTCGATGGAGCGCGCGTTGGCGCGCGGCCACAAGAGCTAGGAAGCAGAGTATGCGACAGGCAGTTTCAGCAGCGAGGCACGTGGCGCAAATCCCCAAATAGCCCGCCAAAAGTTCGAGCAGCCGCGAGCGGCAAAAACCACACCCGGAAACCAGGCAATGGCTTGTGCAGAGCATCGCAACCTAAGATTGCGGAAAGAAATGTTGGAATGATCGACTTCGACAGGATCTATGACCGCCACCAGTTTGGGTCAGTCAAATGGGCCAATCAGTGGGACGAATTCTCGCCTCGGGTCGAGGGCGAAGATCTGCTTTCGCTGTGGACCGCGGACATGGATTTTCGCGCGCCTGAAACCGTCATCGCGCGGCTGCGGGAAGCGGCGGACCATGGAATCTATGGCTATACCCGCCGCGACCCCCGTCACTACGAGATTGTGCAATCATGGTTCGCGCGTCGGCACGGCTGGTCGCCGGCACTGGAATCGCTGCTGCCGGCGCCTGCGATCATGCCGTCGGTAGCCGCGATGCTTCGGACCTTCACGAAGCCCGGGGACGGGGTGATCGTGCAGTCTCCCATCTACTCGCCCTATTTCGAAGTGATTCAGGGGAACGGCAGGAAGCTGCTGGTCAACAGGCTAAGGTTGCAGGATAACCGATATGAACTCGACCTGGAGAACTTCGCGAAACTGGCAGCCGGCGCCAAGGCCTTCCTGTTGTGTAATCCGCACAATCCAGCTGGAAAGGTGTGGACGCGGAGGGAATTGACGGCGCTGAACGATGTCTGCGAGCGCTACGGCATCCTTGTCATATCCGATGACATCCATTGCGATATCAGATTGTCGGATCGCCCGCACATCGTCTTCTCGTCGCTCTGCGAGGATGCCGCGGAAAAGTCATTCATCTGCACAGCTCCAACGAAGACCTTCAATCTGGCCGGCGTGCCCTCCGCAACCGTGTCGGTGGCCAACAAGCAGCGGCGCGAGGCGCTTCTGGCCACCATGCAGGCATCGTTCATGGTCAATGCCAACTTCTTTGGACGGCTGGCGCTAGAGGTCGCCTACAGCACCGGCGCGCCGTGGCTGGATCAGCTGACGCGCTACATCGGCGGTAATGTCGATTTCGTCCTCAAGTTCGCCGAGGATCGCCTGCCGGGCATCACACCGATGCGGCCGGACGCTTCCTTCCTGGTGTGGCTGGATGCGCGCGGGCTCGATCGGAAGGTCGGAGGCGTTCAACGGTTTTTCGTCGACCGAGCCGGAGTCAATTTGTACGACGGGCGCGTCTATGGACCCGGCGGTGAAGGCTTCATTCGCCTCAATGTCGGTTGCCCTCGTCCGCTGTTGCGGAGAGGGCTCGAACGCATGTCCAGGGCGCTGGAGTCGTTGTGCGAGCGTTGACGGGACCGGAGCGGCCCTGCGGCATCGGCGACAGCGTGCTTGCATTCAGCTCCAGGCGTGGCTGGCCAATCCATAGACCCAGGGCCCGTTGCTTTCGCGGTTCAGAAAGCGGCGGCCTTTGGACATCGTCGTCACGGTCTCGGCAATGCCGAGGCCGCTCTGCTGCAGAAACTCGGCAAACACGCCATCCTTCTCGCGCGTATCGACGCGGGCGAATCGACCTGCCAGCTTCTTCAGATGGACGGCTGTGAGGTGGACCGCGTCCTGGTCGTTTCGGGCTATTGTGGGACCAATCACATGGCCGCGCCCGAACTCGCGACACATGGAATAGCCAACGACCTCGCCGCCGCGACTCAAAGTGGCGATCGAGGCATCCTCCGAGAGCAACGCAAGCAGCCTTGCACGGTTGGTCCCGAATGCGCGCGCGTCCAGTTCGGTGATCTCGCGAAGTCCGCCGCTGGGCAGATCACTTAATTCACCATCCGGAGCTGGCATTGGCGGGAGTTTTTGTGGGATCTCGCCCTGGCGCATGTAGACGATCGCCTCGTTCGTGAAGCCGAGCGACACATACAGGGGATAGGCGGCATGGGTGGCATTCAGGGCCAGATTGCGATCCCCGCACTGCTCGAGGACCTGGTCCATGAGCCATCGGCCGCCTCCCTGCGCCTGTGCGCGAGGCGTCGTGATCACCAGGCCGATGGTGGCAAAATCGTCCCCTTGGGGAAACCACATCGCGCTTCCGAAGACGCGCCCAATTCCGTCAACGGCGACGATGCCGTGGCCGGCGCGGCGCAACAAATCCCAGTCCTTGGGACGATGCGGCCAGCGGACCGAAATCGATAGTGCATGCAGCAGATCAACATCGACATCATTGATGTCTCGCGCGACCAGTTCAAAGGATTTCAGGCGTACTGATCTCTGCATCTCAGTCGATCCGCTCCTTCAACGAATGTCTTTTAACGAATGCCCAGCGCACGCGGTGTTAAATCCTGGCGCCGATAGCCATGTTTGCGACAGGCCTCATTTGCAGCAGCATTACAGGGGAACGCCAGCAGGTTTCGCTGGTTCGAGGCGTTTTTTCGCAATCTTCAGCCAAAGCACGACGCGATTCGGCAGGGAACACTGCTGCGCAGGGATAGGCTGGTCGCACCCGGTAACAGTGCAAGCAGAGCGGACCGCCATGAACGTGGAAGAAATCCTCGCGACCCTGATTGCATTTCCCTCCGTTGTGGGCACGCCAAACGGTGAGATCGTCGATTGGATCCGCGACTACTGTCAGGCAGCCGGAGCCGAGGTGACAGTTCTGCCCGGTCCCGAGGGCGACCGGTCCAACCTGTTCGTCACGGTCGGCCCGCGTGCCGGTCGGGGCTACGTCATCTCCGGACATATGGATGTCGTGCCGGCCGGCGAGCCGGAATGGAGCTCCGATCCGTTCGTCCTGCGTCGCGAGGGCGGCAGGCTTTACGGCCGCGGCACCACCGACATGAAGGGCTTTCTCGCCTGCGCATTGGCCGCGCTGCCAGGACTTGCGGCAATGAACCTGCGGCAGCCAGTCCATCTCGCATTCTCCTACGACGAAGAGGCGGGGTGCCGTGGTGTGCCGCATCTCCTGGCTGCGTTGCCGAGCCTGTGCGAGAGGCCGCTTGGCGCAATTGTCGGCGAGCCCAGCCGGATGCAACCTGTGCGTGCGCACAAGGGAAAGGCCGCGGCGCGGCTCGAGGTGATCGGGCGATCCGGCCATTCGTCACGCCCCGATCTCGGACTCAATGCCGTGCATGCCATGGCCGGCGTCATCTCGCACGCCGTGGCCTACGGCCAATCGCTCACGGGCGGCCCGCTCGATCAAAATTTCAAGCCCCCATACTCTTCCTTGCAGGTGGGTGTCATCGCCGGTGGACAGGCGGTCAACATCATCGCTGGCCACTGCACAGCCGATATCGAGGTGCGTGCCGTGCCGGGCGTTTCCCCAGCATCCCTGCTTGAGCCGGTCAAAGCCCGGCTTTTCGATCTGCGCGACAGCGGCTTCGAGGTGGCCTGGCACGAATTGAGTTCCTATCCCGCCCTTGCGCCGGCGGATGGGAGCAAGCTAGCGGCAGTCCTGACAGAGCTGACGGGGCAGGAGCCGCTCACGGCGGTCAGTTACGGCACTGAGGCCGGGCTTTATCAGCAGGCCGGTATCGATGCGATCATTTGCGGCCCTGGCGAAATTTCCCGCGCGCATCGTCCCAATGAATACATCGAGATCGGTGAACTTGCTGCCTGCCAGAGCATGATCGACGATCTCGGCGCGCGTCTCGCGGCCTGAGGGAAGGGCGGGTTCCATGGCATTTCTTTTCAACTCCGATGCGGCGCGTGCTGCGGTGTTCCGCGAGATTTTTGCGCGCGAACTCCCGGATCTGGAATTCTTCCATTCCGGCGATGAGTTGGAGCCGGACCAGGTGCGCTATCTCATCACCTGGACGGTGCCGGACGACATCTCCTGCTACCGCAACCTGGAAGTGCTGTTTTCGATCGGAGCCGGCGTCGACCAGTTCAAGCAGGACGTCGTGCCGAGCCATGTGAAGCTGGTGCGCATGGTCGAGGACGGCATCATCCGCATGATGCAGGAATACGTCGCGCTTGGCGTGTTGGCGCTCCACCGGGAGATGCCCGTCTATCTCGAGCAGCAGAAAAGGTGCCTCTGGCAACCGATTGCCGCTCGACGGGCGGCCGAGCGCCGGGTCGGCTTTCTTGGTCTTGGCATGCTGGCGCAGGCGGCTATCGAGCGCCTGATGCCATTCCAGTTTCCGCTTGCCGGGTGGAGCCGCAGCGAAAAGCGGATAGAGGGAGTCACCTGTTTTCACGGCGCCGATCAGTTGCCCCGCTTTCTGAAGCAGACGGATATTCTCGTCTGCCTGCTACCGCTGACGCAGGAAACCAGCGGCATTCTCGATGCAAAACTCTTCTCCTTGCTGCCAGCAGGGGCGCGCCTGCTGCATGTCGGCAGGGGTCCGCAACTCGACCAGGCCGCGCTGATCGACGCGCTCGACAGAGGCCACGTATCCGCGGCGATGCTTGATGTCACTGATCCGGAACCGCTCCCGGAAGACCATCCGCTGTGGTCGCATCCGAAGGTGATGATAACGCCGCACATTGCCTCGGTGACACAACCACATACGGCGGCGCAAGCCGCCGTCGACAACGTCCGGCGCCACCGCGCCGGCGAAGAACTGATCGGCCTCATCGATCGGACACTCGGCTACTAACCAGGAGACCCACATGTCACTGCTGACCACGATTGACACAAATCCCGCCTTCACGCCGAAGGAGGCATTGCCGCTGCCTGAGCGGCTCATTTCCGGCACTCCATCCTTCAAGAGTTGGGCGCAGGATGCCTCGAAAGGTGAGAAGGTTCTGACCGGCGTCTGGGAAGCCACCCCCGGCGAGACGCATTCGATCAAGGGCACCACCTACGAGTTCTGCCATATCCTGTCGGGCCTCATCGAAATCGAGGAGAAGGGCGGCGAGACCAAGACTTACCGCGCCGGCGACAGTTTCGTGATGAAGCCCGGTTTCGTGGGTGTCTGGCGCACGATCGAGACCGTGCGCAAGATCTACGTCTGCGTTTACGACTGAGTTCAGTGCTCAAGGTACGGCCGAGTAGAGCGCGCGGCGGTTCCAGAACAATCGACTATCCAAGTTCGGCCCGACGCGATTCGACGCTGTCGGGCCGCTCATTCTCGACGAAAAATGCGGCACGCGGTCCGCTATGGTTCCGCTAGTGCGAATGAGGACCTCGATCGATGAAGACCTATGACATAGCGCTCATCCCCGGCGACGGCATCGGCAAGGACGTGACCGGGGCGGCATGGCAGGTGATGCAGGCCGCGGCCAAACGGGGCGGTTTCGCCCTTGATGGCACACGCTTCCCATGGTCGTGCGCCTACTACCTGGAAACCGGCGCAATGATGCCGCCAGACGGCATCGAGACACTCCGAAAATTCGATGCGATCTATCTCGGCGCTGTAGGCTGGCCCGCGGAAGTACCCGACTCAGTATCGCTTCACGGACTGCTGCTGCCGATCCGGAAAGGGTTCACGCAGTACGCCAACATACGGCCGCACAGGCTGTTGCCGGGCGTTCAGGGGCCCCTCCGCTCCGATGGTTTCGACATCCTGTGCATTCGCGAGAATACGGAAGGCGAATATTCCGGCGCCGGCGGGCGCGTGCATTCCGGCACGGCCAATGAGGTCGCGATTGAGACGTCAATCTTCACGCGTGCCGGTGTCGAACGGATCATGCGTTTCGGTTTCGAACAGGCGCGGGCGCGCGGCAAGAAGCTCGCATCCGTGACCAAATCCAACGCCCAAAAGCATTCCATGGTTTTCTGGGATGAGGTCACGCGTGAGGTGGCGAAGGACTATGCCAATGTCGAGGTCTCGCACTACCACATCGACGCCATTGCCGCCCGCATGGTGCTGGCGCCGGAAAGCCTCGACGTGATCGTCGCCTCGAACCTGTTTGGCGACATCCTCACCGATATTGGAGCGGCCATTCAGGGCGGGCTGGGTTACGCCGCCTCCGCCAATATCAATCCCGATCGCAGTGCGCCTTCCATGTTCGAACCGGTCCACGGTTCGGCGCCCGACATCGCGCATCTCGGTGTCGCCAATCCGATCGCCGCGATCTGGTCCGGTGCGATGATGCTCGAGCATCTGGGCGAGGGGCATGCTGCGGCAGAAGTGATGTCGGCAATCGAGTCCATAACCGCGCGGGGCATTGGCACGATCGCAGGCAAGGACCGGACTGAAACAATCACGCAAGCCGTGCTTGCGGCGTTGAGCTGAAAGGGCAGAGGAAAGACCATGAATGCGATAACGAAGATTGGCACGTTTGACGATGCGGACCTGTTCCGCCAGCAGGCGTTGATTGACGGTGTGTGGCGGGAAGCGGATACAAAGGCCGCCGTCGAGGTCACCAACCCTGCCACCCTGGCCGTTCTTGGCAGCGTTCCCGATATGGGCGGCGACGACGCCAGGGCCGCTATCGCTGCTGCGGCCGAGGCATTCAAAAGCTGGAAGAAGACGACCCATGCCGAGCGTGCGAGATTGCTGGAGCGATGGCACGACCTCATTCGCCAGCACGAACAGGATTTGGCGCTTCTGCTGACGCTGGAACAGGGTAAGCCGCTTGCCGAGGCGTCGGCGGAAATCCGCTACGGCGCATCTTTCGTGAAATGGTTTGCGGAGGAGGCGCGCCGCATCGGTGGCTCGACCATTCCGTCACCCACCGCTGATCGACGCATTCTGGTTCTCAAGGAAGCAGTCGGCGTCTGTGCCATCATCACGCCGTGGAATTTCCCCAACGCGATGATCACGCGCAAAGTAGCACCGGCGCTGGCCGCCGGCTGCACGGTTGTCATCAAGCCGTCGGAATTTACGCCATTCTCGGCGCTGGCGCTCGGCGTCCTGGCGGAGCGGGCGGGCATCCCGGCAGGCGTTATCAACATCGTGACCGGCATGCCGGGCGAGATCGGCAAAGAACTGATGGCCAACGAGACGGTGCGCAAGATCTCGTTCACCGGTTCGACCCGCGTCGGTGCGCTGCTCATGCGTGGCGCGGCCGATAGCATCAAGCGGCTGAGCCTGGAGCTTGGCGGCAACGCGCCCTTTATCGTCTTTGACGACGCCGATCTGGATAACGCAGTTGAAGGGGTGATCGTATCCAAGTTCCGCAATGGCGGTCAAACCTGCGTTTGCGCGAACCGGATTCTCGTGCAGGAAGGCGTTTACGACGCGTTCGCCGAAAAGCTGAGCCAGCGCGTCACGCGGATGAAGGTTGGCGCGGGGACCGACGAGGGCACTGAGATCGGCCCGATGATCAACACGGCCGCGATCGACAAGATCGAGCGTCACATTGCGGATGCGAAGAAGAAAGGCGCGCAGATCCTCGCCCAAAGCGAGGCAGTGCCCGACGGCAGGCAATATGCGCGGCCCGTCGTCCTGGGGGAGGCTACTACCGAGATGCTCCTGGCATCGGAAGAGACCTTCGGTCCGGTGGCGCCGCTTTTTCGCTTCGAGACGGAGGAAGAGGCCATCACCATCGCGAACGCTACGCCGTTCGGCCTTGCCGCCTACTTCTACACCGACGACCTCAAGCGGTCATGGCGTGTCGCCGAGGCGCTGGAGTTCGGCATGGTCGGGCTCAACACAGGCCTGATCTCGACCGAGGTTGCGCCTTTCGGCGGTGTCAAGCAGTCAGGAGTGGGGCGGGAAGGATCGCAACTCGGGATCGAAGAATATCTCGAGGTCAAGACGCTCCACGTCGGCGGGTTGAACCAGTAGGCTTTGCCGGAGTCGCAACAGCGAACTAAAGCGCGTCGCGTTTTGACCGGCCTCATGCGACGCGCTTTAGGTTGTTGTTTATGCTGTCGCTATCGCAAAACCGCTGCACACCCTCGGTCAGGCCCAGGGTCAGCCCGAGGGCATCCCTTTGCGCGACATGCATTGGAACACAGTCCCCTTTTCAGCGGCCGATCTTCAGTGGCAATCGCAAACCTCCGGGATTAGCCGAAGCATCCCTCCACTTCGGTCGAGTAGAGGCGATGGGCGACCATCGCCTCTACCTCGACCGAAGTCGTGGTGGCTTATGCCAATCGCCAGCGTTGGAGATTTGGCTGCCCGACCGTCAGGCAGCGAAGGTCCAACCGCCGTATGGATGCCAGGGTCTACGCCGCGTCGCTTCGCTCCTTGCTCCGCCCTTGGACGACGAGCGAGGGGTGGTTCGGTCAATCCCAGGGCCGAGGGCATGCTTTGCGCGACATGCATCAGCAATGAGAAAGGGGCGGTCGAAACCGCCCCTTTCTCATTTCGATACTTCGGAGGCCGCGATGGCCGGAGGCCCGCCAGCCTCAAGCAACTTCCCGAACGGGCTCCAGGCCGACCGCGGCGGCCAGCCCGCCGATATCCTTGATCTCGGTATATTCGTAGAAGGGGTTTGCAGGCTCGTGGCCGCGGTTCACCCACACCTTGCTCTTGATGCCGAGATCGTAGGCGGTCATCAGATCGTAGCGGAATGAGGAGGAGACATGAGTGATGTCCTCCGGGCCGCAGCCGAGCTTGTCGAGCATGTATTCAAAGCCCTTCATCAGCGGCTTATAGGCGCCAACCTCTTCGGCGGTGATGACGGTGTGAAAGGGCGCGCCGAGCTTCTCCACATTCGACATGATCAGGCTGTTCATGGAGTTGGACAGGATCACCAGTGGGATTTCCTTGGCGACCTTGGCCAGTCCCGCCGGGACGTCGGGGTGCGGACCCCAGGTCGGCACTTCTTCATAGATGCGTTGGGCATCTTCGGGTTTGAACTGGATACCGATGCGCTTGCAGCTGCGTTCGATGGAATTCTGCACCACCTCGAGGAAGGGTTTCCATGGCCCCAGCACCTCGTCAAGGCGATAGCCTCTAAAAGCCTCCACGAAGCTGGCCATTGCCTCTGGGGAGAGGCGCTCGCCGTAGACGCGCCGCGCGGCACCGGCCATATCGAAATTGGTGAGCGTGCCGTAGCAGTCGAAGGTGATGTATTTCGGTCTGAACGTCGACATGGCGACAATCCTCCTGGTTTTTCTCGGCACAGCGTGCCTGTACCACAATCACCATAGTCGGAGATCTGGAAGACTAACGGCCGCATTCGCGGCGACCTGAAGCAGATCGTTTCGTATTGCATCGTCGGTTTGGCAGAGAGTTGCGCCAGGTGTCCTATCGAGCTTTGGGAGCAGCGCGGCCTGTCGGCCATGCTTCGGCAGAAGATGCGGCGCGAGCGGCGAAGGATAGTGAAAACGCTTGGCGCATGGCTGCCGGTCGGGAGGAACTGCTGTCTTTAGTGGTCTACCGTCAGCACTGAAGACGAAGGCCGGAAATTCTTAATGACCACACAACAGATCATTCTTGAAGAGATGACACCGGGGCACCTGGAAGGTGCTGTCGAGTTGTCTCGCCAGGTTAAATGGCCGCATCGCCGCGAGGATTGGGAGTTGGTCCAGTCGGTCAGCCGGGGGATCGTCGCTCTGGAAGAAGAACGCGTGGCGGCGACCATCATGATGACCCCCTACGGCGACAAAGCCGCCGCCATCAACATGGTGATCGTCGATGCGGCCATGCGCGGCCGCGGACTCGGCCGAAAGATGATGGAAGAGGCGCTTGCCAAGGCGGGTGAGCGCACCTGTTGCCTGACGGCGACACAGGAAGGCCTGCCGCTCTATGAGAAGCTGGGCTTCGTCACGACTGGCGAGATCGTGCAGCATCAGGGCGAGGCGTTGGCAGTTTCGGCGCCGGCCCGTGTATCCTGGGCAGAGAGCGGCGATCTTGCCCGCCTCGAGGTGCTGGATCGCGAGGCATTTGGCCATGACCGTTCGGCGCTGATGAGGCGGCTTTTCGAGCGCGCGAAGTTCGCTGTCATTCGCGATGACGGCGATATCCAGGCCTTTTCCGCCATCCGGCCATTCGGCCGGGGGCTGGTCATCGGCCCGGTGGTGGCGAGAAACGGTACCGAGGCCAAGGCACTGATCGACTTTCTGCTCGCCCATCATCAGGGCAAGTTCGTCCGTGTCGATACCGACGTCTCAACGGATCTTGCTGAATGGCTCACCGGGCGCGGCCTCGCGCACGTCGGCGGTGGGATCACGATGCGACGCTCCATGGCCACGCACAGGGAAAGCAAGCCGGCGCATCATCGCACATATGCGTTGGTCAGTCAGGCACTTGGTTAAATCAGGCACTCGGTTAAATCAGGCACTCGGTTGAATCGGAGGAAGAAATGCTGGCAAATTCACTGATCGAACTCGATCGCGCACATCTGGTTCACCCGTTTTCATGCTATCGGAGCCACGAGGAGACGGGCGTGCGGGTGCTCAAATCCGCCAAGGGCGCAACGGTGACCGATGCAAGCGGGAAAACCCTGCTGGACGGATTCGCCGGTCTATGGTGTGTAAACCTCGGCTACGGCCAGGAAAGTATCGTTGAAGCAGCCGCAAAGCAGCTGAGAGAGCTTCCCTATGCCACGGGATATTTCGGGCTGGGGTCCGAGCCTGCCATTCGCCTTGCTGCCAGGCTTGCCGAACTGGCGCCCGGCGATTTGAACCATGTCTATTTCACGCTTGGCGGCTCCGACGCAATCGACAGCACGATCCGCTTCATTCGCTATTACTACCATGCCAAGGGCACGCCGCAGAAGGACCAGTTCATCTCGGTCGAGCATGGCTACCATGGCTCCTCGACGGCTGGATCAGGCCTGACCGCGATTCCGGCTTTCCATGCGGGTTTCGGCGTGCCTTACGACTGGCAGCACAAGATTCCCTCGCACTACGCCTATCGCAATCCGGTCGGTTCCGACCCGCAGGCGATCATCGATGCATCGGTCGCGGCCCTGCGCGCCAAAATCGCGGAACTCGGCGCGGGCCGCGTTGCGGCCTTCTACGCCGAACCCATCCAGGGTTCGGGCGGTGTCCTCGTTCCACCGACAGGTTGGCTGAAGGCTCTGCACGCCGTGTGCAAGGAACACGATATCCTGTTCGTTGTCGACGAGGTCATCACTGCCTTTGGCCGCACCGGCCCCCTCTTCGCCTGTGAGGAAGACGAGGTCGTGCCGGATCTCATGACCACGGCGAAGGGACTGACCTCGGGCTACGTGCCGATGGGGGCCGTCTTCATCTCGGACCATGTGTACAATACGATCGCAGACGGAGCCGGCAAAGCGCCTGTCGGCCATGGCTATACTTATTCGGCCCATCCCGTGAGCGCGGCAGTCGGGCTCGAATGCCTGCGTCTCTACGAAGACAGCTTGCTCGAGAATGGGCGCAAGGCCGGCAAGCGCTTGATGGCAGGCCTTCGCTCGCTCGCCGACCACCCGCTGGTTGGCGACATTCGCGGCCGTGGCATGCTGGCAGCAATCGAGTTGGTCACCGACAAGGAGCGCAAGACGCCGCTGCCGCCGGCGGCCGATCCGGGGCGCCGCATCTTCGAGCGCGCGTGGGCGAACGGCCTTGTCATCCGCGCCTTCAACAACGGCATTCTCGGCTTTGCGCCGCCGCTCTGCTGCACCGATGACGATATTGATGGAATCCTCGAACGCACCCGGATGACCCTGGATCAAACCCTCGAGGACCAGGACGTGCGGTCGGCGATGAAGGGATGATCGTCCAGGCTGCCGCCGCGTGCGCGCGGCAGCCTCTTTCTCATCTGTCGAATATCGCGTCGAGAGGCAAATGGGATTTGACGATCGGTGACTTCAGCACGACGAAGCTGAAATATTTGTCGATTCCGATATCCAGTTCGATCATGCGCTCCATGATCGTCTGGTACTCGCTGATGCCCGCTGTGACAAACTTCACAAGATAGTCGTAACCGCCTGAAACCAGGTGGCATTCGATAACAGAATCGACCTTCTGGATTGCGGTGAGAAATCTCGCGAAGTCGTTCTGTTGATGGTGCTTGAGCGTGACTTCGGTGAAGATCGTCAGAGTCTGCCCGAGCTTGGACACATCGATCTGGGCGGAATAGCCGGTGATGAAGCCTTCCGTCTGAAGCTTCTTCACCCGCATCAGGCAAGGGCTCGGTGAAAGGTTCACGAGGTCGGCGAGCTCGACATTCGTGACCCGCCCGTTCTTCTGCAGTTGGGATAAGATCTTGATGTCGATCTTGTCGAGCTTCATTGGAAACCTGTCAAACGTTGGAACCGCGGATCGTCCGGCAGACGGCGTCCGTCACCTCCTGCGTGGTCGCTGTCCCTCCGACGTCCGGCGTCAGCACGCCCTCACGCGTCACCGATTCCACAGCGTTCATCAACCGGGCGGCCGCTGCGCTCTCGCCCAGATGTTCGAGCATCTGGGCAGCGGTCCAGAAGGTGGCGACCGGGTTGGCAATACCCTTGCCGGCGATGTCGAATGCCGAGCCGTGAATTGGCTCGAACATCGAGGGATAGCGCCGCTCGGGATCAATGTTGGCGGTCGGTGCAACGCCGAGACTGCCCGCGAGCGCCCCCGCAAGGTCCGACAATATGTCGGCGTGAAGATTGGTGGCGACGATCGTATCAAGGCTCCGAGGTTTCAACGTCATACGCACTGTCATAGCATCGACCAGCATCTTGTCCCAGGCGACGTCCGGGAATTCCGGCGCCACCTCGGCTGCGATTTCGTCCCACATTACCATGCCGTGACGCTGCGCGTTCGACTTTGTGACAACTGTCAGGAGCTTTCGCGGCCGTGACTGCGCCAGCCGGAATGCATAGCGCATGATGCGAGTGACGCCGACGCGCGTGAAGATCGCGACCTCGGTTCCGACCTCCTCGGGGAGGCCGCGATGGGCTCTGCCGCCGTGGCCCGAATACTCGCCCTCGGAATTCTCCCGCACGATCACCCAATCCAGATCGCCAGGGCCAACGCCCGCCAGCGGCGAAACAATACCGGGCAATATCCTGGTCGGCCGCACGTTCGCGTATTGATCAAAGCCCTGGCAAATCGGCAGCCGGAGGCCCCAGAGGGTGATATCGTCGGGCACATCGGGAGCGCCTACCGCGCCAAAGAAGATAGCGTCGAAGCGCTTCAGTTGCGCCACCCCATCTTCGGGCATCATCCGACCATGCGCCTTGTAGTAGTCTGAGCCCCAGTCGAAGTGCTGGACGCGCAGCTTGAAGTCGCCGCAGCGCCGCTGCAGAGCCTCAAGCGCCTGGAGTCCGGCGGCAATGACCTCTGGGCCGATCCCGTCGGCAGGAATGGCGGCAATCTCATATTCGCGCATCGTCACTTTCCCTTCAGTGCTGGCCGCCTCGCGCCCTCGATCTCGTGTGCGACCTGATGTAGCTTGGCAAACGGTCTTCTCAGAATTCAGCGACCTTGCCCCACGCAGCTGTCTTCAGACGCTCCGGCCTATAGGGACGCGGATCGACGATCGGCTCGCTGCCGGTGATGATATCGGCGATCATATGTCCAGCGCCGGGGCCGATCCCGAAGCCGTGGCCGCTAAATCCCGCGGCGAGAAGAAAGCCCGGAATCCCCTCCACTTCACCAATTGCCGGGACGCCATCGGGCGTGCTGTCGACATAGCCCGCCCAAGCATGAGAAATCGCGACGCGCTGGAACTCGGGCAGCAATTCGCAGGCTCTTTGATAGGTCAGGCGAATCTGCCTCATGTCAGGTGTGGGGTCGAGAACCCGATTCCGTTCCATTTGTGTCACGTCGTCAAGTACCCATCTCCTCAGGCTTTCATGTCCTTGACGCCAGCCCTCGAACGCTCCCGGGGCCAGACTGCGCCAGCGGCGGGCGAACATGGGCACGAACTCGCGGCTGAACCTGAGCTGCTGCGGCGTTGGATCGACTCGCGCCCGCCCGCTGATCGCCAGCGCGTATCCGCCGTTGCTGCGCCGCGTCAACGAGACGCGCGCGGTATGCAGGGCATCCGGCAGGCCTTCTGCTCCCGGCGCTACGGCTAGAATGGACTGACGCACGGCAGCTTGCGGGAAACGGATACCAAGCTGGTTGCAGAAGGAAGAAGCCCACGCGCCTCCGGCCATGACCACGGTCGTTGTGCGGATGGTTCCGGCTTCTGTAACGACGCCGCTGACCCGGCCGGCGCTCAGTTCCAGCCCGCGCGCCGCGCAATTTTGATGCACGGTGCCGCCGGCCGCCATGATGCCGCGCGCGGCAACCGGCACCGCCTTCGATGGATCCGCCGTTCCGTCAGTTGGCGAGAACACGCCGCCTTTCCATTTGCGGCCGGTGGCCTTGCCCCGTTCGGTGGCTTCTTCTGCGCTCAGCACATGCGTCGTGACGCCAACCGTCCTTGCGAAATCGCGCCACTTTGCCCAGCCTGCCAACTCGTTTTCGTCCTGCGAGAGATAGAGCAGGCCGCAGCGGCGGAAGCCGGTGTCCTCGCCGGTCTCCTGCGCCACTTTTTCCCAGAGATCGAGGCTCTTGGTTGCCATCGGCAACTCGCGTGCGTCACGGTTCTGCTGACGGCACCAGCCCCAGTTGCGGCTGGACTGTTCGGCGGCAACGCGCCCCTTCTCCAGCAGGGCAACGCTGATGCCGCGGCGTGCGAGATAATAGGCCGTGAATACGCCGACCACGCCGCCGCCGATGACGACGACGTCCGCCTCGCGAGGCAGGGATGGGCTGGACTCGATGTGAATGAGCGGCGCGGGCATGGATGGGACTCCGTAAATTTGAAGCATCCTAACCTGCGGCCCGCAGAGGCAGGCTGCGGAGTCCATGCCTGGACGGAATTTCCTGCGGTTTGCAGCCCTTGGAACAGGCAATTGTTGCCGAAAAAGCGCTCGCTGGCCCCAACCTCGTAGGGGCAAGCAGGAGTACACTTCATCCAGTCGCGCGATCTGCGGCATGGGCTTTTCGGGACGCGGCGCGCAGTGACGCAAGGCCTGTCGCGCACAAATCAGCGGAAGAAGGACCTGGTTGTCTGATCCCGGTTTTCTGCGCCGGAACGGGAGCAGAGTGAAATGCCGAACCTGACGTTCTTTTCAGAAGTTCCTGCCGCCCGAGGGCCAAATTTCGACGACTATGCGGATACAGAACAGTCAAACTGGCTGAAAGAACGGAGCACCCTTCCTTATAACGGGTAAGCTCCAGAGGACTTCCGATAGGCAGGGCTTACGCCTTCGGAGAGTTCTCCAAGAAAAGGGAACAGTGTCCGGTACACGGACCGAATTTCATCAAGGGAGCCGCCAGGATGAGCAGAATCCGTCTCTCGCAGCCTCAGCGCTCGAAGCGCCGAGATGACTAGACGACGGTCGCTATGGTGAGGCGCTTCTGCTCAAAGCGCGATGATGCGGTCCGCAACAGCGTGGACCCGCTCGGTTCAAACGGGAGATGATCGCAATGGTAGCCACGATCCAGCCTGTAGCCCTCCACGATGTGGCGCTTTCGGTGCGCGACCTCACGGTGAATTTGCCGAAAGGCATGGAGCGGACCCATGCCGTCGAGAACATCTCGTTTGATCTGAAACGCGGCCAGATTCTGTGCGTCATTGGCGAGTCCGGATCCGGCAAGTCGGTCACCGCCAACGCCATCATGGGGCTGCTGCCCAAGGTGATCCGTCTCTCCTCGGGCGCCATCCACCTCGATGGGACGAACATCGTGGGCATGCCGCAGGACAAGCTGCGCAGCCTGCGCGGCCGGGTGGTGTCGATGATCTTCCAGGACCCGCTGTCGGCGCTCAATCCGCTGATGACCGTGGGCGCGCAGATCGACGAGGTCATGGCGGCGCACGGCGTCGGCACTCCGAAATCGCGTCGCGGCCGCGCTGTCGAGTTGCTGACCGAGGTGGGACTGCCGGACCCGCAACTCATGTACCACCAGTATCCGTTCCGCCTCTCCGGCGGGCAGCGGCAGCGGGTGATGATCGCCATGGCGCTGGCGCTTGAACCGACGATCCTGATCGCGGATGAACCGACGACGGCGCTCGACGTGACCACACAGGCACAGATTCTGGAGCTGATCCGCGACATTCAGCGCCGCAAGGGAATGAGCGTCATGTTCATCACTCACGACTTCGGCGTGGTGGCCGAGATCGCAGACAGCGTCGTCGTGATGGAGAAGGGCCACATCGTCGAGCAGGGTAGCGCTCAACAGGTCCTGAAGTCGCCTGGCCATCCCTACACAAGGCGCCTTATCGCAGCCGTCCCGCACCTGACCGGCGAGAACCGCGTTCCTCTGGAGACGGCCGACAAAGCGCCGATCCTGAAGGTCGAAGGCCTGATGAAGACCTACCGAAGCGGCAGTTCCCTGTTCAGCGCGCAGCGCGTCGTGCCCGCGGTCAACGAGGTCTCGTTCGATCTGGCGCCCGGGCGCACGCTGGGCGTTGTGGGCGAAAGCGGTTCCGGCAAATCATCGCTTGGTCGGCTATTGATCAAGCTGCTGGACAGCGACGGCGGCGGGATTCTGTTCGAGGGTCGCGACATCGCCAAGCTTTCCGAAGCCGAATTCCGCCCGCTGCGGCCGCGGGTCCAGATGATCTTCCAGGATCCGTTCGCCTCGCTCAACCCGCGCTCGACGATCGGCCACATCCTCACCGTTGGCCCAGTCGCGCACGGCACGCCCTATGCCCAGGCGCGCGAAGAGGCGAGGGCGCTCCTGGCCCATGTCGGCCTCGATGCCGGCGCCTTTGATCGCTTTCCGCATGAATTTTCCGGTGGGCAGCGCCAGCGCATCGGCATCGCTCGGGCACTGATGTTCAAGCCGAAGCTGCTGATCGCCGATGAGGCGGTGTCGGCGCTCGACGTATCGATCCAGGCCCAGATCCTGCAGCTGCTCGACCAGATCCAGCGGGAGACCGGCGTGTCGATGATCTTCATCACCCACGACCTGCGCGTCGCCAGCCAGATCTGCGACGAAATCGCGGTGATGCAGAAGGGGCGGATCGTTGAACGCGGACCGCCATCGCAAATCTTCCTCGACCCGCAATCAGCCTACACACGTGAGCTGGTGGCGGCGATTCCTGGAGAGCAGCCGGGAACGACCCGCCCGGTTGCAGCAAACGGATAATAGCCACGGCGGACACCGCCAAAACAAGGGGAATTCCAATGACTGAACGCTCAAGCACCAAATCAAACTACTCGCGACGCGATGCACTCCGGTTGATGGCGATAGGCGGGGCGGCAGGCCTCATTGCGCCCAATCTGTTGGGCAAGCCTGCCTTCGCCCAGAACCCGCCAGCCAGCCCAACTGGCCGCGTCGTCGTCGGTCTGTCGCAGGAGCCCACCGTATTCAATCCGTTGATGCCGCATATCGAGGTCGACGACGCTGTGCATTTCTCGCTTTTCGATGCGCTCTTCCGCATGGATCCCAAAGGCGTTCTTCAGCCCAATCTTGCGGTCGAAGTGCCAAGCCAGAAAAACGGCGGCATTTCAGAGGACGGTCTCAAGTGGCACATCCGCCTGCGTGACGATGTCCGCTGGCACGACGGCAGGCCCTTCACGGCTGAGGATGTGAAATTCACCCTTGAGCTCATCACCAATCCGAAATTCCGGGCGTGGCGCACGGCCGGCCATTCGCTGGTGCGCGATATCAAGGTGGTCTCGCCGACCGAGCTCACCTGGCGGATGGAGGAGGCTTTCGCCCCCTATTTGTCGTTTCTCGCCGAAACCTTCATGGTTCCCAAGCACATACTCGAAAAGGAGGCCGACCCCAACGCCGCCGCCTTCAATCAGGCGCCTGTCGGCACTGGCGCATTCAAGTGGGCGCAGCGCGTTGCCGGCGATCATATCGAACTCGTCGCGAACGCGGATTATGCCGGGGAGGGCCCCTATTTGGAGCGGCTCGTCTTCAAATACATCCCCGACATGACGGTGCTCTACACCCAGTTCAAGAGCGGCGACATCGATCTTGTCGACCAGGCATTCATAACCGCCGACCACTACGCGGAAGCCAGCACACTATCGGATCGTGTGGTCAAGCTGGAGCCTGGGGCATCGGTCGAGTCGATCTATCTCAATCTTGAGAAGCCGCAATTCAAGGACCCGGCGGTCCGCCAGGCGCTCTACGCGGCAATCGACAGGAAAGCGATCCTCGAAGCACTTTATTACGGGATCCACAAACCCACCGAGACGTTCATGCCGCAGAATTCCTTCTACTACAATCCGAACCTGCCGGCACAGGAGTTCAACCTCGAGCGCGCGGGGCAGATCCTCGACGAGGCCGGCTGGGTACCCGGAGCCGATGGAATACGGGTGAAGGACGGGGTGCGCCTGTCGTTCGCCAACTCCACCACCTCCGGGAACCACTTGCGCGAGCAGACGCAGCAGTTCCTGCAGCAGACATTTGCCGAGATCGGCGTGGAGATGACCATCTCGAACCTTCCGGCCGCCGTCATGTGGGGCGATTTCTGGCTCAAATCGCAATTTGAGTCAGCCATCTCCGGTGTAACCAATCTCATCGCGGGCGACCCCGATGTTTCCAACCGCCTGCACAGCAAGGCGATCGTCGCCAAGGGCGGAAAGGGCTCGAACACCGGCCAATACTCCAACCCGGAGGTCGATGCGCTGCTCGAGAAGGGCGCGCGCACCTTCGATCGGGAACAGCGGCGCGCCATCTATCTGCGCGTGCAGGAAATCGTTCGTCAGGATCTGCCGTTCCTGCCTCTGTTTGCCTCCACCAACGTGTTCGGCCGCAAGGAAGGGCTGGAGGGTTTCCAGGCAAATTCCAACACCCGCGTCGCATCCTGGCATGCCGCCGGATGGCATTGGAAGGCCTGACATCCATACGCCGCGGGCCCCCCCCCGCGGGGGGGGGGGCCCCCCGCGGGGGGGGAATATGGGGGGGGTTAATATCGGGGTGGTGGGGAAACCCCGCGAACCACCCCCCCACCAGAGGCCGGGGG
>NZ_JBVVQQ010000016.1:0-6062 GCF_055811135.1 Mesorhizobium sp. WSM4817 | reverse complement strand
CCCCGGGCGCCGCCGGGCCTCTGGGTTTTTTCTTTTCCCCCCCACCCCCCCCCCCCCCCCGCCCGCCGCCGCGCCCCCCCGCCAGTCACCGGCGCTGTCTTGAAAGAGGAGAGTTGAAATGCGCGGATTCCTGCTCAACCGGCTCTCACAGAGCCTCATCCTGCTCCTGATCGTGTCGGTCATCGGGTTCCTCGTCCTGAACCTGCTGCCGGGGGGGCCGCTGGCGCAATTCGGGCTCGATCCCAGCATGACTCAGGACGATCTCGATCGCCTGAAAGAGCAATTGGGGCTGAACCGTCCGCTTTTGATCCAATATTTCGACTGGGCCTGGCGGCTTCTCCAGGGCGATTGGGGCCACTCCTTCCGCGACGGCGCGCCTGTGCTGGCAGTGATTGGCCGGCACGTCCCTGCGACGCTGCTGCTGATGGGGACGTCCACCGCGATTGCGATCGCCATCGGCACCTGGATCGGCATTCGTGGCGCCACGCACCGCTATTCGCTGTTCGACTATATGGCGACGGTCGGAGCCATGGTCGCGCTGTCGATCCCGACCTTCTGGTTCGGGCTCGTCGGCATCTACATCTTCTCCCTGCAGCTGGGCTGGCTGCCTGCAGGCAACATGTACACGATCGGCGACGGTTCGGTCCTGAATTACCTGCATCACCTGATCATGCCAAGCATCGTGCTGTCGCTGGTGCATGTCGCGATCTGGAGCCGCTACATGCGATCGGCGACGCTCGACGCCATCAGCCAGGATTTTGTCAAGACCGCCCGCGCCAAGGGCCTGAGCGAGCGCCGAGTCATCATGAAGCACGTCGTCGGCAATGCGCTTTTGCCGATGATCACACTGGCTGGGGTGCAGCTTCCCAGCATCCTGACCGGCGCGCTGGTGACGGAGACAGTGTTTACCTGGCCGGGGATGGGTCGACTGTTCCTGGACAGCCTCGGCTACAGCGACTACCCGGTCGTGATGGGACTGCTGATGTTCTCGGCCATTCTCGTCATCCTGGGCAACCTGATCGCAGATATTGCCGTGGCGATCGTCGACCCGCGCATTCGTCTGGGTTGAGCGCCTAACCTCACGCCCAACAGGAGGCACCCGAAAATGACCGCTCTCGTCGCAAATGCAGGACCAAGCCGCTGGTGGCGCAGCCGCACCGTGCGCCGTTTCACGAGCCATCATCTGGCGTTGCTGGGAGTGGCGATGATCACCCTCCTGACGCTGGCATGCGTCTTCGGCCCTCATCTCCTTCCCTACGATTCCCTCTACATCGATTTGCGCGCCCGCTTTTCACCGCCGCTGACCGGCGACCACTATCTCGGGACCGATCCTCTGGGGCGGGACGTGGCGGCGCGACTGTTCATGGCGGGGAGGACTTCACTGCTGGTGGCCTTTTTTGCCATGCTGCTGTCGACGCTGATCGGAACACTCGTCGGCGTGATCGCGGGCTACCGCGGCGGCTGGATCGGCGCAGCGCTGATGCGCACGGTCGACGGGTTCCTGTCATTCCCTTCGATCTTCCTGCTGCTGGCCTTGGCCGCGGCACTGAAGCCGAGCCCGGCTATGGTCACCGTCATCGTCGCTGTCACCAGCTGGATGGAGGTAGCCCGGATTGTCGAGGCCGAGGTGCGGTCATTGCGCGAGCGCGAGTTTGTGCTGGCCGGGCGCATGCTGGGGCTTAGCGGTGCGCATATCATGTTCCGCGAGATCCTGCCCAACGCCATGGGCCCGATCATCGTGGCCGCGACGCTGACAGTCGCGCACGCCATTCTCCTGGAAGCCTATATCAGTTTCCTGGGTTATGGCATTCAGCCGCCGCTGCCCAGCTGGGGCAACATGCTCGAGGGCGCCCAGCAGTATCTGGACAGTGCACCCTGGCTGGCGATCATTCCCGGCGCCGCCATCACCATCGCCGTGACAAGCTTTAATTTCATCGGCGACGGGTTGCGCGATGCGCTCGACGTGCGGGACGACCGCGTCTGATCACAAAAGCGGCCCGCGCCTCACCCGAAAACCCATCGAGAAGTGACTCTCATGCACGAGCCGAAAGTCGCCAACAAGAGCACACCCTACTGGTGGGAAGCGGCGCCCGTCACGGCGCTACCGCCGCAGCCCCTGGCGAGGACGGTCGATGTGGCAATCGTCGGCGCCGGTTATGCGGGGCTTTCGGCCGGGCTTGCGCTGGCGCGCGAGGGGCGCTCGGTTGCAGCTTTTGATGCGATGAATCCGGGCGAGGGGGCCTCGTCGCGCAATGGCGGAATTACCAGCGGGAGCATCCGGCTGGACTACGCCACGATAACCCGGCGCTTCGGCGAAGAAAAAGCCATGGCGATCGAGGCCGAGGGCAAGGTCGCGCGCGAATTCCTTTACGACTTCATCAAGTCGGAAAAGCTCGACTGCGACTTTCAACTGGTTGGCCTGTTCAAGGGCGCCATCGGATATGAACAGTACGAGAGGATGGCCCGCGGCGCCGAGGGGTTGGCGAGAAAACTGGGGATCGAATCCTACGCTGTTCCATATGCAACGCAGCGCGACTACGTCGGCACCGACTTCTACCGCGGCGGCACCGTCAGGATGGACATCGGCGGGCTGCACCCGGCCAAGTTCCACGCCGAGCTCCTGCGGGTGGCGCTCGCTTCGGGACTGGCGGTGCATTCGAACACGCCCGTGACGTCAATTGAAAGGGATAGCTCCGGGTTCCGCGTCGCCACTTCGGCCGGAACGGTGCAGGCGCGGCAGGTCCTGGTCTGCACAAATGGCTACACGGATGGCGCCAGTCCGTTCCTGCGCCGTCGGCTGGTGGCGGTTCGCAGCAGGATCATTGCCACCGAGGAATTCGCGCCTGAGCTCATGGCGCGCCTGATGCCGAAGCGGATGATGATGGGTGAGGGCCGCGAGCTTGGCTTCTATTATCGCCCTTCGCCGGACGGCAGACGCATCCTGCTTGGCGGGCGCGACAGCTCGCGTGCAGGCGATCCGGCAGCCCCGACGCTCCGTTTGCGCAACGGGCTGGTCGAGCTTTTCCCTGAACTGGAAAATGTTCGACTCTCGCATAGCTGGTTCGGCAATGTGGCGATGCACCGTGACATGCTGCCCAGGATCTTCGAGAAGGATGGCGTGCTCTATGCCACCGGCTTCTGCGGTTCGGGCGTGGTCTGGGCGCCATGGGTCGGCACGCGTGCGGCTCACAAGCTGATGGGACATGGCGATCGGGCGCGCACCGCGTTCGACTTTCGGCCGCCTGCGGCGATCCCGCTCTATCGTGGCAATCCGTGGTTCCTGCCGGCCGTTATCAAGGGCTACGCCCTGCAGGACCGTATCGCCTGGTGGCGCGCCAGCCGCTGAAGGCCGAAGGGTGGCGGTCACTCGACCCTTGCCGAACAATTGCGGCGACAAGGAACAGCATCACATGCACTACATCTCCACGCGCGGCCATCCCGAACGCAGGAAGTTCTGCGAGATTCTGCTTGAGGGCCTTGCCCCGGATGGCGGCCTCTATGTGCCCGAGGTCTACCCTCGGCTGGATGATGCCACGCTGGATCGGTGGCGGGGCTTGTCCTACCCAGTGCTCGCCTTTGAAATCCTGTCGCTCTACATCGACGATATTCCGCCCGCTGACCTGAAGGCCATCTGTGCAAAGACCTACAGGCCCGAGGTTTTTGGGACCGCCAGGATCGCGCCCGTGCGAACGCTTGAGAGCGGTCTCCATGTGGCGGAACTGTCGAACGGTCCCACCCTGGCGTTCAAGGACATGGCGATGCAGTTGCTCGGCAATTTGCTCGAGTATGAACTGGCGCGGCGGGGTGTGGAGCTGAATATCCTCGGGGCAACCAGTGGCGACACGGGCAGCGCGGCGGAATATGCCATGCGCGGCAAGAAGGGCATCCGCGTCTTCATGATGTCGCCCCACGGACGCATGAGCGCCTTCCAGCAAGCCCAGATGTTCAGCCTGCAGGACGACAACATTCACAACATTGCCATCGAAGGGGTGTTCGACGATTGCCAGGACATCGTGAAAGCCGTGTCCGGCGATGCTGACTTCAAGAGGCGCCACCGGATCGGCGCCGTAAATTCGATCAACTGGGCCCGGCTGGTCGCTCAGGTGGTGTATTACTTCTCTGCCTATTTTCAGGTGACTGAAGAGAATTCGTCAGAGGTCGACTTTGCCGTTCCCTCGGGCAATTTCGGCAACGTCTGCGCCGGTCATGTTGCGCGTATGATGGGACTTCCCATTTCCCGTCTCGTGATTGCGACCAACGAGAACGATGTGCTCGATGAGTTTTTCCGCACCGGGGTGTATCGCGTGCGGGGCCAGGCGGATACTTATGAAACCTCGAGCCCATCCATGGACATTTCCAAGGCCTCCAATCTCGAGCGTTTCGTGTTCGACTTGCTCGGTCGCGACGCCAGCCGGACGAGATCGCTGTTCGACGATCAACTGCGCGAAAGCGGGTCGTTCGATCTCAGCGGGGATCCCGCCTTCGGGAAGGCGGCGGACCATTTTGGTTTCCGCAGCGGGAAGAGCACCCACGCCGACCGGTTGAAGACGATCCCTGACGCGTGGCACCGCTTCAACGCGCTGATCGATCCACACACTGCAGACGGCCTGAAGGTCGCGCGCGAGCATTCGGTTTCGGATGTGCCCATGATCGTGCTCGAGACGGCCCTGCCGGTCAAATTTGCGGAGACCATCAGGGAGGCCCTGGGCCGAGAGCCAGTTCCTCCGCAACGGTTCGATGGCATAGAGGGTTTGCCGAGACGGTTCAAACTGCTTCCCGCCGATGTACAGACCGTCAAGACCTACCTCGCCGAAACCCTGCGGGCCGCAGTCTGCTGAAATGCTGCTTCCTCGACCGGGACCTTTTCGCCATGGCCGTATATACCGAGCTGTCACCCGACGAAGTCGCAGCCTTCTTTCAGGCTCTGGGCCTGGGACAGCCGAATTCCGTTCGCGGCAGCACAAGCGGAATTGAGAACACGAACTACTTTGTGGATACCGAGGCAGGCGAATATGTGCTGACCCTGTTCGAGCGGCTCACGTTCGAGCAATTGCCCTTCTACCTTCACCTGATGAAGCACCTTGCGGCGCGGCGAATGCCGGTCCCGGATCCGGTTGCCAACGTCAGAGGCGAAATCCTTCACACGCTAAAAGGCCGGCCTGCCGTGATCGTCAACAGGCTTCCTGGCGAGAGCGTGACGGCGTCGACAGAGTCGCATTGTCGCGCTGTCGGGGAGATCCTGGCGCGAATGCACGTGACCGCGAGCGACTACCCACGGCGACAGGCCAATCCGCGCGGCCTCGAATGGTGGAACGCGGTGGTGCCGGTGGTCGGCCGCTGCGTATCCGAGGGACAGCGCTCGCTGCTCACAAGCGAACTGGCCTTTCAGAACCACATTGCTGTGTCCTCCACCTACGAGCAACTCCCCAGGGGGCCGGTGCACGCTGATCTCTTTCGCGACAACGTGTTGTTTGAAGGTGATCACCTGACCGGCGTCTTCGATTTCTACTTCGCCGGATGCGACACCTTTCTGTTCGATATAGCCGTCTGCCTCAATGACTGGTGCGTCGATAGTGGCACCGGCCGCCAAGACACTAAGCAAGTTGCCGCCTTTCTCGGCGCGTATGAGTCAGTTCGCGCGCTCACTGGACCCGAACGCTTTTTGCTTCCTGCAATGCAGCGCGCTGGAGCATTTCGTTTTTGGCTGTCGCGTCTCTGGGATCTGTACCAGCCCCGGGAAGCTGCGCTCCTCAAAGCACACGATCCAGGCCACTTCGAGCGCATGTTGCGCGTGCTCCGGGGAGACATCGCATGAGCAAGACCGCGAAGATCACCAATGGAAGTGGAAGCACGATGGCACCGACTCTCAAAGACCACGTTGGCGAGCTGCTTTCGCAGATCGAGACGGAGGGCCTGTACAAGCGCGAGCGCGTCATCACCTCGCCCCAGTCGTCCGAGATCGAGGTCGGCGGCCGCAAGCTGCTCAATTTCTGCGCCAACAATTATCTTGGCCTCGCAGATAGCGCCGACTTGCGCGATGCGGCCAAGCAGGCACTCGACCG
>NZ_JBVVQQ010000015.1:33257-169513 GCF_055811135.1 Mesorhizobium sp. WSM4817 | reverse complement strand
GGCCTGAAGGCGCTGGTCGACGATCATCATTTGCGCAACGGCCTCAATGTCCACAAGGGCAAGATCACCAACCGCGCCGTCGCTGAAGCGCTGGGCTACGAAATGGCGGAGCCCAAAACGGCCCTAGCCGCCTGATATTCCAGGCCCGAAAGTTCCTCCTGCCTCGCCCGCCGGTTCCTGCCGGCGGGTTTTTTTCTTGGTGATGATTGGCAAGATGCGTCTTCCCCCTCCCCTTTCCGTCAATCTTGCGGTGCAGCCCGTCGGGGCGAAACGCTGGTCGACGAGGAAGCTGAACGCGCAATCCGAACCTGGACATCGCCAGCCGAAATCCCCGGCTTTCCTGATGCGACGATCACCAGGGCCCTTCCCCGCGCGTTCGACAGCGAAATGTGGACGAACCATCCTGAGCGCCATTGTCGGGCTAAATCCAAATCGCCCACGCAAGGGCTTTGAGGGAGTTTCGAAATTGGATTGTCTCCAGAGGATCGAGACGTTGATCGATGAGGCCAGCGTGGATGCGATCGATAAGGCGCGCGTTTTGCTGGATCGGTTCAAAGGTAGGTCAGAAACACTCGCCCAAGCTATCGATGACTTCCTGCTTGATCTTATGACCCTGGTGTTGTCGTAGAATCCACCCGCGAGAGGTTCCACAACCCGGCGCGGCGATTGGCGCGTATGAGATTGACCAGGATCAGCCTGTTGTTGGCGTCGTAGTCTGAAGCTTAGGAGTCGGTCCCGGTCAGAGAGAGGTCGCACCAGGAAGAAGGCGCGCGACTGATTGTCGGCAAATCCGAGCGCACCAAACAGCTACGTTCTCTTGCGGCCGCTGGCCTGGTGGCAAAAAGATGTGCCCCGAGGAACGCTACGGGACTGGCCAGCAATTTTTGAGCCAGCACCGTGTCCGCGAGCCAGGGCCCAAGACTATGTTCGGCCTCCGGCAAGAGCCTGGCGTCGAGCATCTTCGCATGCCCCCGCGTCGATCTTTCTTCGGAAGTATTCCCGATGTCGAGCTATTAAGGTCGGCGGCGCGCCGGATGGTTGATCGGCGCGTGCTGCATCTGCTCAAGATGTGGCGGGAATGCCCGGTCGAAGAAACGATGATCGAGGCCGGAAGACACGCACGGCCAAGGTGCGGGATCCGTCTCGGCCGTATTCAACAGCACGACTTTGTAGCCCTCCTTGTCGAGCATTTCAGAGAGTGCGCGGGTAATAGGCGCTGGCGAACACGACGTCGCTGACCCGCAGCACGTTCGCTGCCGGTTCTTCTCCTTCCGGGACGACGATCTTGCGCAAACCTTCAAAAGCGCCGCGCACCAGCGCCATTTCGGCGGCCATGGCATCATCGGCCGTTGTAAGCGCGACGGTGGGAATTGCGGGCTTTCTCATCGTGACCCGATCTCTACTCAAACAGGGTTCGCCCCTGGATTGGATGCGCCTGTCGGCAAAAAGTTCCCGAAAGTGCGCGCCACTGAGCCAATCGGTGCAATAGGCCAGGGCTGACTATCCACACACCAACCGCCTCCCGATGCCTCGACAGCAACTGCGCTCTTGGCCGGCGTTTCGCTTGTCCGTGGCATGCCCAAACCGTTGCAGATTCAGCGCTCCTCAAACAGTAAACAGATTGCGCATGACCTCAGAGCCAAAGATGGCCGATAGGACGGACGACCTTCTATCGCTTCATTCGTCCTTCCAAGCGCCGCCCTTTTTCCAAAGAGCCCTCTTTGTCTTCGCTAAAATAGCCGAAGTTAAATTTCGAGCGTTTCGGCTTGCCGGAAATTAGGGTCTCGGTGGATAAACCCGCATGGCTTTTGCTGGCAGGAAGACCGATGCGCGGGCGTGGATGGATCAAGGCGTTGCGTCAGGACGAGGCTCGGCAGGTGCGTGCGCGCATTGCGGAACTGGAGCGCGACCTCATAGCGCCCACACCTCAAGAACGCCATCGACGTTCCGAAGCCGGACATGAACTTCGCAATGCGAAGTCCCGCCTGGCGCGTCTCGAGGAATGCATCTCCGGAAATACCGGAGAAACATCCGCGTTAGCGGGAAGCTTCGCCGCTCTCAATGCTTGTCGCGAACATCATCTGCTGCGGTCAAATCGATCCTCAGAAAATGCGGAAGGGAAGGCGGTCCAGCCAGGGCGCGAATGGCTGGCCCCCAGCACCAAGTTCTCGGCTTTGCAGTCCTGTACAAGGATTCCGAAGGCCACCTGTCGCTCGCGTCCCCCTGTGGTCACACTGCTCGTCGATAGGTCCAGAGTTGTGCGGGGGGAACATTGCGAACGACGAAATCATAGTGAGAAACGATGTAACGGTCGGGCATTCTGAGCACCGGCGACAGAAGACCGTAGGTGATTTGGATCACAGGTCGCCCGGCGGGGATTCGTGCAAGCAAATCCTCCAGCAGTGTGAGGCGCTGTTGCATCGGAAAGCTCAACAACGGCACTGCGCTTATGACACAATCGAACTTTTCCCGGCGCTCCCCCAGGGTTTCTTCCAGGGCAAACGCATTGCCCAAGCGGAAATCCACTCCTGGAAACCGTCGCACCAGGCCTTCATAGAAATCCTTGGAATATTCGACCGAAGTCAACCGATGCGGTTTGATCCCTCTTTCTAGGATGGCCCTGGTGATGACACCCGTCCCGGCACCAAGCTCCAAAACCGGCAATCCAGAATGCGGGTTGACCACACTAGCCATGCGGCGCGCGGCATGGATCGACGTGGGCATGAGTGCGCCCACACCTTTCTTATCCTTCTGCCAACATTTGAAGAATTGCACTTCTTCCTCAAGTTTCTTGCCAAGTCGCTCTTTCAATCGAAAGACCATATCCGCTCCCTTCTCCCGATCCGAGTCGGAGCGACTTTTTGTCGAAATTTCGCTATATAACAAGCCTGATTCACAGGGATGATTGCCGCGCCGGAGGCGCGAAACGCCCGGGCCGGCTGGCACGCCCTTGTCCACCAGGATCACGTTTTTCTCGCTCAGATGCGCGCCAGTTCTTCCTGTATGGAAATCTCGGTCATGGCCTCGCGAGCCCTCACGGCTCATCGAGCAGCCGTATCTCCGGCTGCACCATCAGCGCCAGCGCGACGCACGCAGGGTTTCTCATCTGCTGCGCGTTTCGCCAGGCGCACAGCAGACAGCGAGGCCGCTACGGCCGCAAAAAACCCGCGACGGCGGCTCGATTCCGGGACCGGTCCGCCATTTTTGGTAGGTGATCCGTGCAAATGCGTGGCGTGGATCACCCCAGCTATCTCGTGGCCGCCCCATTGCCAACGTCCTCTTTTCAGCCGGCCGAGCCTCCCAATCGCCGGACCAATGATGACGATCCCCTCTGAATTTTTTGAAGAGTCTGACGGTCTGCGCCGTCTTACCGTTGTTCCGGCTTTGCCATAGCCTTCTCTGCCGCGCAGGCGGCAAAGTGCTATGACTCTACCGTGTAATGGCCTTGGAAAATACGACGGCTGGACCACAATAATGAGGTTTAGGCTGAAGACTTTTCAGAGAAACCCCCAAAAAGGAAACAGCAGCTCTTCCGGTCCTTACGAGCCCGGCCGTTCCTATCGGCCGGTAATCATCGCAGGCCATAGTGCCTGTCCTTCCACGACCGGAGCCGAAGCGATTTTTCTGCTAGCAGCTTCACGCTGGGTCCTGTTCCAAGCCGAACTCGCTGGCAGGGCGCATAGGGCATCAGGAACCGCTTTTGGCGACGACGTGAGTTGGCGCCGGTCAGAAACACGACCTGCTCTGCAGCGCCCTAAGCCGCCTGTTGTTGGGCGGCGCGTGCTCCGAATGAGCATTCGAGGCGAACAGCGTTTCCTTTGAGTGGCAAATGAATGCTTCCTCCCGTCGATGGAGGACCGGATATGATGTGCAGCTCGGCTGAGTGCCCGCAACCGCGAAGCAGGTATATGGGAGAAATTGCCGTCATCCCATGTGATAGCTAGGGATCGGCGTTCTGCGTTGATTCTGATGTTCAAAGGTATCATGGCGTTTCCTGATCGTGCGGCGCCATTGTAGGAGCCCGTCCTGGTTCGACACGCAATAAATTGCCTGCTGCTGCCGTAGCCAAAAAAGGGCGTCCTTGTCTCCCGGGGGGACGCTAAGGCCTCGCACGATTGTTTGAGGATCTCGGAGAGGGCCATTTCGGCGCCTGGCCGCACGGTCATCGCGGACTCGGGGCGGGCCGTTGGAAGCCTCGCTGCGGGAGGTCTCAATTGACAGCCAGCAGGACCGCCTCGCCATCTACCAGTTCCTGCAGGTCACCTATAAGCATCGGCGTCGAACCGTCAGCGCGCCATCAGTCTGGCGTGTGCATGTGGCTTCGGCAGCCTCAGTGCCATCGCCAAGGAGATACGCTTTGCCGAGATGATGATCAGAAAGCGGCTAAGCCCCGAAGTGGAAGCGCTCGCCGACACCGGGATCAGCCTGAAATCCTTGATGGCTTGAGGCAAAGGCACTTTCGCCGACGCAGCCCGTGTGCATTCGCATGTCCGATCTCCAGCAATCGCCATGCGTCCGCGCTACAGAAATGCGTGCACGATCATCGAAGTCAGGATTGCGTTCAGTCCCATCGCAATTCCCGCAAACAGCCCAGCCACGGGGCTCACGGAATAAGCGCGGGCCGTCCCGATCCCATGGGAAGCCAGGCCCACCGCGAACCCCCTGCAGTGAAATCCTTCACGCGCATAGCATTCATGAGCGGCGCTACAATCACGGCGCCGCAGATTCCGGTGAAGACGACGACAGCGGCGGTCAGGGCAGGATTTCCTCCGAGGCCGGAGGAAACTGCCATTGCAATGGCGGTCCCCCCGCCTGTCGATTCGAAGCAGCTGTATGAAACGTTGCTTCAAACGCAAGAACTCGCGGGACGCGATGATGTCCCTGGTCCTCGGCCTCTCGAAGGCCACAGTGATTTCTTCGTGGATGCGACCTGGCTGTGCCTGCATGACAATGATTCGATCCGAAAGCAGCAAGGCTTCGTCGATATCATGCGTAACGAAGACGATCGTCGTTCTGAACTGCTCCCAAACCTCGAGCAGCAGTTCCGGATCCTGGGTCGTTTGCGGGAGGGCGAAACGACAAGCACAGGTCCCTGACCCGCATGATCGTTTGCCTGCTAGTTTGGATTCCCGGGCAAAGGGCTTTGCATTGAGGCGGACGGGGCGGCCCGAGTGTCAGCCTTGGCGCGATCGAGGCCGGTCTGGGTGCGTTCGACGAGAAGATCCCGCTCGAACTGGGCGACAGCGTTGAGACGTTCATCGTCATCTTACCGGCTGAGTTTGCCAGATCGACGCGGCCAAGTGCGAGACTGTGAACCTTCACGCCCATCTCCTCGAGCTGAGCGACGGTGGTGCTGACATCAATCGCGTTGCGACCGAGACGATCAAGCTTGGTGACGACCAGGACATCGCCATGCTCCAAACGATCGATCAGGCGGCGGAAGCCTGTCCGCTGGGCAATGGGAGTGCTGCCGGAGATGGTTTCGGAGACGATGCGACGGGATTCGACATGGAAGCCCCGCCGACTGGATTTCCAAGATCTGGTTGTCAAACCGTCTGGCCGATGGTCGAGACGCGGGCATAGGCTTTGCAATCTGCAAAGTGAGATTGCTTCTGATAAGGAAACGGAATTCGTAGGCGGGCGCCACTCCGCTGCTACAACCCCCGTCGTTACCTTGCTTCGTGATGCCGAAATACATTCGAGTGGCCATGATGTTGCGCCAGACCATTATTAATCACTGCAGAGTGCTTCCAGCCCGGAATAGAGCTCCAGCGCTTCCGGGTTGGCCAGCGCCTCCTTGGTCTTCACCGACCGTCCGTGGACGACTTCGCGCACGGCGAGCTCGACGATCTTGCCGGACTTGGTGCGCGGAATGTCGGCGACCTGGATCACTTTGGCCGGTACATGACGCGGTGACGCACCGATGCGGATCTTGGTCTTGATCTTCTTTTCGAGATCGGCGTCGAGCGTCAGGCCCGGTACCAAACGGACGAAGAGGATAACCCGGACGTCGTCGTCCCAGTCCTGGCCGATGCAGATGGCCTCGGCGACTTCATCGAGCTGTTCGACCTGGTTGTAGATCTCGGCGGTACCGATGCGCACGCCGCCGGGATTGAGGGTGGCATCCGAGCGGCCGTGGATGATCAGGCCGCCGTGTTCGGTCCATTCGGCGAAATCGCCCTGGCACCAGATATTATCAAAGCGCTCGAAATAAGCCGCGCGGTATTTGGCGCCATCAGGGTCGTTCCAGAAACCCACCGGCATGGAGGGGAAGGCTTTGGTGCAGACCAGTTCGCCCTTCTCGCCATGGACCGGTTTGCCTTCATCGTCCCAGATGTCGACTGCGAGGCCGAGGCCCGGCCCCTGGATCTCGCCCTTCCAGACCGGCTTGACCGGATTGCCGAGCACGAAGCAGGAGACGATGTCGGTGCCGCCGGAGATGGAGGCGAGCTGGACGTCCGGCTTGATGCCTTCATAGACGAATGAAAAACCTTCCGGCGAAAGCGGCGAGCCGGTGGAGGTGATCAGGCGCAATTCGGAGAGATCGTGTGTCTTGAGCGGCTCGATGCCGCCCTTGCGCACCGCATCGATATACTTGGCCGAGGTGCCGAAGATGGCGAAGCGTTCCTCGGCTGCATAGTCCCACAGTTGCCCGAGGGCGCGAAGGGCGAGCCGTCGAACAGGCAGAGCGTGGCGCCGCTCGCCAGACCCGAGGCCAGCCAATTCCACATCATCCAGCCGCAGGTCGTGAAGTAGAAGAGGCGATCACCATCGCCGACGCCGGAATGGAAGCGGTGTTCCTTGAGGTGTTGCAGCAGCGTGCCGCCAGCAGAATGAACGATGCATTTCGGCACTCCGGTCGTGCCCGAGGAGAACAGGATAAAAAGCGGGTGGGCGAACGGCAGCGGCTCGTATTCCACGGGCCTCGCGGTGAAGGGGATGGTCGCGGCATCCATGGTGCGGCCATCGGCGAGCGATGCGGCCAGCGCTTCGGCGTCGCCGGCGTAACCCACGACCATGACGGGGCAGCCGAGCTTGGGCGCGACGTTCCGGACCTTGTCGGAGACGTCCTGCAGCTTGCCGTTGTACCAGTAGGCATCGCAGGTGATGAATAGGCCCGGCTCGATCTGGCCGAAGCGGTCGAGCACGCCCTGCTCGCCGAAATCGGGCGAGCAGGACGACCAGATGGCACCGATCGAGGCGGAGGCCAGCATGCAGGCGATTGTCTCCGGCATGTTCGTCATCATGGCCGAGATACGGTCGCCCTTGCCTATGCCCATCGCGCGGAAGGCTTGCTGTAGCTTGGATACGGTGGAATGGAGCTGATCCCAGCACCAGCGATAGCTCATCTTGTCCTCACCACGGAAGATCAGCGCGTGTTGGGGACCGTTCTTGATCAGGAGGTTTTCGGCGAAGTTCAGGCTGGCGTCGGGGAAGAAGCGAGCATGGAGCATAACATCGCCGTTGATGAGATCGCGTGCCCCGGGCTGTCCAATCACGCCGCAATAATCCCAGACGGCAGACCAGAAACTGCCGCGTTCATCGATTGACCATTGATGAAACGCATCATGGTCAGGTAGATCAGCCTTGTAGGTACAGGTGCAGAATTCGCGAAACCTCGTGATTGCGCTCGTGCGAATCTCGTCTGCGCTGGGCTGAAATAAGGGTGAGTCGATCATCGACAAGTTCCTTTGAACCAAATGTTATGCGGCCGCGGTGTAGATAACAGGCCGATGCGTCGCAGGAGCCCAACACCACCAGATTTCGCCTTAGTGCCACTAGGTGCCTTCTCGGCGTTTAACCGAACAGATTAACGCCCGCGGCTCGCCGCTTCCCACAGCTGATGCGCGACCATCTCCCTTGCAATCCTTCGGCCGATAATCTGCTTTGTCGGCTACCTCGAGGCGGCGCCCGGCGCGAACGGGGGTGCTGAAGGCGGCCGGACACCACCGCACTGAGCTGGGCCCGCTCTCATCGACCTCATGCTGATCGAGTAGCCTGCTCATCCATCGGGGCGCGCATCGCTTCGGCGAGTTCAAAACCCGCCGCGAACAATCTTATACTCCTGAATGATTCTTCCAATTTTTATTGGTTTTCTGCGCGATCAGAACACTCTTACGGCTCTATTAGATCAATTCATAATATCCAGCAGTAAACAATGAAAGTACATTTCAGCCGCTGTTCGTTAGTATCCATGCCATCCTGCGCCTTCGCGGCGGCAGGAGAGACGTCCGTGTGGTCAGATCGACGGGCTCAGTCGATGAAGGAAAAATGAAATGGACAACGATGAAACCTCGAAGAAAGCTGCAATGACCCGACGCGAGGCGATGCTGGCCGGAGTAACTGCCTCCGCCGCGGTGCTGACCGCCAGCATAGCTGCGAACGCACAAGAAAAAGCCGCTGCGCCCAAGCTGGCTGGCAAATATCTGGCGGTCGAACCTGGTGTCGATCTCTACTACGAAGAGGCAGGCGAAGGCCCTGCGATCGTCTTCGTGCCGGGCTGGACGTTAACCACCAGGGTCTTCGAGCATCAGTTCGCAAGTTTCGCCGCGACCAACCGGGTGATCTCATTCGACCCGCGCAGCCACGGCCGTTCGACCGTAACGCTGCAAGGCAACAACTATGCGACCCACGCACAGGATCTGGCTGCGCTGCTCGATCAGTTGAAAGTTGAGAAACCCGTCCTCGTCGGCTGGTCCGCCGGCGCGCTGGCTGCATGGCACTATGTGAGAAACAACGGCACCGACAAGCTCGCCGGCTTCGTCAACATCGACATGCCGCCGGTCGGCACGACGACCGAACCCGGCGTCTGGATCGAAGGCGGCTTCAAGGATCTCGCTGGCTTCTTTGGTGGCGTTCAATCCCAGAAGGGATTGCGTGACGTCATCGTGTGGTATGCCGACAACGTAATGATCCAGAAGGATCTCACGCCGGAAGTCACGGCATGGCTGCTCGAGCAGTCAAATGCAGTGCCGGCTCTGATCGCGGCGAACCTCACCGATGTGTCCTTCGCCAACTACTTGGCCGAGGCCAAGCTGGTGGACAGCAAGATCCCCTCGCTGCATGTCGCCGCTGAGCACTGGTCGGCGGTCGCCAAGCCGTTCATCGCCGCGAACTGCCCGAAGTCAACGTTCGAGTCATTCGGCGGCCATTTGATGTTCTGGGAGTATCCCGAGAAATTCAACGCAATCCTGTCGAAGTTTGTGAAAAAGACCTGATCGGTCTCATCGTACCTCCTGTCAAGTCAGAACGAAAGGCGGGCGTTCTCCTTGACCTCCTTCATGACGAAGAAGGTGCGCGTCTGCCGGACGCCCGGCAGCGCGATCAGCTTCTGGCCGTGCAGCTTGTTGAAGTCCGCCATGTCGCGGACTCTGATCTTCAGGAGGTAGTCAAAATCGCCAGCGACGAGGTTGCAGTCCAGTACGTCCTTCATCTCGAGCACGGCGCCTTCGAAGGCGGCGAAACTCTCCGGCGTCGAGCGATCGAGCACCACGCCGACCATGACCAGAGCGCCGAGACCGACCGCCGCGGGCGCGATATCGGCGCGCACACCGGTGATGTAGCCGTCTTCGAAAAGTCGCTGCGTGCGCCGGTGGCAGGTGGCCGCGCTGACGTTGACGCGCGTCGCGAGCTCGGCATTCGTCAGACGGCCATCATTGTGCAGCGCGCGCAGGATTTTGACGTCGATACGGTCCAAAGCGCCTGAGAAAGAATCTTCCACTTTCAGGCCATCGCTAAGGTGAACTTTCGGACAATCTATCCAGAACGCTGGTAAATATGGAATACAGAAGCCCAAATTTCGAGAGCACCTTCCGCGAAGAAATGTCTACAGTTTGCTCACAAATTCACGGAGACGAGCCGATGTCCCTTCTCGACAGATTCGAACGCTATCCTCTGACTTTCGGCGCGACGCCGATCGAGCATCTACCACGCTTGACAGCGGCGCTGGGCGGCAAGGTCGAGATATATGCCAAGCGCGAAGACTGCAACTCCGGTCTCGCCATGGGCGGCAACAAGTTGCGCAAGCTGGAATACATCGTGCCGGATGCCATCGAATCGGGAGCCGACACACTCGTGTCCATCGGCGGCGTGCAGTCGAATCATACCCGTATGGTGGCCGCGACCGCGGCGAAGATCGGCATGAAGTGCGTCGTTATCCAGGAGAAGTGGGTGCCCCACTACGACGCCGTCTACGACCGCGTCGGCAACATTCTGATGACCCGCCTGATGGGCGCTGACAGCCGCCTCGTCGACGACGGCTTTGACATCGGCATCCGCAAGAGCTGGGAAGACGCCATCCAGTCGGTGAAGGATGCCGGCGGCAAGCCCTATCCTATCCCGGCCGGCGCCTCTGTGCACAAATACGGCGCGCTGGGCTATGTCGGTTTCGCCGAGGAAGTGGCCGAGCAGGAAAAGGAACTCGGCATCAAGTTCGACTACATCGTCGTATGCGTCGTCACCGGCTCGACCCAGGGCGGCATGATTGTCGGCTTCGCCGCGCAGGACAGGGCCGACCGCGTCATCGGCATCGATGCGTCGGGCACGCTTGATCAGACCCGCGCGCAGGTTCGCTCGATCGTCGACAAAACGGCTGACCTGATCAGTCTCGGCCGCAAGGTCCGGGAAGACGAGATCGTCATCAACCCCGACTATGCCTATCCGGCCTATGGCGTGCCGTCCGAAGAGACTAACGAGGCGATCCGGCTTGCCGCGCGCACCGAGGCGATGATCACCGACCCGGTCTATGAGGGCAAATCGATGCAGGGCATGATCGATCTCACCCGCAAGGGCTTCTTCCCGGAGGGCTCGAAGGTGCTCTACGCGCATCTCGGCGGCGCCCCGGCGATCAACGGTTACAGCTATTATTACAAGGAAGGCTGACCCCCGCCCTGGGAATCGCCCATACCGGTATCGCAGTTGGCATCGGAGTACAGATGACATCTTCTCAGCGACAGCACCTCAAGACCATCGAGCAGCGGCTTCTGTGGCTGTCGCATTGGATGATCCACAACGCCAATCATATCCGCCCCAAGGTGGATGGCATCAAGATCGGCGGCCATCAGGCGAGTTCGGCCTCGATGGTGTCGATCATGACGGCGCTCTACTTCTCAGCACTCAAGCCTGATGACCGCGTCGCGGTGAAGCCGCATGCATCGCCGATCTTCCATGCGATCCACTATCTGATGGGCAACCAGACGCGGGAGAAGATGGAGAACTTCCGCGGCTATGGCGGCGTTCAGAGCTATCCGAGCCGGACCAAGGACATCGACGATGTCGATTTCTCCACCGGCTCGGTCGGGCTCGGGGTCGGCATCACGGCGCTGGCCTCCATCGTGCAGGACTTCGTGAAGGCGAAGGAGTGGGGCGCGGACTTAAAGCTCGGCCGCATGGTCTCGCTGATGGGCGATGCCGAACTGGACGAAGGCAACATCTACGAGACGCTGCAGGAAGGCTGGAAGAACGACCTGCGTAATTGCTGGTGGATCATCGACTATAACCGCCAGTCACTCGACGGCATTGTGCGCGAAGGCCTGTTCGAGCGCATCGAGAAGATTTTCGACGCCTTCGGCTGGGATGTCGTGAGGGTAAAATACGGTGCCTTGCAAAGCGCGGCGTTCGACGAGCCGGGCGGAAACAAACTGCGCGACTGGATCGACCGCTGTCCCAACCAGGAATACGCAGCGCTGACCTTCATGGGTGGCGCCATCTGGCGCAAGCGCCTAATGGACGACCTCGGCGACCAGGGCGACGTGTCGGCGCTCATCGATCACCGCAGCGACGCCGAACTCGCCGCGCTGATGGAACACCTCGGCGGAAATTGCGTGGAGAGCATGGCCGACGTGTTCGCCTCAATCGACCACGACCGGCCGACCTGTTTCCTGGCCTACACCATCAAGGGCTGGGGTACGCCTATCGCCGGTCACAAGGACAACACGGCGGTCTAATGAACAACAAGCAGTTCGCTGACTGGCAAGCCCATATGGGCATCGCCCCGGGCCAGGAATGGGAGCCATTCGCCGGCGTCAAGGATGTCGCCGGGCTGAAATCCTTCCTGGCCGACGTTCCGTTCTTCTCGAAACGACGCCGCCGCTATGACGACGCCCGTCTCGACGTGCCGTTGATCGAAGTCGACACGTCGCGCGAAGTGTCCACTCAGACCGCCTTTGGCAAAATCCTCGACGACCTCGCCAAGGGAAAGAGCGTGCTGGCCGAACGCATTATGACGACGTCGCCAGACGTGACCGGCACGACGAGCCTCGGGCCATGGGTCAATCGGCGCAAGCTGTTCGCACGCCAAGCCATGGCCGACGCCTTCATCGAGCATCGCATTCCTTCGACCGCAAAATGGGAATTCACGCCGACGGGCCAGCATGTCGAGCTCGGCATCGCCGAGATGAACTTGTTCCTGCTGCTCGGCGCCGCCGGCCTCAGCCATTCCCTCTTCGGCAAACGACTGATCCCCATCGGCACGGTTTACGACCCGTTCGTGTGCCGTGGTCTAGATGCTCTCAACTATGCCTGCTACCAGGATGCGCGTTTCATTATCGTTGGGACGCCCTCCGGCGTGACGCTGGCACCAGAAGGCGGCGCGCACCAATCCATCGGCACGCCGCTTATCGGCATGAGCCAGGACGGCCTTGCCGCCTTCGAGCCGGCCTTCGCCGACGAGCTTGCCGTCATCATGGAATGGGCCTTTGACTATCTGCAGCGCGACGGTGAAGGCAACCGCGATGAGCGCACTTGGTTGCGCGACGAGACCGGCGGCTCCGTCTATCTGCGGCTGACCACCAAGCCGTTGGAGCAGCCGGTGAAACGCGTCGACGATGCGTTCCGTCAGGGTGCAGTCGATGGCGCTTACTGGCTGCGCAAGCCAGGGCCGAACTGCTCAGTCGTCATCGCCTACCAGGGTGCGGTTGCCGATGAGGCCATCGCCGCCGCCGGCATGATCGGCGAGACGAGGCGCGACATCGGGGTGCTGGCGGTGACATCGGCTGACCGGCTCAACGCCGGCTGGACCGCTGCGCAGCGCGAGCGGGCGCGCGGCAATGCCAATGCGAAGAGCCATATCGAGACGCTGCTCGACCCGCTCCCAGGCAATTGCGCAATCGTCACCGTCATTGACGGCCACCCGGCGACACTGTCATGGCTTGGCGCTGTCGTCGGCCGCAAGACGATCCCACATGGCGTGGAGCATTTTGGCCAGACAGGCACGATCGGCGACCTCTATAGCCACTTTCGCATCGATCGCAACGCGATCATCGCATCGGTCAATGCACTCACTGAGGGGCGACCAGCGAAATTTGATCCGTTGGTGCTGTCTTTTCCATAAAACTTTACAATGTCGAAAACGGCCTAGAGCTGCCGGTGCGGGGCTATCTGCTGTGCAGCATCATCGGCGTATCCAGCCAGATAATAAGGCAGGATCGGTGATGCGAGAAGCGGAACCACAGCGATTGCCGGTATGTTTGCCGGCCGTTGCCAACGAGCTTCTGTCGTCCTGGATCGGCCGGCACGCTGCCTTTCACGCGGTTCCACCACTCGTGATGCTTCGACATTGCTTGCCGGAGATCTCCTCATTGCAAGAACCGATCTCCATCTGAACGGTGATCAGGAAATCCGCCTCGCCAACATGTTCGCCACCGAGCCGGCCGTGGTGCGTCGAATGACCTCCACAAATGTCGCGCAATCATCGCATCGGCTCATCGCCGCGAGACCAACGCAATGCTGCATGAACTGCAGCCCCGATCACATGGCACCAGCACCAAGACCGATTGTGCGAAGCCAGCTGCTAGGTGGCGTATCACATGCCCTCTTTACGGAGACCTGCTCCGGGATGCCGGCGGGTGCGAACTCCCCTCCCCTTTCCGGCAATATCGGGTGCGGCTCGTCGGGGCGAAAAGCTGCTAGACGATGAAGCCGAATGTGGTATCGGAACCTGGACATCGCCAGCCGACATTGCTCGGCTTCTTCTGATGCGACGCATTCCAACACCTATGCCCCGCGAGCACGACCTTTGTCGGTTCCAGGTGCTCGGCGCAATCATCCCCGATCTCGACCATGTCGTTGCCGAGCAACAGGAGAACCTGCCTACACCTGCAAAGCCATCGTCGAGCGCGCCGGGCCGGAGATGCTCCGAATGCTACGTGGTCACATGATGGGTGACAACAGGGTCCGATTCACTGACGCAGCCGAGAACATGATAGCCCGAGCTCGCAGGTCGAGGGCCTGTTCTCAAATGCAGTTAATTTGAGAATCCGGCCGCCTTGCGACATTTCTACTTTGCTGAGAGCGCGACATTCGAACTTGGTTGCGACATTTTGCGAACAAACAGCGAACAGCACTACAAAGGGCTCCGCTCAAATTCTACGAAAATCCAAGACAAGATACAGGCCGCTGATGGGTCCGACGCGGTACTCTCACTTGGGACGCGATGTCGGATGTGAGCCCTGTCGGCCGAAGGGCATTTACCGTGGGTCGAGTCTTTGGCGAGGACGAACCCATCGTCCTTCTTGCCGGCAAGCTCTCGCTGCCATGGCGCAGGTCACTGGTCTCCTCTCGCGGCGGCGCCAGATCATCGCCATCGACCTTGAAGGCCACGGTCTGCGAGACACGCCCATGAACCGCAAAAGGAACTGCGATGATGTTGCCGCAGTCCGGCGCCACCTGGGATAGTCCAAGCTGATTTAAGCGGTTTAGCCGACCATCTGCACAACCGTAACATTTCCGTCGTTTCCGACGATTATAGGTTGCGCATCACTTCTGATTCGGGGGACCAGATGGCGGATTCAGCGCAAGAAGCAAATCTTTCGTTCGAGAAAAATTTACTTGTCATCGACGCGAAGCTTCAACTCGGGCAGTTTATCGCGAATCTGGTGTGCGTAGACCGGTCCACTTGTCGTTGACAGTGTCGTCCGGCCTGTATTTTGTCACCTGCAGGTTGAGACGCTTGGCCGAAAGGTGACCGATCGCCTGTAGGATGCCATAACTCGCCACCACCACGTCGTGTTCGGCTTTGGCCTGATTGATCTTGCCGGAGATGATTGCGGCCTGGGCGTTGAGAACGTCGAGCGTGGTGCGTTGGCCGACATCGCGCTCCTCGATGACGCCATTCAAGGCAAGCTGCGCAGCGGCAGTCACCTGCCTGTTGGCGGCTACAGTTTGCCGGGCTGCGGTGTACGTGGTCCATGCTGCAATCACTTGCTGACGCACCAGATCGCGGCCGACATCGGTTTCGATCCGGGCCTGACCAAGCGATTCCTTGTTCCGTCGTACAAGCGCCGAACTGCGGCCACCCGAATACATCGGTATGGTCAATGTCGCGCCGATGCTGGCCGAATTGGTCGTGCCGTCCTGCTGGCTCGCTATAGGCGAGGTGTTGCGATAGGCGCTCGAGACGCCAGCGGAAGCGGAGAGTTGAGGCAGCAGCGCGCCTTCGGCCGATTTCACCGAAAACGCTGCCGCGTCGACCAGATGCTGCGAGGCCAGGATGGCGGGGTGCTCGCTTGATGCAGTCACGATTGCCGCATCGAGGCTCGGCGGCAACAGCTTCGACGGCGGCGAAGCGGCTCTGAGCCTCCCCGGCTCGTGGCCGACGAGCTGACGATAGGTCGCCGCACTCACTAGGAGCTGCTCACGGGCGCCGGCCAATTCCGCCACGGCAGACGCGCGCGAAGCGTCGGCTTGAGCGACGTCGGTACGCGTAACCTCGCCAACCTCGAAGCGCGAACGCGCAGTTCGCGCCTGCTCGGTCAGGAACCGCACGTTTTGCTGCGTCAGCACCGCTACCTGCCGGTCGCGAACGACGTTCATATACGCCTGGGCTGATTTGAACAGGATGTTTTCTTCGGTGTTGCGCATGCTTTCGACCGAAGCTCTGACCTGCGATTCGGCGGCGGCGACGTTGTTCCTAGTCTGAAAACCGTCGAACAGCGACTGCTTAATCTTGACGCCATATTCGCCGGTCGTCTTTCGCGCGTTTTTATTGCTCCCGTTAACATGGCTGCTGGACTGACCGACGTTCGCGGAACCCTCGATCGTCGGGCGCCACCCTGACTTGGCGATGGCTACGCTCTCATCGGTAACGCGGACCTTGGCGCGGGACGAATTTAGAGAAGAATTGTTCTGGTATGCCTCCCATAGGGCTTCCAAAATGCTCTCGGCGGAGGCGGCGTTCGAAGATAGCGGTGCAGTCGCTACAATCAACAATGCCAGTCCCGCCAGTCGCTTACGTGATCGCAAATTCATTTCTCCATTCTGACGATGGATAATCCCGGCCGCACAGCAGCTACCAATCAACGCACGGGCCCCGCGTTGAACGCGCCCAGATTACTCAGGCCCGCAACTAGGACGCTGTGAGTACCTCATGCGCCTCCTGGGTGCGGATCCGCGCAGCCACGCTTCGGACCGCGGAAAGCTTTTTGCGAAGAGTGATCAATTGAACAAATAGATTGTTTGGATCGATGCATCCAAATGATGGATACAACTGCTCCCCGCCTGATAACCATTGGAACCAGACATTCGCACGCAAAAAGGGCGGGCCCCGGATCAAGCTCATTCGATCGCGACCCCAGCGACCGTCATCTCGTTTCGAGATTGACAGCGGCACCTCGCCGGGCGTCAGTTCGGGAGCGATTTGAGAGTTTCGACGTAGCGTTGGGAGATGGCAGCGTTCATCGGCGCGTTGATGATCAACGGTGCGACAAGACCGTGGCATCGCAGCCCAGCGATGAAGGTCTGCGTCTGCCATTGGCCGAATGGCTGCGCATGCGTCCTGAAGGGCTAGCCCTTCGCTGCCCAGCCGGTGTCTTTGGTCAGCTTGGTATTGGTCGACGCCTCATCGAGGAAGATCAGGCGTGCTAAAACCTTGTTGGCGAAGGCTTTCGCCGCCCGGTTAACAGTTCAGGCGCCTGGTTCACGTCGGCCCGCTGCTGCTCGCTGGCCTGTAGAGTTTTTATGACTGAGCCCCAGGCGATCGAGTAGACGCTGCCTTCTTCTGCAGCCTCTCGAACACAAGCCGCTCGGCTTCGCGCACGCTGTCTTCAAGCGACCTTGCTTTAGCCAGATGCGCTGCAATCGCGCTGGCCAGCATGCAACCTGTGCCGCGCATCGATGTTGCAAGGCGGGGTGTGTCGAAGCGCATTGGTTGGTGATCGGAGCGCAACAGAATATCGGTCGATCGGGGTTCCGATGCATGGCCACCCTTGATCAGCACAGCCCGCGCGCCGGCTGCCAGCAATTTCCTGGCCCTGCCTGGCTGCGCCATCCTCGCCGGTCTTGTTCTGCGCCGACAAGAAGGGCAAGTTCGATGAGATTGGGTGTCACAAGACGGCAAAGCGGCATCAGGTCTCGCTTCATGACGGCGACGGCGTCTCCTTCCAGGAGCGTCCGGCCTGATGTCGAGGCCAGCACCGGGTCGAGTATCGCCGGCATCAGTGAATTTTCACGCAGAACGGCCGAAACGGCACCGACGGTCTCAGCCGTTGCTAGCATGCCGATCTTGATGGCCCCCACCTTGTTCGCCTGTAGCGCGGCGCGCATCTGCTCGGCACCAGCGAGGTGAAGAATGATGGATTTTCATGACGGCTTCGTGCGTCTGCACTGTCAGCGCGGTGACAGCAAGACAGGTGCGCACTCCAATGGAGGACATCGCCTCGATATCGCGGGCAATTCCAGCTCCACCGCTGGAGTCCGACCCGCCAACGACAAGCACATGCGGTTCTCGCCTCAGCGCCATCGCGCCGTCTTTTTGATCCATGCTCGCGTGCGCGTTTCGGGGTCGCCGTGCATTGCCAACGCGACGCCCAAGATGCGCTTCATGAAGGAAGAGATCTTTGGGCCAGTAGCACCGGTGTTCAAGTTCGAGACCGAAGAGGAAGCCGTCGCGCTAGCCAACGACACTGAATTCGGCCTCGCCTGCTATTATTTCTACACGGGCGATCTCGGCCGCGCCGGAATCGGGCCTGGGCAAGGAAGGCGGGCATCAGGGCATCGAGGACTACCTCGACACCAAATATGTCTGCATCGGTGGCCTCGGCCTCTAGCGGCGCCGGCCTTGCTGTCATGGCCATCTGCTGAGATTGCCGAATTTGCTAAGCATGCTCATGATCCTATGGTTTCAGTACGACTTTGACGCAACTGTCCTGCTTGTCGCGAAAGAGCTTGTACATCTCGGGTCCTTGTTCGAGCCCGGCAGTGTGGGTGATGACAAACGACGGGTCGATCTGACCTCAGGAAAAACCTCGCCATCACGCATTGCTAGACAGTGCGGCACTCTATTCTCACGGCGCACGATCCGGATCACACGCTGGGCAAGGCAACGGATTGTCGCTTTGCGACGTTGCTGAAAGCCGAGCGTCGGTAACTGTGCCGTCCCAACGGAACGCCGGGGCGTCACGGCCGTTTTGTCCTAGGTTCGGAAGGTGAGACGTGGATAGAGAGACCTGCAATGCCGGTGAGGCTGAACAACTCGAGCAATTTGAGTGCGAACTTGCAACAGGAGGAGAAGGCGACCCACCGCCAGCTGCCGCAGTAGCTGCGGCATTGATCAGCGCTTTGGAAACCACTCGAAATAGGGACATGCTCCATATCGCGAGTTCCGAACGCAGTGCCGCTGACATCACGCAGGCATTGCGCCACTTCCTCCCAAAAGCTGACATCCTGTATATGCCGCCGTGGGATTGCCTGCCATACGACAGGGTGTGTCCCACTCGCGCCACTATGGGGCGGCGGGTCAGCGTTGTTCATGCTGTTGCGGCCGCTACGAAAGGACTCCGCATCACGGTTACTTCGGTCGAATCTGCCTTGCAGCGGGTACCGCCTCCCTCGGCAGTCGGCCAGGGTTTCGCGACCCTGCAGATCGGACAGGAGGTGGACCCGAGGGCACTTCGTGTATTGGCTGAGAGGAGTGGCTATGTTGTCGACGATCGGGTCGACGAACCAGGCGAGATGGCCATCCGCGGCGATCTTATCGACGTTTTTCCTGCTGACCGTGACCGCCCTATTCGTGTTGTACTGGGCGCTGGCGGCGCCATCTCCGAACTTAAGGCATATGACCCAATCACTCAACGAAGCGAGCGATCGCTGCACAGAGTCGTAATTGGCCCGGCGTCCGAGCTCATGTTGGAACCCGGCAATAAGTTCGACCCTGCAGCGATGCGCACGATCCCGATGGAGGAAAGTCTAGTCTCGCTCTACTCCGATTTGCCGGCGCTCTTCGACGTCGCATCAACAGCTACCATCTGCTTCCTGGATGGATTGGAAGAAATCTCGCTAGCTCGCGTCTTAGACCTCATAGAGGAGGCGTGGCGCGGCAGGCGGCAAGTATCCGCGATGGGGCGGCCCGCGGCGAAACAATTTTATTTGTCGCGTGAGGAATGGGATGACTCGCTACGGGATCGCCAGTGCTTGCGTCTTACGATCCCGGTTGGCCGAATTCCCAAATTCTTCCACCTGCCGCGAGCCGGGCACGGATTCGCCGAGTTCGCTCAGGCGCGCACAAGCTCGGGGTTTAGTGTGGTGGTCACGGGCGAAACTTCGGAACTGCGCCGAGCAGAACGGCTGCTCGACCGTAAGTTCGGTCGCAAGATGGACCCGGTCGCCGATTGGCCGCAAATCCTCTCTGTCGAAAGAGGCTCTCTTCTCAAGGCGGAATTCGATCTCGCGGAGGGCTTTGTCGACGAACCGTCCCGAATTGCAGTCGTTGCAGCAGCGGACATATTCGGCCCGTCATCGACTGCAAACGCGGGCTCCGGCAACGGCATAGCCGAACCCGAACTGCGGCTCGGCGATCTGGTTGTCCATGAAGACCATGGCGTGGGCGTCCTTGCCGCGATCGAACAAATTGAAGTGGCTGGCCTGCAACAGGATGTCGTGAAGCTTGAATATCATGGTGGAGCTTCCTTGCTGGTACCAGTGGAGGAGTTTGGCCGTATATGGCGCTATGGATCCGAGCCAGATGCGATAGCCTTGGACCGACTAGATGGTGAAGGCTGGAAGAAGCGGCGCCAGTCTGTAGTCCGCGAGATCGAGAAGGTGGCCAAGCGGCTGGTCGCCATTGCGAAGGCCAGGTCCCGCCAGTCCGCCGAATTGATCAAGCCGCCGCGTGCCGATCTTGCTCGCTTCGCGGCGCGATTCCCTTACGCCGCGACCCCCGACCAAGCCGCCGCAATCCGAGCCGTGATGGATGACCTGTCGTCGGGCAAAACGATGAACCGGGTGGTCTACGGCGACGTCGGCTTTGGAAAGACCGAGGTGGCGCTTCGGGCGTGTGCTGCGGCCGCGTTTTGTGGCAAGCAGGTTGCTATCGTTGCGCCCACGACCGTGCTCGCGCGTCAGCACTACGAGACGTTCCGCCGGCGTTTCGCAGGGTTCAACATCCAAGTTGCTCACCTGTCCAGGGTGGTCGGATCGACAGAGACAAGGAAAGTGAAGGATGGTCTGAGAGGTGGTAACATCGCAGTCGTCGTCGGGACCCATGCTATTGCGGCCAAAGGGGTGTCCTTTAGCGATCTCGGGCTGCTCGTAATCGACGAAGAGCATCGGTTCGGGGCCAAGCTGAAGCAATCACTGCGACGGTTGGCGCCATGCCTCCACACACTGACCATGAGCGCTACGCCGATACCCCGAACGCTTCAATTGGCGATGGCGGGCGTGCAGGAAGTAAGCGTCCTGAACACACCACCTGCTAAGCGGCGTCCGGTTCGCACCATCTTGGCTCCTTTCGATGCCGGTTCGGCCGAGGCTGCTCTATTGCGCGAATACCGCCGCGGGGGACAAAGCTTCTTTGTCGTACCACGCATAGATGACATCGAGACTGTCGTTGAACAACTGGGCAGGCTGGTTCCGCAGCTCTCGGTGAAGATCGCGCATGGCGAAATGAAAGGGCGTGAACTGGACGAGATAGTTGTCCGGTTCGGAGCAGGCGAAGGCGACATTTTGTTGGCCACCGACATCATCGAAAGCGGACTTGATATACCGCGGGCAAACACCATTCTCATTTGGCGGGCCGACCGTTTCGGACTTGCACAGCTCCACCAGCTTCGGGGTCGTGTAGGCAGAGGAAGGGTGCAAGGCATTGCACTTCTCTTGACCGAGCCCGGCAAGGAATTGGCTGAAGGCACAAGGTCCCGACTTTCGGCTCTTGTAGCTCTCGACCGGCTTGGCTCTGGCCTGGCCATCAGCCAAAGGGACCTCGACCTACGCGGCGCCGGCGATCTTTTCGGCGAAGAACAGGCGGGCCACGTCAAGCTGATCGGCGTCGGGCTCTATCATAGACTGCTCGAGCGTGCCTCATCGATTGCGCGAGGCGAGCCCGGCGCTGACACGCAACTTCCAGACATCAACTTGCAGGCCGGAGGGTCATTCCCAGAAAGCTATGTGCGGGAGCCAGCCATACGCCTCAGCCTGTATTCGCGATTGTTCCGCATGAGCACGCATTTAGACGTCAATGCATTTGCCGACGAGGTGGAGGATCGCTTTGGAGCCATGCCGAGCGAAGCGGCCACGCTGCTGGAGGTAAGCCGACTGCGAATAGATGCAGCGGAGTTAGGGTTGAGCCAGGTCGACGTAGGACCCGAAGCCATTGCGATCACCTTTCGCACAAAGGTCTCCGCCTCAGTCCGGCAGAATCTTATCGGGCTGGACGGGTTCGAATTTCGACGAGGCCGCTTGATCTGCAGGCCGTCAACCAAACCAGGCATTGCAAAACTCGAGGTTCTACGAAGCGTGATCGGTTCTATTCGCTCGGCAAGTGAGTGACAATTTCCCGATATGACCCAGTTGCGAAGCAATCTCGAGACCGTTTCGTACCCGCCTCCTTGCAGACGCCTTGTGCCACCCACAGCCACGTCAACCACGGTGATGCCTCTATCAGCCGGTCAGCGGCCTCCTTGCAGCACGGTTTTCGCTTTGCAGCCGCTGTCAAAGTGCCGCGGTATGTAAAATACACTGGTACGGCGGCCTGGTGAGTGCCGCCGCGTAGTGCCGGGACCGCTTGAGTGACGCAGGGCCAGCCAACTCGGCAACAGAGCTAGAGTGTCAACTGCAAGCGCTGCTACCGAACAATCAGTTCGGCACGCCCGCTTCGGAATTCGTGCTTGGTAAGGAACGACACGATCCCCGCGGCAATCTTTTTGCCGCCCTGTTCTGAAGGCTCGATGACGTTGACAAAGTCGGCGTCCTCGCCGCAGACGATGCGAAGGTCGATCAGCGGAACGCCGCGCACGGCGGCTGCTCGTGTGATGCAATCGTTGAGGATCGACAGGGCCGTTACCGCAATGCGTCTCTGGTCGGGGTCGGCATACCGGACATCATAGATCGAGCAAATCGCGGTCGGCAGCCCTACCGCCAGAACGGCATCCAGGGTCGACATATACTCCAAGCAAAACTGCTCTCTAATTTCGGCGAGCCTCAGCAGAGTGTCGGCAACGGACCGCGACGGAGCGTTCAAAACGGAGGAGACGCCGAGCGCGTCGTTCCCTCCCACGCTTACCACCAGATGAGTGGCGTCAGCTGGCAGGCGGTTCAGTTGCCGGCCCACATCCGTCATGACGCTGCCGTCAACGGCAAGCAGCTTGGCCGACCAGCCGATCGGGAGCTGACGCAAAACGTGGGCCACTAGATCTGCTCCATCGGCGACATAGGCGCTGTTGTCGAACACCGAATCGCCTAGTAGCACAACCTTGTTCATCGTCCCCACGTCCTCGGCGGAAACAGTTTGCACCGTGGAAAATGCTTGTCCCGCGGCGGCGGCCAACAACACGCTCCTGCGCGATATCTTTACCAGACCGGCGTCTCCCACGACTGTCGCTCGTGCGCGAGCCTTCAGTGGCTGCTGTTCGAGTTCGCTCCGCTTTTCGTATTAATCGTTCGCCGCCCCCTCCCCTTCCCGCCGCTGATACGCAAGAGCCATAGCGGCCGCTATGGCTACTCCCGCGGCCCCCAGCAGGAGTTTGTCTCGCGTCTCCTGATCGCTCATGACGCCCTGAACAGCCGATGATGCCCGGCCGGCTGTGGCGGCTACTCGCTGGGCCGCCTCGCCGGAGGTCTGCCGCATATCGTCGATCATGTTCGGCGTCCCGGCGCTCCAATCCCGCACTCTCTCTTTGACGGCGCCGGCCAGCTCAGTTGTTTGCTCCTTCACTGCTTCCGCCGTCTCGGCGCCCAGTTCGCCGACCTTCTCCGCCAGCTCGCCGGCTTGCTCCTTCAAGCGCTCTGTGGCGTAGGAGAAACGATCAACTTGCTCGTCCATGTCTGGTATTGAAGGTGTCCGCAACAGGCTGAATAGTCCCGCTCCGATCAAAGCAGTTGCGATCGGCGGACGGTGTAGGAGGCGCCAAGCGAGACCAGCCCCAATCACCAATGCGGCGCTCGGGTTGGCTGCCGCCTTTGCCTTGAGATCATCGACGATCCCCTGCGCCGTCGACTGCGCGGTCGATCTTGCTTTTTCGACCAGCGCGTCCTTTGCCTCGAGCGCCTCTTGCTTCAGCTCGTCGGTAAACTCGGACAATGTATTTGGCGATCGCAGCGCCGACAGATGTTCGGCGAGCCTAGCCCGGGCTGCCTCTACATCATGTTCGAGCTGGCGGAGACTTGCCTCACCCATTATGAGCCTCGCTTGCCGCTAGACCGTCCGGATTTGCTCGGCCGAGAGGCATCCGATTGTGGCGATTGGTCCGATTTGGCCGAGTTATCTTGCGAGCGGCCCATGCCGCCCGACTGGGGCATGCCGCGCTGAGCCGATTGAGCGCGCGATCCACCCGAACTCGCGGATGGCGCCTGCGCGGACTCGGTTGGCTGCTCGCCCGACAAGGCGCTGCCGAACGCACCAGCCACGTCGCTCGCAACCTCCTTGAGGCCATCGGCATCAAGGCCGCGCTCCTTGGCTGCCCTCCTGAGACGTTTGCCCGCCTCCTCTGTCGATTCCTTTAGCCGTTCGCCAGCCCTTTCTGCGGTGTCCGTCAGCTGCTCTGCGGCTGGGCCAAGGGTCCGGTTCTCAATGTCGGTGGTCCGGAAGGCAGCTGCAACAGCCGCCCCGGCGGCAAAACCGAGCAGCGCCAGCGTCAGTGGCTGCTCTTGCGCCACACGGTTCATCGTATCCTGGACCGTGGATTGGGCCTGCCGGGCGAATTGTTCCGATGTCTCGGAGACGTTGCGCCGCGCCTCGTCCGCATATGTCGATGCCGAGGATGCGTAGGAACTTGCGGTTGCCGCCACCTTCTCGCCGATCTCGGAAACATATTCACGTGCTGCCTCTACCGCCGCTGGGGCGCCGCCTTCTCTGGTTTCCGCCTCGTGTCCATCGGGGCGCGTGCTCGAAGACCTTGACTGAGCCTTTCGGTGGCCATTGTTTCCGCGGGATTCCTCAGCATGCCCGAAGCTACTGATGGCCGATGACCCGCCGCGGCGCATCAACAATGCGCAGCCGGCCGCAACGAGGAGAAGACCTTCCGGGTTGTTTTTGGCGGCGCCGATGAGCCATTCCGCCGTTCCGAGATTGGCCGTACGTGATTCGCGGCTCATGACAGATGCTCCTTGGTTGTCGAGATGTCCTGCTTGATCTGATGGATGGAACGGGTCGGCGTTATCTCTTTGTGTGCGTCCATGCGGCCCTTGTAATAGGCGAGCGCTCCAGCCCCGGCCGTGATGGCGGCAACAATCAGGCAGGACCAGTGCACTGCAATCCCAAGGCTGGCTATCCCGAAGACAATCGCCTGCACTGCCAAAAATGCCGCGATCAGCCCCAGCACGCCGGCAGTTGACATCCAAATACCCGCCCGAAATTTGGCAAAGAGATTTTCAGACAACTCCGCGCGCGCCAGTCGCAGCTCCTTCTGAACAAGATCGGCAAGGTCGGCAACGACGTCGGACAGTGCGCGAGGAAGCGTGGAATTCTTGAGCTGCTCATGTGCCATGGAATTCGTTCGCTCCTTGCCGGTTACGTTCGTGCATAGGCTCGTTGGAAAGCGGCGACGCCGGAGGTGCGCTCTTCAGCGTTCGAAATGTCAAAAAACCCGCAAGGGCGGCAAGTCCGAACACCAATGCCGGCTGACGCCTTGTCAAATCGGAGGCGGCGCGGACCAGCTGATCGACCGACTGGTCCCGCAGATCGTCTGCGTACCCGTCGATTCGGTTCGCGAACGTACGGACCACACCGGCGACCAGCGGTGCGCTTTCGTCGAGGTCCTCGGCAGCGCGTTTTGTCGAGCTTGCGAGCTGACCCATCACCTCGGCACCGCTGCCGACCTGACGATCCAGCATTTCCTTTACTTGGCTGGCAACTGTTGACGCACCATCAGCGGCCGACTGCTTGACCGTATCGGCTGCCTCTTGAGCTAAACCGGATGCCTTGGAGAACGCACCGCTCACTGTTGCGCCAATGTCCTTCTTTGCACTGTCATCTGGTGTCTTTGGCGCGGAATCCCGTTCCATGTTTTGGTTGTTCATAATTTCCTCCATTGACTGACAAAACTGCGGGAAAACCCGTTGGTTCCTTGGAACGGCTCAAACAAAGTAGATAGCGGTCTCGGCGCCTGGCAGCCCCCCTGTAAGGCGGCAAACTTTTTGCCGGCGCGAATCTCTCTCCACCCTCGATCGTCGACAGATGGTCGTGCAGCAGCGTGCTTCAAATTAAGGGGTGCCTGGACGTGCTGAAGGGGAGTAAAGCCGTCGCCTCGGGCCGTAGGACGTTCATCTCCCGAAGGAGATGCGCATGAGCCCTACAAAAGAGTTCTTCGAAAACTGGCTACGGGAGAACGTCGGCAATCTTCCTGCCGAAAGCGGCGTGAGCATTGCCGCCTTGGCTCGGCAGTTCGAGCAACAGGCCGTCCGGGTTTATGTTCACGAACTGAATCGATACACCCGCGGTCGCGGCCGTACGTTCTCCACTTCGTGCCGTAGTGCAGAAGCTTTTGCACAGGAGTTCAATGGCCACGAAATGCCCGGCGCTATGGCCCTACCTCGCCTTTTCGCATCTCCTGCGCGACTAGTCCGCCGGCAGCCAAACCCACAGCGAGCGCTACATACGCAGCTGCGATGGAGCGCTTAGAAAGCACTGTCTCCCAGCCCGGGGTCAGCCGCTTCGGCACAACGAGATAGTCCACAGCCGCAGCGATCGCGGCTACCGCGGAGGCATCGCGCAGCATCAGTAGCGGCGACCGCGGAGGATTTCTGGCGAGCCAAGCCTCGAAAGGAGCGGCCCAGAATATGGCCGAAGCATGATGGGTGCCGAAGCCGACCGCAGTGTGCGCGAGGTCGGCCTTCCTAACCGCACCAGCCTTGTCGCCGTGGAGCCAGTGGCTGGTGGCGTTGGTCGGCTGCAGCGCCGACTTTCCTTCGGCTTTGGCCAGAAGGGCGAGGAACGCCGCCGTCACAACACTTGCGACCGTGCCGGTCACGCCTGTCGAAAGTCCAGTCTTCAGCAAGCCGTTCACCTTAACCTCCGTAACTCTCCCTCTTTTTTAACCGCCGAACCGAAGCTCAGTTCCCGACACCTCCATTAACGGCAAGGAGCTGTATCCCGACTGAAGTGTCAATCCGCCGACGGCGCGTTCTTTTCGCGTCTGTCAGGTGATTGCGACCGCCCGGGTATACGGTGGTAGAAATCATTTTCTGCGCCGCCGCCCCGGAAGAGGTTTCATTGAAATTCCGCCAAGTTTTACACTGCCATCGCACATTCATCGATGGACTGCGGCAGTTGCGGCCTTGCTGCGGGTGTTTTCGCCTCTTGCGGCTTCACCGTTTGCGGCGCCTGGAAAGCCGGCGGTGATTGAGGCGAACCTGCCGCCCCGCAGGCTCAAGAGCAGCAAGGGCCATTGATCGCCCGATATCGGCCAGCGGCGATGACGCGTCGGCTATGACGAGCGGCAATGTCAATGCGCCCCGCGTCCAAGCCACCTGTGCCGCAAGAATCCCCTGCGCAAGGGCCGAAACTTTTTCGCTCACCGCCTTGACGGTTTCCGGCCGACCTGAAACCAGCGAACCGGTTGCCTCGGCAACCAGGATCGGCAACCGCAACCCCACAACCCAGGGCGCGAGCATCAGGTTCTGGGCAAGAGCAATCTCAGCGCGGACGCGCCTTCCTCGGTGACTGGCCAACACTCGTTACTCCTTCTGTTTGGATTTTGCGGGTCCAGATAGGGGGGCCGGCAATGACCACCAACAACATGCGCCTGTTCAGGGTTCCATAGCCCCAGTCCTTCCGTCTCGGCCCGTTCTCGTCAACGAACTTGTCCATGCCGCCGATTAACCGCGGTCGAAAGCAGATGGTCGTCCCCGCTCGTCTCAAGATAGCCGAACTTGGCACGAATGCTGACCCGTTTAGGCTTCCCCTGTATGCTGCGCTCGCCGAGAAAGAGCGGCGGCTGATCTCTGGAACGGACCAAGGCCGCCCTCGCCTCTCGCAAGCACACTTTCGGCCGATCACCCGGCCTACAGTCCCTCCGGACCGGCATCGGAATCGTCGATTCCTTTCCCGGTGGAGCCGCGCAATATTCGGCCTCCATGTATTCCAGATTGAGGGGGACCCGGAAAATGTCTTCGTCTTTAATGTCGTCCTGCGCATAGGCGCGGGAAACCGGGGCAAGGCCGATCTCTCAGCACGGGACCAGTGCTGCGCGATCCAAACGTGTTGGTTTGGCCAGAGTTCCCGGACGGAGGACAAAACCCGCCGCACCTTTCGGCAAGGCGGGCTTTCAGTCGTTCACCAGGCACGGGGTGTGGGCGGAGGGCATATGCCTGGATCGTAGGAAATCCTACGCTCGCCAGCTGCCTAGCGGAAGCATATGGAGGCATACACACGTGGGTAAGCCCAACCCGAGGGACGAAGGCATAGACGCATACTGCCTAAAGCTGCCCCGATCGGCCTGCCCTTATCCCTTATTGACCAAAAAGCGACGCTCTTGGCTGCAAGGTTGGGACGAATCCAAAGCAATTGATGAAGAGCAGCAGGAGGGATGATTGTCTCTGCGATCCATCCTTGCGAAGCCCAAATTAGCGCAAGGCAATACGAACGTGCCAACCAACCAACTTCGCGCACGTCCTCGATGCTGGCTGGCGTTTGAAGCGCAAGGCAGCAGCGGCCAATGGCTGATCGCCAGAAGGTCCACCAGTTCACTCCGACAATTCGCATCCAGACGCCGGAGATGGCATCCCGTACCCGCCGATCCCCAGCAAAGCCGACAGGCGAGTGGACCGACCGCGCCTACATCACGAGTTGGCCGATATTGAACATGGAACTGAAGCGACTGGGTCGGCAAAGGCGCGGCCAAGACGACGGGCCTTCCAGGGCACGTCGAGCAGGACGTGCTAGACTGGGAATGGGGTTGCCCGGGCGGCATCCATCCCGCAGCGCAAAGCCTGACACCAACACGCCAACAACACAAAGCGCAGAGCCTCGATCATGGTTGTCGGGGAGGGGTCTTGAGACAACATTGGCCGGTATGAGCCATGAGCAGCGCTGGGAGGCCATCGACCGTATCGAACACGCCAAGGCCAAGACCGAGCATGACGAACGCGAGGCAGCCCCCAGGGCTCAGGTCGAGGCGGCGACCGAGGTGAGCTTGAAGGGCAACCAGTGGTACCAGATGCTGCAGTCTGGTCAGCTCCGCAACGGGCAGCCTTTGACCGAGGGACAGAAGGCGATAGCGATAGCGGCAGCGGCGGCAGCTAGGCCTATCACGGGTGTGCCGCAAGTGCTTGCCGACCGGCTGCCGTTGAGGCTTGGGATCGAATTGTCGCCGGATCAGGCAAAGGCCTGGCTGGCTGACGGTCTGTTTCTCGGGCCGAGTACGATGCAGCCCTTAGCAAGGAACTGGTCCGCAACGGCTACTCGGCGAGAAAGCCGAGAAGCAATTTAAGGAGATGGCCATGGCCGATCGCTCACTGGATCGCTTCAATTCTGGCACCCCTGCCGACGCCGCCATTGCCGAGTACATAGAGACCGGCGTCTTGAACCATGAGACGGCCCAGGTCGACGAGGTTGAGACGGCTGTGGTCGCGGTGGCCTCTGCCTAACACATCGAGCGGAACGTGCTGTTGGACTGAGCATGGAGCAATGGATGGAACAGATCGACGAGGCCGAGCTACCAGCTTTCAGGCGAGCAGCCGTCGAGGGCAACTGGCTGGCGCTGATCAACCATGCTCGGGCCGCTGCAAAGATGCAGCTGGACTTGGGCATCTAAACTTCCCCGGGCGGGGTCAGTCTATGCCCCAAGTTCGTGCCCTGCCCGGGTTAGAACCGATCATAGCTCTGCGAACGGCGAGCGCCGGATTTGCCATTCGCGTAATTGAGCCTATGCTTCGATATCGGCTGCCACACATGTTCGGATGCAGCCGACAGTAAGAGGGTACGTGCTCTTGCCCGTCTGGGAGAGAGCCATGCCCCAAGCCCGTCTACGCAACCATGTGTTGAAAGCCCTCTCCTCTGAGGATTTCGCACTTTTACAGCCGTCACTGCAGCACGTCGAACTGGGCGTCAAAGCCCAGTTGGAGATTCCGTATCAGACGATCGAGCATTTGTATTTTCCAGAGGCGGGTATCGCTTCGGTGGTCGCCACCATGACCGGAGGGCGGCAAAGCGAAGTCGGCATCATCGGCCACGACGGCGTGACGGGAGTTGCGGTCATTCTCGGCCAAGACAGCTCTCCCAATGAGACCTACATCCAGGTCGCAGGCAGCGGCTGGTGCCTGCCGGTTGAGACTCTTCGGTCTATGGTGGCAAAGAGCCAGTCTCTTCGCGAGTCACTGCTTCGCTATGCCCACGCCTTCCTTATCCAGTCGTCCAGGACGGCACTGGTCAACGGCCATTCCAAGATCGAGGAACGACTGGCCCGCTGGTTGCTGATGGTCCACGACCGCGCTGATGGAAATAAAATCTATCTGACTCATGAGTTTCTGGCGACCATGCTTGGCTCTCGGCGCCCCGGGGTTACCACCGCCCTCCAAATGCTTGAATATCGGGGGCTGATTCAGGCCAAACGCGGCGAGATCACGATCGTCGACCGTGCCGGAATGATAAAGCTCACGCATGGTGCCTACGGCGACGAGGAGCAACGTCACTTCGGCCTGGCCTCCGCCTGATTGTCCGGCATCGGACATATGCTTGAATGCCGCCGCATATAGGCCGAAACTCGTATTTGGTTAAGCAGGGAGGCGCTGTCGATGACCAACACTTTTCACACCGTCACGGTTGAAAGCGCGGCCGAGGCCTATGTCCTCTCCAGAGGCAAGGCCCGGTTCCTCTCCATCGCACAGGCAATCCGCGCCATTCGAACACTCATGCCGGCTTGCAAGGCTACCGACGCCGAATTGGAGGCGATGCTGGCGGCGACATGCATCGTTCACGGTGTTCCCGTCGCTTTCGACGGAACAGCGGTCGACGGCTCAGAAATGCGGCTCCATGCGTAGGCCGGAAATTTCCGCGCTGGTGCAGAAGCCAAATTCAGTGGGTGTTCGGAAAGCGATTGTCCAGTACCTGATCGATAATGTCGACAACCCGAGCGTTTCGATACTCGAAGCGATCAGCGCCGTAAGCAAGATGTTTCCACCTTGCGAACTGACGGATTGGCAAAATCGGCGATCTCATTGCGCGAAGCGCCATTGACGCGGGATTTGCCATTGAGTTCGACGCGGCAGACCCCTAGACGGCATAGAATCGTCAACGCCTTCTCCAATTTCACTCGAAGGGAGGTCTGCGGTGTGGCGTACCGACGCCCTGGAGCTCTGACGATCGCGTCCGAGATTCGCGAAACCGTGTTACAGGCGTTAAATAACTTCGCATGGACAGGGATATGAGCCAGACGCAGAGTTCCGCCGGCGGTTCGGCTACGGTGGCATTCATCGATCTTGCGGGCTTTAGCGCCATCGCGGACGTTTATGGAGATGCAGCGGCAATCGATGTGCTCGAGATTTTCGAGAGCATGGTCCGCGAGGCGCTTGCTGGCTACGAGCCTCCGATCAAGTGGATCGGAGATGAAGAGCGATGCTCTCGTTTCCGGAGCCAGAGTTAGCGATCCAGGCGCTTGGAACGCTGTTGCAGGCATGCCGGGAAGAACCGCGCCTTCCGCTCACCCGGTCGGCGCTGAACCATGGACCGGTCATCCGCAGGGCAGGTGATCTGTTTGGATCGACCGTCAACATAGCGGCACGTATTGCTGCGCTTGCGTCCCTGGTCAATTGCTTGCGACTCAACCCATTGCCGACGCCGCTGCCGCCAAAGGCATCTTGGTGCGGGATCTCGGAGAGGTGGCGCTGCGGTCGGTAGCTGATGAAATCCCTCTTTACGAGATCGAACTTGCCCCTCGCCTGACCCGGCCTGGATCGATCCAGTGTGCAAGATGCATGCTCCGTATGCATCCTATCGACGGGCCGCCCCCGAAGGGCCATGGTTTTGATCGCCGCGTCGTGAAGAGGCATATCGGAAGCCGCCGCAGACCTATCCACCGGCGCGGTGACACGGCTCCCCCTAGCGACCCTGGCGGCCCCTTCTCAGTCTATGAGCGAGAGGGACTGCCAGCCGAGGAAAATCTGCGGCATGCTCGAGCATGCCTATGTTGTCGATTAGGTAGAACATTCCCGGCGCGGCATCTCCGACCTAATGGAGCCATGCGCCATCGGCGGTTTTGGCGTCGAAAGTGACGGGCACGCTGTGAATTACGCACGCTGCCGCCAATATCTCCTCCAACTCGTGATCGGTCGCCTTGCAAGCCGGCATGAGTTTTCGGAGGTCGCAGATCGCCTGTCCGATCGATAGGTATCGGGCCCTGTCTCTGGAGAGAACGTAGACTTCGGCCACTGTTTCAACTGTGATTGTGGGAAAAGAGTGAGTCATCGAGAATTACTCCTGAAAGACCTCACCACACGATTTGCGGCCAACATTCGGCCCTAGGCTCAGGCTCGCCGCCCATCTCGGCAATTGCGGTAGCCATTCATTCAGATTTGCCCTTGGAAAAGGCCGGCGGCTCGGTCCATGGCACGGGCGATCGCCGAGCTTGGCCTCGACCTTGGCGTTTTCCTTTTCCGTCAAGTTGTCGGCGGCGACCAGCCGGCGTAGCGAGCGCATGATCTCTCCGCGCGTCCTCGCGGCCTCCAGCATGCAATCGACGATTGCCCGAATGAGCTTGCCTTGATGCGTGAAGGTCACGACCAGTTTCTGCAGGAGCCACTCCGGAAAAACGGCGAGCAGGAGAACGCCGGCCAACGCGGGTAGGAAAGCAACCCTTGCCAGGATCGGATATGAGCCTGCGCGCAACAATATAGGTCAGCCCTTCATCCGAAATCTGCAGAGGCGACCGCCAGCACGAAGCTGGTCCCAGAGCTATGGCAGATTGTCAATTTCCAGCGGATCGGCGCATCGGCCGAACAGATGAAGGCTCTTGAAGCTGCATCCAAAGGAGGCAGCGATGCTATTCCCTGAGCGGACTGCAAACGAGGCGATCGAGGCGGAGGGGGAAGGCTGAACGCTGTGCTCGCCGGCGGGGCGTGCACCAGCTTAAGGAACTTACCTTCGGTGTTGGCCGTTGACATCGCGCAATGCGGAAGTGCGTTATGTTTCTGCTCGCAAAAGATACAATCAAGTTCAGCATGCTTGTCGGCCTTTCAGCCATCTTCGTAGATGCCTCCATCGCCCACGGCCTGCTATCACCAAGACCTTCCTGATCACCACAGTGTTTCTGTTCGGCACGGCCTTTCTCGGCATCGGCATCGTGCCTGGCCTGATCCTGACTGCGGTCCACACGCTCATTCTGGAAATCTACTACCAGTGGCTGGCGCCCGTCGGGCTGCCGCAGGAACCCGAGTGGCTCGATTTCAATCACCTATGGATCACCGGCGTGCCGGTGCACTTCCTGGCGATATTCGGCGGATATTTGATGGCGCTGTGGCTGTGGCGGCGCAACCATCCGGTCCTTGAGGCTGAGCGCGGGGAGACATGGCGGTTCGTCGTCTACGGGTTGACCACCGCTGTCATTATAGTTGCGTTGAACGGAATTCTGACCCAGTTGGTGCTGCTGCGCATTTTCCCGGCATCACCTTTTTCGTCCAGCACCTTCTGATCACTTCGTTTTCGTCTGTGTTTGGACGGCCTATGCCGGTGCCCGCCCGATGGGCTGGGGCGTCGGCGCCCTCATGCTCGCCCTCGTCTGGACCACCTATAGCATGTATCTCGGGCCGCGCGGCCTGCCGTTCGATCAGCCGTATTATTCCGGCTACAGGGACCTCTGGTGGCTGTCGTTTCCCGGCGGTTTCGTTTCGGCGCTGATCGGCTGGTGGATCGGCGTTTGGCTGATGGCAAAGCGGCGCATGATCGGCGTTGCCGGGATTGCCATGTTAGCAGGCCTGCTGGGTGTCCCTCCCGATCCTGCGACCGCTCAATCGAGGGGCACCGATGGCTTGGTCGCGACCGCACGCACCTCAGGCGAAGGCCTACGGGTAACCGGCGCGGATCCGTTCGCCATGAACAGCACGGCGCCGATGAACGGCACCATTGCAATCCAAACCGTGGAGATGGGAAACCGCTGGTCGCACGTCCAGAACACCGATGACATGCAGGTCTCGGCCGAATTCACCGCCGGCGATGCCAAGTATACTGTCAAGATCGACAAACCGATGCCGAGGCACCCGCTCGGAAGCTATACGACTTGGTCAGGCGCAGTGTATGAGCACGAGATGCACGGCAACACCGGCATCGGCACCGGCAAACTACCGAAGGTTCGGCCAGAAATCGCCCTCTGGGGGTGGGCAGAGGTCAGCCGCAACGGCGAAGTCATTGCACGATCAGCTCCTGCCCATCTCATGGTCCTCAGCGACGGTCCGATCCAGGGGGTAATGCTCGAAATCGGCACGGAAAACATAAGGCCTAATCGCTGAGCCAGACGGCTACATCAACGTGATGTGGCCAAAGGTCGAGGCGCTGCAAATGCCCGAGGCGCAGGAGCGGACGCGCCAGATCATCGGCTGGGTAGGAATCGCCGGTTTTGTCGTTCTGTTCAGTGCGTTGGCCATTCTTGACCGCAACAACAACGCTTCCCGGCCAAAAACCTAGTGGCACGGCGCCCGCGTCGGGAGCGGCAGTGAAAAGCCCGCGCTCGAGGAGAAACGCGGGCCGACCGGGTTGCAGCCCCGATCTGCAGTGGGCTGGGCTTGGGCGGGGTTGACCCACTGGTTCCCCGATAATAGTTAGCGGCTGCTAATGTTCCAGGCGCGGCGTAGGATCTCACCCCGGATGTGGGGCTTTCCTCATTTCGATCAGCTCTCGGTCAAACGCCAGGCTCTGCGCAACGCAAGCGCGGCTGTTGTATCGCCGTAGCGTCAACCCGCTGAGGTCCTGCGGTGCTTTCTCAGCCGAGTGATCGCCGACCTGTCGACCGTAATCACCCCGCCGCAGTCAATCCGCACAGTGAGTTTGCTCGCTCCGCGATCTATGCGGGTGACGTCCCCAACAAGAACCACTCGGTCTCCGGCCCGGGCTTTGGGCGGCGGATCAATCGTATACGGATGGTCATATGATGGAATGCTCACTCTGGCGCGGCCGCTAGGGAGAATCGTGATAACGGTACTTGCCAGCGCAACCTCATCGCCGACCTCAAATTCCCGAGGCACGTTAACGTGGAGCATGGTCTTCCTCCCAATGCTCCAAATTAATGCCTGGCAACCAGGTTGGTTGCTTGCAATCCGCTTCGTACGGTTCCGCACAATTCCGAGCTTAATGTGCCCTCCCATTGGCCCGAGATCGAAGTTGTGTGCGTCAAGTTTTGCACTGGAGGCTCGAGGCATCCGAGCACCCGGCAAGTGGTATGGGTGCCGTAGCTATGTGGATGGTCGTGCACCTACGGCAGGTCAAAATCGGTTTCACGCGCGTCGGGTCTTGAAGGCCACCGACGCCATAATCCGGCAATGTTCAGCTAGGCCATATGTTGTTCGCAATCGTTGCAAATGGAGGCTCCGATCGGGTGACATTCAATACTAGAGCAGCCGGACAGACGCTGGAAGCGACCCAGCCTAAAGGCTGGAGCGATGACACAGGCCTTGCCATTCTTCGCGCTGACCTTCGCGGCCGAGCAATATGGGACAGTCAACAAGTATGCCGGTTCGTTCCTGCAGGCGTTCACGTTCCGCTCAGCGCGCCGCCACGACTTCCTTCTTGCGGCGATTTCGCTGCTGAAACGGCCCTATGCCGAGAAGCGGCGGACCCTTCCGGATCGCGTCCGGTCACCTATCTCATGCAAGCTGATCGACGGCTAGTCCTCGAGCGGGAGGTGCCCGATCGCGATCCTTACGAGATTGCAACGCTCGCGGCTTGGCGAGATCGGCTTAGATCTGCACACATCTGGGTCGATGGTAGTCGATCCTACTGCCATCGGCGAGCAGGGCTTGCGCGAGAGCATTGTGATGGGCGGCGGTGAGGAAGCTGATTTCGCTTTCTTCCGGAGATGCGAATCTGGGCTCTACAGAGAGCGGCGCAGAACCGTTCCAATCTTTCGAACGCAAGGGCGCTGCTTCCGAGCCGAACCAATCTTGCACTTTATTCCATGACGTTTGGCACTTCTGCGCCTCTCATGCGTTAGGGAGAGTTCAATAAATGCGGCGCGGGCGATGGATCGTCATTGGACTGCCTCAGTAGCATTGGGTCTGTTCCTGCTGACGATCGGCTACGTCGAGCAAAATGCCTGGGCGCAGGCGCCGTGCCCTGCTGACCATGGCAGACTGCTCGGCGCCCTCAAGGCGAGCGTTAGGGCGAGCGGCGGCCCTGGCAATGGCGGCTTCGACACCCATGAGTGGGCGGCGGTCGTGGCTCGCGACGGAGCAGTCTGCGCCGTCGCCTACAGCGGTCCCACGGCCGACGCGCAATGGCCCGGCAGCCGTCTGGTCGCAGCCGAAAAGGCCAGTACGGCCAACGGGCTCAGCCTTGCTCACATGGCCCTTTCGACCGCTAACCTCTATGCGGCTGTCCAGCCCGGCGGACCCCTGTTCGGCCTGCAAGCCACCAACCCTGTCAACCAGGCGGCCGCTTATACCGGAAATCCTGCGGCATTTGGAAGTTCCAGCGACCCGCTGACGGGAAAGCTCGTCGGGGGCATAGTCGCATTTGGCGGCGGCCTGGCGCTTTACGATGAAAAAGGGATCATCGGGGGGCTTGGTGTAAGCGGCGATTCCCCCTGTGCCGATCACAATGTCGCATGGCGCACGCGTGCTGCGCTTGGATTGGACAAAGTGCCGGCCGGCGTCAATCCAAATCGCAAAGACGCCATCGTCTATGATCTTGACCCTGGCGGGAAGAGCGCTTCCGGCTGGGGCCATCCATTGTGTGCGGGAAGCGAGGCGGACATAGCAGCGGAGCTCGGCGCCGGGGTCGGCGGCTCGATGCACGAATGAGACAGGTGGTGGCGGTGAAGATTGGGGCGGCCTGCCAGAGAGGATACAAGGCACTGGCCAGGATAGATGGTCGTACCAAATTGGGGGTGATCGGCTGGACCTTGCTGGCGGGCTTCGCGCTCGTGGCCGGAGCGGTGGCCCAGGCGGCGGAGCCTGCCATAAGGCCGCCTGCTGCAGCAGCCCCACCTGACGATGGCCAGTGGACGATGCCGGCGAAGAACTATGCCTCGACCCGCTACAGCGAACTCGCTGAAATCACCGAAGACAACGTCAAGACCCTGCAGGTCGCCTTCACCTTCTCGACCGGCGTGAACAAGGGCCAGGAGGCTGCGCCGCTGGTTGTCGGCGACACGATGTATATCGTGACGCCTTTTCCCAACATTCTCTACGCGCTTGATCTCGCCAGACCCGGCGCACCGATGAAGTGGAAGTTCGAGCCGAATCCCGAACCTGCCGCGCAGGGAGTTGCCTGCTGCGATGTGGTCAACCGGGGTGCGGCTTTCTCCAATGGGCGTCTCTACTTCAACACGCTCGACGGACATACGATCGCGGTCGACGCGGCGACCGGCAAACCGGTCTGGAACACCCATATCGGCAACATCAACATCGGCGAGACCATCACCATGGCGCCGCTGGTGGTAAAGGGCATGGTTCTGGTGGGCAATTCCGGCGGCGAAATGGGCGTGCGCGGCTGGATCAAGGCGCTTGACGCCGGCGACGGGCATGTCATCTGGACGGCCTACAGCACCGGCCCGGATGCCGAGGTGCTGATCGGCCCGGACTTCAAGCCCCATTACGACATGGACAAGGGCAAGGATCTCGGCGTCACATCGTGGCCGCCGGACGCCTGGAAAATCGGCGGCGGCAATGTGTGGGGCTGGATTTCTTATGACCCCGACCTGGACCTGATCTTTCACGGTACCGGTAATCCCGGTCCCTGGAATCCCGATCTGCGACCCGGCGACAACAAGTGGACCTCCGGCATCTTCGCCCGCGATCCCGACACCGGCACTGCAAAATGGTTCTATCAGTGGACCCCGCACGATTTGCACGATTACGACGGCATCAACGAGCAGGTGTTGCTGGATATGACCTGGCAGGGCAAGCCCCGCAAGGTGCTCGTCCGGCCGGAACGCAACGGCTATGTCTACTTGCTGGATCGCATGACTGGCGAGGTCTTGTCCGCGGTACCATTCGGCCCAGTCAATTCCAGCAAGGGAGTCGACCTCAAGACAGGCCGGCTGATAGTAAACCCCGAGAAAGAAACCGGCACCGGCAAGGTCGTACGCAACATCTGCCCGACCGCGTCCGGCCTGAAGGATTGGCAGCCCTCGGCATTCTCGCCCAAGACCGGCTTGCTCTACATCCCGCACAACAATCTGTGCATGGACGAAGAAGGCGTCGAGGTGAATTACATCGCCGGCACGCCCTATGTCGGCATGAATGTCCGCATGATTCCCGGGCCGGGTGGACATCGGGGTGTCTTCACCGCCTGGGATGTCGCTGCCGCCAAGCCGGCTTGGATCCTGAAGGAGAACTTTCCGGTGTGGAGCGGCGCCGTCGTTACGGCCGGCAACGTCGTATTCTACGGAACCATGGAAGGCTGGTTCAAGGCGGTGAGCGCCACGACCGGGAAACTGCTTTGGCAGTTCAAGACCTCTTCCGGCATCATTGGCCAGCCGATCACCTATCGCGGTCCGGATGGGCACCAATATGTCGCGATCTTGTCGGGTGTCGGTGGCTGGGCAGGTGCCATCGTGTCGGGAGATCTCGACCCGCGCGACGCCACCGCTGCGCTCGGCTTCGCCAATGTCATGAAGGATCTCAAGGACGTAACCACGCCGGGAGGTACGCTGCATGTTTTCCGGCTGCCCTGAAGCGATCGGCGGGCCTGCGCGAAGGGGGAGAATACGTTCCCGGCATTTTGCCGAGATAATCGGTGCACTGGCCTTTTCCCTTGTTGCCGCCCTGGCGAATGCGCGCGAGCTGCGAGTGTGCGCCGATCCCAACAACATGCCCTTCTCCAACGCTGGCGGGGAAGGCTTTGAAAACAAGATCGCGGCGATTGTCGCCAGGGAACTTGGCGCAACTCTTTCCTATACCTGGTGGGCGCAGCGCCGCGGCTTCATCCGCAACACGTTGAAAGCCGGTCTGTGTGATCTCGTCCCCGGCACGCCAGCTAATCTCGAATTGCTGCGCACCACCGCGCCTTATTATCGCTCGTCCTACGTATTCGTGACTCGCAAGGAGGCGCCGGAAGTCGGATCGTTCAACGATCCTCGCTTGCGTAATCTGCGCATCGGTGTCCAGCTGATCGGCGACGACGGCGCCAACTCCCCACCCGTCCAGGCGCTCGGGCGCCGCAGGATCGTCGGCCATCTCATCGGCTTTCCAGTCTATGGCGACTATTCTGTGCCGAACCCTCCGGCGCGCATCATCGAAGCGGTCGCGAGCGGCGATATCGATATGGCCGTCGTCTGGGGCCCGCTGGCCGGCTACTTTGCCGCCAGACAGAAGGTGGCGCTGCGGATTACGCCGGTTGAACCTCGGGTAGACGGTCCGCAATTACCGATGATCTACGACATCTCAATGGGCGTGCGCCACGAGGATGATGCGCTGCACGGCGAAGTGGACGCTGCCCTCGCAAAGCACCGCGCCGAGATCAATGCGATTCTGGCGCAGTATGGCATGCCCCGGCTCGACACTGCTGGAGCGCCGTGAAATGAACCGCGGCCTTCTCTTGCTGTTGTGCGCAATGCTCGCCATTGCCGGATGCCAGCGCGAGGAACGCGACACCCGCCCCCAGTCGGCGCTCGGCTCGGGCGAGCAAGCGACGCCGGTCACTGTCCTTGCGCCAGGTGGCGAGCGGCCGTCCCCGTCCGACAACAAGGCAGCGGCGTTCGAGGCAAACGCGTTCCATCTTAGCCAGGGCAAACGTCTGTTCAACTGGTTCAACTGTTCCGGATGCCATGCCAATGGCGGTGGCGGCATGGGACCAGCGCTCATGGACGAAAAGTGGATTTACGGCGGTTCGATCGAAAGCATCCACGCCACGATCAGAGACGGGCGCCCGAACGGGATGCCGAGCTTCCGTGACAGGGTACCCGACGACCAGATCTGGGAACTTGCCGCCTTCGTCCGCTCGCTGAGCGGCAAAGTACCCTCCTCCGCCGCGCCAGGACGCGACGACGACATGATGGTGCACCCATCCGAAAATCGCCTGCCAAATGCCGCGACACTGGGGAAGTCGCCGTGAGACGCCTTGTTTGGGTGATGTGCGGCGCAGCCTCCATTCTGCTCCTCGCAGGATGCAGTGGCTGGCAATCGGCCCTTGATCCGAAGGGCCCGGCAGCGGGCGAGCTCGCGTGGCTGATCTGGTTCTTCACCGCCCTCTGCACCGTGATCTGGCTCCTGGTGATGATCGTGCTGATCATGACCGTGATCCGGCGGCGCGCACGACCGATCGGCGATCCGCTTGTCCTCGATACCGCTTCCGAGCGCCTCAAGACGCGGATTGTCTTTGCGGCGCTCGGGGCCACCGGAGTGATCCTGATCGGGCTAACGCTGTTGAGCTTCTTCGCCAACAGGACGCTCGCTGCCATCGGCTCGGATGCCGCGCTGACAATCCGCGTGACCGGGCATCAGTGGTGGTGGGAGGTGCGCTATGAAGACAGCCAGCCGAACCGCATCCTGACGACCGCGAACGAGATCCACATCCCGGCAGGCGAGCCGGTGCGGTTCATTCTCACCTCGACCGACGTCATCCATTCCTTCTGGGTGCCGAATCTGGCCGGCAAACTGGACCTCATTCCGGGCCACGAGAACGTTCTTGATCTTAAGGCGGACAAGCCGGGCGTCTATCGGGGCCAATGTGCCGAGTTCTGCGGTGCTCAGCACGCCAATATGAGCACCTTCGTCATCGCCGAGCCTCGGCCCGTCTTCGACGCCTGGCTGAACGACCAGTTGAGGCCGGCCGCCCCGCCCGCCTCGCCCGAGGCGAAAGCCGGCCATGACCTGTTCCTCAAGCGGCCCTGCGTGATGTGCCACAAGATCGGCGGCACCATCGCCGGCGGCACGGTCGCCCCCGATCTGACCCATGTCGCCAGCAGGCAAACGCTGGCAGCCGGAACGCTGACGATGAGCCGCGGCAACCTTGCAGCATGGATAGCCGATCCGCAGGGGATCAAGCCGGGCGCCCATATGCCGGTGGTGGATCTGAACGGCGACGAGTTGAATGCGATCGTCGCTTATCTTGAGGGCTTGAGATGAGCAGCGCCGACCTCGCTCGCGAACGCGGCTTGGCCTCAGAAGGCAATTTGGCCCCTGAGCGCGACGGCCCGCGCGACACTGGCCTCGACGATGACAGCCTTGACCGCTGGCTTGCGCGAACGTGGCAGACTGCACCTGGCATCATCGGCGCGCTTTCAACCGTGGATCACAAAATCGTCGCGCGGCGCTACCTGATCACCGCTTTCGTGTTCCTATGCCTCGGTGGGCTGAACGCGGTCGCCATGCGGGTCCAACTCTCGGGCCCCGAGCGCGGGCTGATCGGGCCGGACCTCTACAATCAGTTGTTCACGATGCATGGCGTGACGATGATGTTCCTGTTTGCCGTGCCGATCGTGCAGGCGAGCGGCATCTACCTTGTTCCGCTGATGGTTGGCACCCGCAATATCGCGTTTCCGCGCCTAGTCGCCTTCAGCTTCTGGATCTTTCTGTCGGGAGGCATGTTCGCATGGGTGTCATTCGCGCTCAACATGGCGCCTGATGTCGGATGGTTCGCCTATGTGCCGCTGTCCGGTCCCGAATTCGGACCAGGCAAGCGCGCCGACGTCTGGGCGCAGATGATCACCTACACCGAGGTCTCTGCACTAGCGGTCGCGGTCGCAACCATCGTGACGATTCTGAAGCAGCGCGCCCCTGGGATGTCGCTTGACAAGATCCCGCTCTACGTCTGGGCGATGCTGGTCACCTCCTTTGTGGTCGTGTTCGCGATGCCGGCGGTTATGATCGCCTCGACGTTCCTGATCCTGGACCGGCTGGTCGGCACCCACATCTTCAACCCCGCCGAAGGCGGCGACGCATTGCTCTTCCAGCATCTTTTCTGGTTCTTCGGCCATCCCGAGGTCTACATCATTTTCCTGCCGGCAACCGGGATGGTCTCCTCGATCATCGCCGCCTTCGCACGGCGCCCGGTGTTCGGGTATCTGGGGCTGGTGCTTTCGCTGATCGCCATTGGGTTCTTGTCATTCGGCCTTTGGGTCCACCACATGTTCACCAGCGGTCTGCCCAAGCTCGGCGCGAGCTTCTTCACCGCATCGAGCATGTTGATCGCCATTCCGAACGGTCTGCAGATATTCTGCTGGCTGGCGACGCTCTGGGATGGTCGGCCGATCATCAGGACGCCGCTATTGTTCGTGTTCGGCTTCTTCTTCATTTTCGTCGCCGGTGGTCTGACCGGTGTCATGCTGGCGTCGGTGCCGTTGGACCTGCAAGTTCACGACACCTATTTCGTGGTCGCGCATTTCCATTACGTGCTCATCGGCGGGTCGGTATTTCCCTTGCTGGGCGCCGCCTATTTCTGGTTTCCCAAGATCACCGGCCGGATAATGAACGAGCGCCTCGGGCGCTGGCATTTCTGGCTCGCCTTCATCGGCTTCAATGCGGCGTTCTTCCCGATGCACATTGTCGGCATCTGGGGCATGCCACGACGGGTATACACCTATCCGGCGGAGCTCGGCTGGGGTGACATCAATCTGTTCATCACCGCTGGCGCGGTTGTCCTGTTCGTGAGCTTCGCGCTTTTCACCGTAAATGTGGTGCACGGCGCCCTGAGGGGCGCCCCGGCCGGCGACAACCCCTGGAATGCAGGCACGTTGGAATGGGCGACGTCATCGCCGCCAGCGAGTTACAATTTCGCCCGCATGCCGGTCGTGACGCACGTCGAGCCGCTATGGGCGGAACGCGGAACGCTTCCAGTAGCGACGGGGCTTCGGGTTGATGCACGCGAACTGGTCATCTCGACAGTGGCGGAGGCGCATCCCGACTTACGCGAAAAGTCGCCAACGTCGTCGATCTGGCCGCTATTGGCCGCCCTCGCGGTCGGGGGTACCTTTCTCTACTCCATCTTCAGCCCATGGGCAGTGGTTTGGGGAGCGGGACCGATCGCCATCACTTTGATTGGCTGGTTCTGGCCGAGAGGCGGTCCGGAGGACGAGGAATGAAACCGCGTCCTGCCGTCGATCTTTCCGAGCTCCCGACCTTCGGGCACGGACCGCGTACCCCGACCTGGTGGGGCACTCTCGCCTTCATGGCACTCGAGGGCATGGGATTCGCTCTTGCCGCGGGGAGTTATCTTTACCTCGCCTACCTGTCACCGCAATGGCCGTTGAGCGCGCCCACACCGAACCACTGGCCGGGCACGATCGTGACGCTTTTGCTGCTCGCCAGCGCAGTCCCTAACCACATATTGAAGCGCTATGCTGAGGCCTGCGCGATGGTGCCAGTGCGCATTGGCCTCGTGGTGATGTCGCTACTCGGGATCGCGCCGCTTGTCGTGCGCTGGTTCGAGTTTCCAGCCCTCAACATCTATTGGGACAGCAATGCCTACGGCTCTATGCTCTGGGTCTTGCTCGGCCTCCACACCGCGCACCTGATCACCGATGTCGGCGACACGCTGGTTTTGACCGCTTTGATGTTCACGCGCCACGCCAACAGTGGCCGACGCTTCGCTGACGTGGGTGACAACGTCTTCTACTGGGACTTCGTGGTCCTGACCTGGATTCCGATCTATCTCCTAATCTATTGGATGCCGAGGCTTGGTTGAGATGCGCGCGCTTCGGTCAGGCACCTCATGGGGCGGGCTCTTGTCGGGGCCTTTAGCCTGGGCCGTGTCGACGCAACTGAATTACGCCGTTGTGGAATGGCAGTGCGCCCGCCGGATTCCTGTCATACCCTTCATCGCATTGGTGCTAGCGATAATGTCTCTGGTTGGCGGGGCGCTATCCTGGCGGGCGCGGCAACAGGGCGGCGCCTCGTTCAAACCGGAGCGCACGCGCGGCACTGAAGCTTTTGTTGCCAATCTGAGCATTCTGACCGCAGTGCTGTTTGCGCTGGTCATCATCATGCAGGGCGCCGCCTCGCTCATTCTCGACGAGTGTGTCCGATGAGCTTCGATGCGCTCTTCTCGACCTCGATCTGCTATGGCGGCGGCGCCCCGGGGTGGACGCTGGCGCTGCCGATCACGCTGCCGTTGGCGACGATCGCCTTGCTTTATGCGACGGGCGCCATTCGACTGTGGCGTAGGAGCGGTCGCGGCCGCCCGTTGCGATCGCGACAGGCCCTGCTGTTCGCTGCCGGCTGGGCCGTATTGGCGTCTGCGCTCGTCAGCCCGCTTCATGCACTGGGTGAGCGCGTGTTCACCGCACATATGATCGAGCACGAATTGCTCATGGCGGTCGCAGCGCCTCTTCTGGTTGCCTCCCGTCCCGTGGCTGCAATGATGTGGGCACTGCCGATCTCGTTACGGCAAACACTTGGCGCAGCCGGGCACGCGAAAATGCTTCAAGCCGTCTGGGCCGCGACCAGCCGTCCCCCCGCGGCCACCATCCTGCATGCTGTCGCGATATGGGCGTGGCACGTGCCGGCGCTGTTCGAGGCTGCGCTCGAACGCGGTTTCCTGCACTATGCCCAGCATGCCACCTTCTTCGGAACCGGCGTCTTGTTCTGGTGGGCGCTGCTGCCGCGTCCCGGCCGTGAACAAACCTATGGCAGCGCAGTCATGCATCTCTTCTTCACCTCGCTGCACACCGGTCTGCTTGGGGTGCTGCTTGTGGTCTCGCCGAGACTTTGGTACCCCGACAATGCCGCCGGCGCGCAATTGTGGCGCCTCAGTCCGCTTGAGGACCAGCAACTCGCCGGCCTAGTCATGTGGGTTCCGGCCGGCCTGATCTACGGCGGAGCTGCCTTGTTGCTGGCAGGCTTGTGGATCCGCTCGAGCGGACAGGGAAGCCGGGAGGCGCCGCTTGCGTTCCGACCTGTCTAGGCTGGTTTTCGGCACGAGCGCCATTGTCGTACTGGCAATTTTAGCGGCGCTGACATGGTGGTCGGAACGCACCGATAGGATCGAACGGGAAGCAAATAATGCAACCGGTGGCATTGGTACCCGTGCCATACCGATCATGATGGCCAACGGTTGCGCCGGTTGCCATACAATCACCGGCGTCCCCGGCGCGCATGGACTGGTCGGCCCGCGCCTGGACGCCACCCTGGCCACCAGGGTCTATGTCGGCGGGGTGTTATCCAATAATCCAGAGAACCTGATCCGCTGGATTCGCGCCGCCAGGGAAATCAATCCGCATACGGCAATGCCTTCGGCCGGCATTTCCGAGCAGGAGGCTCGCGACGTCGCGGCCTATTTGTATGCGCTCAGATGAAGCTTAAAGCTTGTCATCCCGACCAGCGGTCCTGAACAGGAAATCGACCTCGCGCGGATTTTCTCTGCATAGCAGATTGGATCCCAGCCCGTCCGGCACTAGCCCGGCGAGCAACGGCAGCAGAGACTATTTGAAGTCGCGCCATGACCTTCTATCAGGCGAGCAAAGCGGGTAGACGGCACTAAATGGTTTCTGCCGAGCCCACGCCGTGAGCAACCGCTACCACCAAGCATACTGTGCACTCTTGCAAAAGTCGAAACTGACCTTGAGCGACTTAGTCGGCGGCGAGGGCACTGAGCTGGGTGTTCCATACGAAAATCAAAAAAAAGCCCGCCGCACCTTCGGCACGGCGGGCGATCTTCACCAGGCACAGGGTGCGGGGGGCGGGGTGTGCCTGGATCGTGGTAATCCTACGCGCGCCGGCTTTATCGCGTCTACCAACCGGCGGTTGGAAGGTTCGGGCGCTAGTTAGAGGAGCGCAGCAACCCCTCCTCTTCGGCAGCAGCCTCGAAGGCCTTCCTTACGTCGTCGGGCGTGCGTTTGCCTTCAATCAGAGCCATGCAGACCGCGACCGCCTCCTTCCACTTGGGTCCTCGCTTGGTCCACTTCATGAGCTCCGCAGCGGCACCCTCGACATTGGTGCAGACGTAGGTGAGCCCAGGTTTGTCAGTTTCGATATGGACCGGAGGGTGAAACCAATGGATAGCCATAATACCCCCTACTCAGGCGAGAGATACACGCTCGCCTCTTTGGCCGCCGCCTCAAAGGCTGCACGGACATTTTGGGGGGACACTCTGCCCTCGAACGCGTCAACGCATGATTGGACCGCTTTCGTCCACTTCGGCCCCTTTGTGTCCCACGCCATGAGTTGCTCGGCGGCTCCCTCGACATGGCTGACCCCATGGCGAATGCCCGGACGGTTCGCTTTCACGTAGACAGGGGGAGAGAACCAAAGAAGACCCATGAGAGCTAAATTAGGGTATGCTCACATCTTTGGTAGATGAGGGATCACAGCGGAGGCTCGGTCGATTTCTCTGACAGGTCTCATTTCCGTTCATGCAAGTCGCTTACCGCCCCAGCGCTTGTTTCGACGCCGATAGAAGTTCTTCCTCGTCCACGACTCCGGCCATGTAATTGGCAATAATTCGGGATGCGAGCGCTTCGAGTTGTTGTTCTGATTTTCCATCAACCTTCAAGCGATCGAACACGCGGCCAAGTAGAGCCAGCTCGGAAGGATTGAATACAGCAGCAGCTTCGGCTTTTCGACGGATCGGCAATAAACAAGCCTCCTTATAGCAAGTTTCTTTGATCAGATTTGTGCAACACAATCATAAAAACTCCTCGGTGCCAACACGGAGGGACTGGACGTCCGAAGAGCCTGATCGTCATCGGTTCCATGGAAGCCCGCGCCCCACGGAGGGAGGGAAGACGCGAAGGGCATCGGAGGTGCAATCCGATCTCGCAGCATGTCTGCACAGGAGATGCTGCAGGAGCCAAACTGGCTCGCCAAGCCGGTGTTCCATAAAAAACGCTCGCGCCACCGCCCGATCCGACCCAAAACCCGCAACTGCAACCGCAACAGCAACAGCAACAGCAACAGCAACAGCAAACGAGCTCGTCGACATCCTCGGTGAGGGAAAGGCGCGTGCGCCAGCCCTACGACGACCTCACCAATTTTGGAGCACCTGCCCATGATCACCTACGACCGTGTCCGTTTCACCGAAGGACTCTGATTGATTGCAACCGCGCCGCCACCTCGCGAGCAGCGCAGAGCGCATTCGGCATGACTTTTAGCCAGGCCTATGATGCACTGCGTGTCGGCAAGACCATCATCTGCCGCCCCTCACAATTCGCTCGGTTCCTGTTCTACCGCGCGGACGAAGCCAGCACTCGGTTCCGTCAGTTCGACGCCGAGCTCATCCCGGCCGCCCGCCACGACCTGATCATCGACGTCAGCGAGGCCGCATGAAGATCGATTTCCCCACCCTAAAGGAGCCGATCTATGCCCATGGCAGGAACGGCTACTTCTCGGCGACCGCGATCAACGTCTTGGCCTTGCCCGACGACATCAGGCTGGAGAACTGGACCAGCAAGGACGCGATCGGCATCGGCCGTGTCGTCCTGCCGGCCGACCGCAACGTCGTCCGAGATCTCGCGAACCACCTCAACAGAATAGCTGACAAGCTGCCCTGACCAGGTGCCTGTTGCTCTCCTCCTGCGATCCCCAACCATCCACTTAACGGCAACGCATGTTGGCTCGAAGTCGCACCTGCATCGGGGCGTGGATGGTTGGGGTTGTCGCGTAACGCCATTGCTTTTCGAATCGAAATATTTCAACCTTTGCAGGAACGGGCGATGCTTGGGTCGAGATCGCCAAATATAGAGGGGTAACTTTTGAACCGGATTTTGATTATCCTCGGCGCCGCCGTCTGCGTCATATCTTCGGCTGCTTCAGCCGGACAGGGAGTGCCCCAAAACATTACTTTCCTGGCTCGGATGCCCGACGCCAAGTTGAATTTGGCCGCTACGATGGCAGGTAACGTCAACGGCGTTGCGCAGAGATGCCGGGCGCTGAAGCTCAACGAAAATGGAAAAGCCATTATAGCTGTCCCAGTCCTTTTGTACGACGGTCTGGATAAACACCTGACACCCAATCCACCTAAGTTCAAGAGGGCCATCCGCGCCTATGAAGCCGCTTACAACAAAGCGGTGCGGCGCAGGGATGATTGCCAGACTGAGAAGGCTAAGTACCCGAGACTCTACTGGTAGACAGCTGTCGGCATCATTGATGACCGCTCCTTCTGTCACTTGGCACTTAATTATGAGAATGCCATACAAACGATTCCAAATGCTTAGGCCGGCACTTAATTTGAGAACTAGCAGTTAATTTGATAATCGCTCTTGGCGCTTACCAATTTAATGTGAGACTCAGGCTCTCGAAGTTTTTTCACTGGTGAGCCTCCATGAGCGACCCATTTCCCGACGAAATTGATGAGGCGCGTCGGGATGAAGCGTGCCGGCGTGCGGATGCGATCCGCGGCTTTCTAAGGCGCCACTCCGGCCGCACTACGGCCGGAAATGTTGCGGGGCTAGCGGCCAAGCTCGGCCTTAGCCAAGCTACAGCTTACCGCCTGGTCAAGCTGTTCCGCGCCGGCGGAACCGTCCTGTCGCTTGTGGCCCGCAACCGCGGGCGGCCGGAGGGTCATCGCACACTGGATGAGAAGCGTGAGGAAATCGTCCGGAGGAGCATCAACGCGTTCTACCTGAAGCGGACACGACCGACGGTCTCGCAGCTGGTCCGGGACGTGCAGACGAACTGCATGTCGGCGGGACCGAAGCCCCGGATTATCAGTGGGCATCCGACTTCAACCGCGTAGTGGCGACGCAGCGAGCGCGGCTCTCCCCAATGTCCGGTTTGAGATGGAGGTTCGACCAGGAATGTCAGCAATGGGTCGATAGTGTTGAAAAAGTCCGGGTTGCAGCGGTCCTGAAGCACTGATTCAATCTTCGTTGTAAGAGGAGATTGAGTCGATGATGGGCGAGCAAAGTGTGATGCAGGAGGAGCTGTTCTATGGCTTCAGCCTGCAGCGGCATGTGCCGGCGGACCACCTGCTCAGAGCGATCGACCGCTTCGTCGATCTGTCCGCCATCCGCCAGCATCTGGCGCCCTTCTACAGCCCGATCGGCCGTCCCTCGATCGACCCTGAGCTGCTGATCCGCATGCTGATCGTCGGCTATTGCTTCGGCATCCGCTCGGAGCGCCGGCTGTGCGAGGAGGTACATCTGAACCTGGCCTATCGGTGGTTCTGCCGGCTTGGCCTCGAGGGTGATGTGCCGGACCACTCAACCTTCTCCAAGACCCGCCACGGACGCTTCCGCGATGCCGATCTGCTGCGCGAACTTTTCGGAACCGTCGTCCGACGCTGCATGGCAGAAGGCCTCGTCGGCGGCGAAGGCTTTGCGGTCGATGCCAGCATGATCGTCGCCGACGCGCAGCGTCAGCGCGGGGTCGAGACGGCCGAGGAGCTCAAGCCTGAGACCAAGCGGGCCGTGGCCGAATACCTCGCCACCTTGGATGATGCCGCCTTCGGGGCCGCCACGCCGGTGGAGCCCAAGTTCGTCTCCCCTGTTGATCCCGCCGCGCGCTGGACTGCCGCTTGGGGTGGCCCAGCCGTCTATGCCTATTGCACGAACTATTTGATCGACGTGGAGCACGCCATCATCGTGGACGTGGAGCCCTCGACCGCGGTGCGCCAGGCCGAGGTGACGGCCGCCAAGACCATGATCGAGCGGGCGCACGACGAGCTCGGCCTCTGGCCGGAGCGGCTGATTGCCGACACCGGCTACGGCTCGGCCGAAATGCTGAACTGGTTGGTGCATGAGCGTGGGATCGAGCCGCATATCCCGGTCTTCGACAAGTCCAGGCGCAAGGATGGCACCTTCTCGCGCGATGACTTCACCTACGACCATAAGGCCGATACATACATCTGTCCTGGCGGGAAGACGCTCAGGCAACGCCAGAAGACCTATCGGGTGCCGCACCCTCTCGTCGACGAGAACGGCATGATGCGCTATCAAGCCAGCAAGCTGGATTGCGACGCCTGTGCCCTGAAGCCCCGCTGTTGCCCGAAGGAGCCGGCGCGCAAGGTGCTGCGCTCGATCTATGAGGGCGCGCGCGACATGGCCCGCGACATCGCCAAGACCGACGCCTACCAGATCTCACGCTATCAGCGGAAGAAGGTGGAGATGCTGTTCGCGCACCTCAAGCGCATCCTGAAGCTCGATCGATTGCGATTGCGCGGCCCCTGTGGTGCCCGCGATGAGTTCCACCTTGCAGCCATCGCCCAGAACCTCAGGAAATTGGCCAAGATCTGCACCCTCGGGACACCCATCCGAGCCACTTAGGGCGAGGAGGTCGCGTCGACCTTAATCAAGACGCTTCGGTGCGAGTGGATCCACGGCTTCATCGCCGACTTCTTCAACACTATCGGTCAGTGGTGTAAATTTAACGACATCACTGGCTCCGATCGGCGGGGACACTGCGCTCCACCCAACGCACAGTGCCAAGGGTCATATAGACCAACGCGCCACGGTCCGCCTCAGTTGCTCGTAGATAGTCCCCGAGTTGGCCCGAGTGGATTCGCATGTCCTCCTCCGTCGGCGCGATGTCGCTTTTCCAATCGAGGACAACCACGGCGCGACCCTCGTTTATAGCGACGGCGTCGATCCGGCCGGCAAGCGCTGTGGGCTCGCTCGCATCGGCGAGCAAAGCGTAGATCGGCCATTCTGGAACGAGACCCGGTCGCAGGGCGGCTATCTCCGGTAGATGCAGGGTTCGCCAAGCGGTCGAGGCGATTTCCTCGGCTTCGGGAAGACCGACCTCGTCTTCGCGATCGACCACCAGCTCTGCGATAAGCTCGCGGGCGCGATCGGCGAACCCGACGAGGTCTTCACCAAGTTCGCCAGTCAGTACCTCTTCCATCACCTTATGCAAGACGAGTCCTCGGACACGTCCTGCGCCGATCGGCAGCTCCGTCTCCGGAGCCTTGCCGGAGTCGATCGCGTTCGCCTCCATAATAGGAACGCGATCGGCATCTTGGTTGCTTGGCCGAAGCCACGTGAGCGGGACCGCGGCAGCGGAGATGGCGGCGTGCTCTGTCTCGAAGATGTCCAGCGTCTGTCCGTTTGGCAGATCGGACGCGGCAGGGCGCAATGCCCGATCGAAACGCGATAGATCTAGCAGCGGCAGGTCCTGGTGCGCCAGGTCGACGATCCGCGCCCAGGACCTTTGCTCAGCCTGCGGCAGCTCCGGAACGATGAGGAGCTCGCGAGCGCGAGTGCATGCGACATACCAAAGGCGCTCGCGTTCACGGGCAAGGCTTTCATCATCGGACGCGAGCGCCAGCCGAAGATTGGGCGGGACGACGTCGCCGATGACCCAGTGCAGCGTATTGTCGGACGCGCGATGCACGAACGGCTCGCGTGAGCGGAGCAAGGTGGCTGTGTTGACCGGAATCACCACCGGCCATTCCAATCCCTTGGCGCTGTGGATGGTGATGATCTCGATGGCGTCGCCTTCGGCATCAACCCGGCCCTCGTTGGACGGAACTCCCTGACTCCAATCCCTGGTGATGTCACAGACGAACCGCTTGAGACCGGTGACGCCGTAAGGTCGCGCCCGTTCGAGAAAGGCTTCTACGTTCGCAGCCGCTCGGGCGCTGCGATCACCTTCGCGCGCGGCAAGAATGGGTCGAATGGCCAGCCACTCCGCTGCTTCGGCGAGCAGCAGCGCTGGTGTGGTCGCTCTCGATTTCCGTCTCAGGTCTTGCAGGATCGAAAGTGTCCGACGCGCAATCGGATGCGTGACGTCGCTCAGGTCGGTCAACAACGAGAATCGCGTAACCGCGAACGGGCGACCGGGATTTTGGGGCAAAGCCGCGGTGATATCGAGAAGCTCTTCCTCGGTCAGCCCGACAAGCGGCCCTCGCATCAGCGCTCCCAAGGCCAGGGTGTCGCCGGCGTCGGCGAGCACGCGAGCCAGGGCGAGCATATCGTGCACCTCCTGACGTCGGAACAGGCCCTTGCCCGCTTGGGACGCGATCGGCAGGCCTCGTTGTTCCAGCGCGCGTTCATAGCGCCAGAGTTCGGTGCCTGTCGGCGCAAGCAGAGCTATTCCGCCGGCGGTGAGCGGAACCATCACGCCGTCGTCGTCGCGGATGTGCAGATTGCCGATGAGCCGCATGCAGAGTTCAGCGACTGCTTCTGCCTCGGCATCGCGGATGTGCTCTGACCGCGAATTGGGCGGGACGTCGACGGTGATCCTGGCTGCACACGGAAGGTCGTGGGTGGGGGGATCGATGGTCGCCGTGAGCGCCACATAGCCAGGTTGCCCGACACCAGAAAGTGGCGTCTCGAAACAGCGGTTGACGTGGGTAAGAATGTCCGGTCGGGAGCGGAAATTCGCGGTGATCTGGATAATGTTGTCCGGCCATCGCCGTTCGATTGCGGTACGCGCCTGCGCATAAGATCCGACATCGGCGCCGCGGAACCGGTAGATGGCCTGTTTCGGGTCGCCGACCATGAAGAGCGCCCCTGGCCTCAAGACGCTGTCCTGCCATCGCGGAGCGCGGTGCTCTGCAGCGATCAGAAACAGGATTTCGGACTGAATGGGGTCGGTGTCCTGGAACTCGTCCACGAAGATATGCCGGTAGCGGGCCCCGAGAGCGTGGCGCACGGCATCATGGTCGCGGACGAGAGCCCGAGCCCGCTCCAGAAGATCGTCGAAATCAAGGACGGCCGCTGCGCGCTTGAAGGCGGCGTAGTCGTCAAGCACCTCGTCGAGTTCATCAGACAGACCTGCGACAATCGCTGTGGCAATGCGGCCGAGCACCACTCGGTAGCAGTGGTCGACCCGGTCGAAGTATTGGCCGGCATCCTCACTGAGCCGGCTACCCATATCCTTGCTGGCGATCTTTTCCCAGGCCGATTTCCGTCTTGGCCTGATTAGATCGAACGTGTTCTTCCGCATGCAGGAAAGTCGAATCGGATGGGCGAGCGCCCAGAGCCGGGGAAAATCGGGCGGCGTCTCAAAGCTGCCGGCGTAAAAGTTTGCCAGCGTCTCGAGCTCACCCAGCAGCTCGAGCGTTTTGGGCTCGACGGGCTGAGCGACTTTCCAGCGCCGGAAATCCGCGACCGCTTCGGCCAGGTCGATGTCCGGGCGGCCGGTGAGATCGGCAGGCAGCGTCCGCGCATCACGATGCTTGAGACGAAAGCGCGCCAGTTCCTGAAGGGTGGAGACAACGCGGCGGGGGTCTTCGCGGGACAAGACTGCGATCGGATCGATTGGCCGCTCCGGACTGTTGAGCCGCCGTTTGAGCCATTGCTCGAATATGGAGTCAAACGCAGCGGCGGCCTGGACCGCATCGAGCATCTGCGCGCCTGGATCAATATCAGCCTCGACCGCGTAGCTTGAGATGATGGTCTGGCAGAAGGCGTGGATCGTTGCGGTCGTAAGTTCGTCGAGTTTGGCGGCGGCGGCGGACATTGCGTGCCGCTGAGCCGCGTCGAGGCCTTTGGGCAGGGCCTCCCGCAATGGTGCCGGCACGCGTTCGGCCAGAAGTTCGTTGACGTAGCGATGGACGCGCACCGACAGCTCGCTGGCCGCCAACTCAGTAAAAGTGATGGCGGCGATCTCACTGGGTTGGGCGCCGCATGCAAGCAGCATCGTCACGCGCCCCGCCATCAGGGCGGTCTTGCCGGTGCCAGCCGCCGCTTCGACGAGCAATGTCGAGTCGAGATCGGTCAGAGCCCGCCGGCGCGCGGACCTGTCTGCTAGTTGGATCATCGGCAACTCCAGACGCGCGCAAAATCGTCGAAGGCGCGGCTCAGCGCCGACTGTTTGATTTGAAAGTACGCTGTTGGCGATGCCGGAAGCGCCAGCCGGAAGTCGTTCCAGTTCTCGCGCGCGTCCGGACCCGGCAAGGCCCTTCCCTGCCGCAAAAGGACGCCGGCCGCCCTCACGTGGTCTGCGATCTCGGCGATGGCCTGATCGAGGTCGGGCAGTTTGTAGATCCGCGGCTCGCCGCCGCCGAGGTAGATGAGGCGGGCGACGACGCGCGGGTTGTCCGGCACGAGTTGGCGTGCCGCCAACGCATAGATGACGCGCTGGAGCTCGGCGCCGCCCCCGAGCACGATCTGATCGGCCTTCTTTGGCTCTGCACCCGTCTTGTAATCCGAGACGCGAACGGCGTTTCCTGTGGCGGTGATATCGAGCCGGTCGATGCTGCCCTTGACCCGAACCGTAGTTCCGGTGATTTCAACCGGGGCGGTCGGATCCCAGGGAAAATCGCCCGTCGTTGCAACTGCCCCGTCGGCATGGCCGAATGCCAGTTCGGTCCAGCTGCGCGTGCCCGGCAGGAACGTCTCGTCGAGCGTCAAAGCTCTGAGCGCGAGCTGGGCAGCAGCATCCACGGTGTGCCGCCACAGCAGCAACGGCGGCACGGATCGCTTCAGCGGCCACTCCGCACTGACCGTCGTCGCCGCCTCTGTCAGGGCGGCCTCGATCTCGTGCCGCGCGGCGCGGGAATAGCCTGGCTTGGGCTCGAGCGTATCGACGGTCCGCTTGAGGAGTTCATGCACGAGATCGCCATAGGCACGCGCATCGAGTGTCAGAGGCTGATCGGCTTCGGCGACCGACCGCCAGCCCAACGCATAGCGCCACACGAAGGCGAGCGGATCGCGGAGCATCAGACGCAGCGACGTCGCGGACTGAACCGCATCGATGGCGCGTGCGATGACTGGATGATCGGCCCTCGTTAGACCATCATGGGCGGTGATCGCGGGATTTCGCCAGTCGCGCCAGCACGCGTTAGCCGCCGCCAGCGCCGGCGAGTTCGCGGCCTCGTCCGGTCGAGCGAGCAGCCGATCGGCCTCGCTGAACGCGTGGGTCGGGATTCGCGTCCGCTTAAGCCCTTGAACACGGGCTCCTTGCGGCACGACCGGACTGGCCGCCAGGAGGCCGCCCTGGGCATTCCGGCGGCTTCTCGACAGGATGCAGCCACCGGATGCCTGGGCAGTGATTACCTGGAAAGCACGTCGGTCCTGCGCGGTGACAGGATCGGGATCGAGTATGCCACGTGGCAAAACATGGCTTGGGATCAGCGGATCTTCCGCAGCGCGGCGCGGCCATGAGCGCGTGGTCATTCCGAGCAGACGAACCCATTGGCGAGGTGCCGCGGCGAGATGACTCGCCGGGCACCACACGGCACAGGCGCCGGGATCGCGGCCGTCGGGCGAGCGAAGCTCCTGCAGTGAGAATTCCAGCGCCTCGGCAGGCGCGCGCCGCAGTGCCTCACTCCAAAGCACGTGAGCGGAGGTTCCCAGCAACATAGGGCCAGCCTGCTCGGCCGCGGCCGGACCGTCGGCCAGCATTTCGAGAACCGGCGTCAGGATCGGCCTCGGATCGATGCCGTCGGTTCGAAGTCGACTCGCTGCGTCCAACGCGCGAAGCCATTGATCGAGTTCGAAGAGAGCGGCACCAGGTTGCAGTCCAAGCGCCCAGTTAAGCGGCAAGTGTTGCAAGCCGCGGCTCCGGCCTGCGGCGTGACTAAAGAGCCGGCGCAAGCGATCCTGACTGAGGCCATTCAGCAGAACGTCGGCAAGAGCGCCACAAGCCTGGCCTTCGCGCGACGCGAGGGCCAGCACACCGTGCGAGAAATGCAGCGGTAGGTCGGCGTCCGCTGCCAGTACGAGAAAGTGCTCGTCCCATCCCCCGGTCGAGGTGGCGCAGATCGCAATTTCTTCGGGTCTCGCCCGTCCGGATGCGATGAGCTCGCGCATCCAGCGTAGCGCTTCCACCACTTCAGCAGCAGGATTGGCGCAGGACACCATTTCCATGGCGACAGCTGTTGGGGGCTGGTCAGTAGTGATCTCGCCCGGGAACCAGCTGACGTCCGTGGCGCCGGGACTGTGCCAGGAGAGAGGCACCGTCTCATTGAGGGCCTGAAGCAGAGGGTGCCAGATCGGGGCGACGCTGTCGACGCGGTCAAGCTCCACCGAACCTAGCACGGCCGTCGCATGGACGAGGCGCTTCAGCGCGGCGTCGCGAAGGTCGCGCGGCGTCAATACGCCTCTCGGCAGGTTTGCGCGGACTCGCTGCTCGATCTCGGCAATATCCGCCAGTCGGGCGCTACGATCATCGCTTATCGGCAGCGAAAGGTCGGCCTGCCAGATTTTGGAGAGCGTCCGTGCGATGGCACGGATCATACCTGGAAGCTGCCGGATACTTTCTAACTCGGCAAACCCTCCGGCTTCGAGTGCGGCCCGGATGGCTGGATCGAGGTCTTCGGATCGGGCAGGTTGCGTAAAGCCGCCGGCCAAGCGGGCGGCCAGTTGCGGCATGGTGAGGATTTGCACGCCGGTTTCGCTGCGGCGCGCAGCAGCGATCCGACGCATTCGAAAGGCGAGAGGTCCTTCGACGACAACGGTCCGGCGGTTCATTGAAACATGGCGCCCGTGCTCATGCGAAGTCGCCTTGCAGTGCACGCAAAACCCCCATCGCGATGAACAGCAGTCCGATGATCAATTCCACCATGAATACTGCTCTCTTGGCTTCCACCGGACTGCATAGCCTTCCTCGATCAGTGTTTGTCCGGCGGTCTTGCCGTTCGGCAGCCGTATTCTAAGCAGCGGGCGATTGTAACGATCCTTCCTACCGGAGTCCTCAACCCACACTTTATCGATGCGTAGGAGCTCCGCTAGGCGAAGCTTCGCGTGATCGCCTAGCAGCCGCTCTCTCGCGCATCTGGCATTCGCAATTTCCGGTGTGTCGATGCCCGACTTGAACGGCTCCCCATTTCCGAGGAGCCGCATCCTCTCCCCGTTGCACTTTATTGTGTCGCCGTCGACCGCCGAGAGACTTAGGCAGAAGATGGCACTGGCGGCGAGGAACGCAAACATGCCGCGGCCCTAATTGCTGGGCTGAAGGAGCGCAACGAGCGTGCGCTCTCCAAGAACGCTTTGAGGCGGAGCAAAGGATAACCGGAAAGGTTGGGAACGGTTCATTTCGCGAACCCTTGTTCTTAACTTCACGTCGGATGCGTTCTACCGTAAGGTCGTTAGCTGGGGTAAAGGGCGGGCGGACGACGTGTCAAACAAATTTCTCATCGAAATCGAGCCTCAGTTCCGGGGCCATCTGGCCGCAGCTGTTGCTCGCCTCGGTTATCTTTTTCCGCAATCAACGTTCGCGGTTACTGAAACTGGAGTTAGCGTCTCCACAGGAGATCGGGACGAAACCGATTTGAAGCGGGAGATTTTCTACGCCGTCTACCGCCAGCAAATCTACGTCGAAACCCTTCCGCTGCGGCGCACACTTATCGACGGCCTGCTCGCCCGATGACCATCTGGCCGCTCAAATTCCGGCCCAACAAGGCAGGTGGACTAAATTTCGCGGATGACGCAGGCGGCTTCTTCCGCTCGGACGATCGGTTTCTTGAGCGTTATGCTGGGGATAATCTTTCGGAGGCGGACAGCGCGTTCCTTCGTCGGCATGGCCACGCGTTCGATGAGATTGATGATCTGTCCTACACCGGCTTCGCCTACCGCTGGGCGGCCCGTCAAAGCTATCCGCGCCCGACAAGCTACCTGATCCTTGTCCCAACGCTCCGATGCAATCTGGCGTGCAATTATTGCCAAGTCTCTCGAGCCGATGAGCGAGCTCGCGGCTACGATTGGACAGAAGAGACCGTGCAGGCCGTCTTGGGGTTTCTCGGTGGACTGGCTTGCTCTGAAATCAAGGTTGAGTTTCAAGGTGGCGAGCCACTGTTGCGAGTCGATCTTCTGGAGCGCGTCCGTTCGTTTGCCCGCGGGCGGTTTTCCAAGGCAGAGTTTGTGGTGTGCACAAATTTGCAGAACCTTGGACCTGCAGAATGGGCTTTTCTCGACGCCGAGGATACGTTCATCAGCACATCGATCGACGGCGATCGCGTTACCCATCAGCGACAGCGAACGAAAACGACTGAAAAAACCGAGCAGTTTTTTGGAAATTTGCAGGCTGCTGTCGACCGTTTTGGAAGTCATCGAATTTCGGCGCTTCCGACTATTGATCCCGACCGGCCCCCCGACCTCGACGCCATCGTCGAGACTTTTACAGAGTATGGCGTCCACTCGATCTATCTTCGCCCAGTGAACCATCAGGGCTTTGCCCGCAAACGCTTTGCATCGAACAGCAGCACCGACAGGTGGAATGCCATTTACGGCGCCTTCATCGATCTGCTCATCGAGCGCAACGCCGCAGGCAACACGCCGGTAGAAGAATACTATTTCGTCCATTGCCTGAGGCGGGTGCTAAAGGCAGGTCTTGATAAGCACGTCGATCTGCGCAATCCCAATTTCCTCGGACGCGACTATCTTGTCGTCGATTTTGACGGGCGGTTTTATCCGACTGACGAGGCTCGGATGTTGACCAGGATTGGCCAAATCGACCTTTCGATCGGAAATGTGTTCGACGGATTGGAACTCGACAAGCTTTCTATGTTGAACGAGAACGCGACAAATGCGTTTGATCCGGACTGCATCCATTGCCCTTACCAGGCCTTCTGCGGAGTCGATCTGATCGACGACATTTCGCGGAGCGCCCGCATCGACCAGCCGAAGCATGAGACCGATTTTTGTCGTCGGCACATGTTCATCTTCGACAAGGTTTTCGACTTAATTTATACTGACGACCCGAAGGCGCAAAAATCCCTGGCCCTGTGGACCGGAGTAAGCGAGTTCCCGTCAGAATTGCGGGCGGTTCACCATTGATCCCCCTGCGCCTTCCTATCGATCAACTCCCCCTGGAAGTGGCGACAGTGACGAGGCTCCGCGGCTTTGACCGTGAGGATTCGCCGCACGCGCTCGATGCGTTTCTAATCAGCCGGGATGACGCCGTCGCTGAATATGATCTTTGCGGAATGTCCTTGCGGATCAATGTTGGCTCAGCGGAAGAGTTGGAGAACGACGTCCTGCTGCTTCTACCTGGTCAGAAGTCTGCACATCGCCTTATCCGCGCAGGCTCCAAACACAATACATTTTTGGTCACTGAGCGTTGCGACCAACTTTGTGTGATGTGTTCGCAGCCGCCGAAGACGCGCCACGCCGATTTGTTTGCGTGCTTCGAACAGGCCGCAATACTTGCGCCACGAGATGCATATCTCGGCATCTCCGGCGGAGAGCCAACGCTTTTCAAGGACCAGTTATTTGCCCTGATGCAACGGGTGTTCACTGCCCGTCCCGATCTGCGGTTTCACGTTTTGACCAATGGTCAACATTTTGAACCATCGGATGCTGAAATCATTCGTGCGCTCGGACATGACCGCGTTCTATGGGGAATTCCGCTCTATTCGCCCCACGCCGATCGGCATGACCAGATTGTTGCGAAACAAGGCGCATACGTTCGGCTTATGCGCTCTCTTGCCATTTTGGCCAACGCGGGGGCTGCGATCGAGCTTCGGACAGTCGTGTTAGATACCAATGTCGAGGGGCTGCCCGAGTTGGCCCGGGCCCTATCGATTGACATGCCCTTCATCTCGATTTGGGCGATAATGCAGCTCGAGAATATCGGATACGGGCGAAAGAACTGGCGACAGCTATTTTGCGATACGTCTATCTCGTTCGGCCCGATCTCAAAGGCATTAGACATCGCAGAGGCGCGCGGTCTGAACGCACTGCTTTACAATTTCCCTCTATGCACAGTTCCGGCCCGATACCGATCATTTGCTACCGCTACGATTTCGGACTGGAAAAGAAAATTCCTAGATAATTGTGAAGTTTGTTCGGCAAAGAGTAGTTGCGGGGGGTTCTTTGAATGGTATCGTGAAACTGAGGGCTTCCGGGGGGTACGCGCGATATGAAGAAGACGCCGTTTTTGCTGTCTTCACTGCTGGCAGCTGGACTTTTTCCGCACAAATCTGAAGCAGCGTCTCCCGGCGCGATGGTGCCCAGGAAAGACGGAAATCCGTCTCTTTTCGAGCGGTTCGGGCTCCAGCATCACTTCACCCTGGCAGGTCACCGTTCGCATTCAAGTCACCGTTCGCATTCGAGCCACCGGTCATCCGGAGGTGGCGGATATTCGGCTCCGGTCTACAGGGCGCCTACTCCGCCGCCGACTTACTCACCGCCGGCGCCGACCTATCAACCACCCAATCGAAATCTTGAAAGCACCCCGCCCTCATCGATCCTGCCAAGTCCGCCGGCAGCAGCAATGAAGACACTACCGGGTAACTCCGAAAAGTTCCGAAGAATCGTTGCGGAAGTGCAGACTGCTCTTCAGATTTTTGGCTACTACACCGGGGAGATTGACGGCTTTGTCGGGCCTGACACGAAGGTGGCCTTAAGCAAAATGCAAGCAGACAATAACCTGAAGGTTACTGGCACTATCACGCTTGAGGTTCTCGATGCGTTTCGCATTACCGCACAATAGTCTCGCTCTTGTCACTGCGTTCGTACTAGGCCTTGTAGCATCCCCTATCGCCGCGCCGCTTTGGAAGAGCGCCGTCATCGGGGTTTCCCAGGATAAATTTGCCGATCTCACCTACAAATGCGACCACGCAATGCGTGAACACATGATTGCCAAACAAAAGCTGAACCGAGATCCCGTTCGGGAAAACATAAACAACCTGCGCGCGATGGAGATCGGCCTGCTTGATTGCCAGGACTACGATCTGCTGCGCAAGAGCCTGATCCTGTGGGGTCTCTCGCACAATGAGGTGAGCGAGATGAGCCTGCGCGCCGTCGAAGAAAGAGCGGATTCGCTCAAAGAGGTCATTCGTGTTCACGAAATCCGATATTAAGCTCTGTTGTTTTCTGTGGGTCGTTGTGTCGGGAACCGTTGCGTCGGCGGATTCACTTCGGGAAACCGTTTTGCGTGAGGCGGCTGTCGAGGCTGGTATGGTTCCGGCCGAGGCGACTCATATCGACGTGTCACCGGAGCTCGCCGCAGTCGGGCGGCTTCTCTTTCAGTCGAAGAAGATGTCGCTCGATCGGGAGACCGCCTGTGCAACCTGTCACGTTGACAGGTTTGGGTCCGGTGACGGAATTCCAAACGCCATCGGAACCAAAGGTCGGGGCGAAGGCGTCGAGCGTTTGCTGGGGGGCGGAGATATCATTCCTAGGAATGCACTTCCGTTTTGGGGGCGCGGCGGCAAAGGCTTTGATGTCTTTTTCTGGGACGGGAAAGTCGATGCCTCCTCCGGCATATTAAAGAGCCAGTTTGCAGGCAAGGAACCATCCGGCGATGCGTTAGCCGTTGCCGTTCACCTGCCGCCGGTGGAAGTCGGCGAAATGATTACGAACAGCCTCGAAAACGATCGCCTGGAAGCAGAGACAGTCGAAGCCGCGACCAAAGTCTACGATGAGCTTCTTTCGCGCATCCAGGCAGATTCGGAAATCGCACCCAAACTGGCCGTAGCGAAGGGGATCTCTATCGCCGACCTGGATTTTGTCGACATTGCCGATGCGATCGCCGGCTTTATCCGAGATAATTTTGCCGTACAGTCGACACGATTTCACGAGTTTGTGTTTTCTGAAGGCGACCTAGAGCCGGCGGAGGTTGCTGGTGGTTTGATTTTCTACGGCAAGGGCCGGTGCGCGACCTGCCACAACGGAGCGTATTTTAGCGATTTGCAGTTTCATTCAGTCCCCTTTCCTCAAGCTGGGTTCGGGAAAAATGGATTTGGCGTGGACTATGGGCGTTTCAACGTCACGATGGATGATCGAGACCGCCATCGGTTCCGCACTCCGCCGCTGTATAACGTGGTAAAGACAGCGCCTTACTCGCATTCAGGATCGATTGTGGAACTCAGTAATGCAATCAGGACACACACAGACCCGCTTTCTATCTACGATCCGGCTTTATTGTCTGCTGTCCAGCGGGTGGAGTTTTACGAACGACTAAAAGCGTGGAGCAGTGAACCCGTTTACGGCGTCTATCTGGATGATGGGGAAATTTCGAATTTAAAATCCTTCCTTGGAACGCTCAGCTACGACAGCAAAGTTCGAGTTGAAGTTACCGACTAGATTCAACGCCATGAGCACATGTTTCGACCGGTAGCCGCAATCGCAGCGAGGCAGTCTCTCGAACAATCGCTCGACCTCGTAGCTACATCGCTCCTGACGGTTATCGACCTGAGGACAGCCGGCCTATGCGGCGTGGGGTTGGGACAACGCTGGACGCGCAAGAAAAGATGATGGGGTCCGCGAGTTGAGCCAAATCCTCTACCATGAGTTCGCTATTGACAGCCCTGCTCCTCTGTTCCGGGGCTAACAGGTGCCGAGTGCCTCGCGGTGTAGGTCGCGCCGTCACTGTGAAGTTGACGGCCGGACAGGCCCAGCCGCTCAGGCAGAATCGGAGGTTAGTTCCTACGTCGAAACGGTTGAATGTTCGCGTTATCGGCGAGACGAAGGCCGACGACGCTAAGGGACACCCTGTCCTTCAGCAGCGAGGAGAGCAGCTTCTCATTTCGCAAAGGCAGGAATTTGGTCGCATTGAAGTTGTCCACAAATCAAGCAATCTACACAGATGGTGAAATATGCGGATGCGAGTATGATTCGGGCCCGCTTATGAAAGCAGAATTGGACAATGGCGCGCGGCGAGTTGATGAAAAAGCTTCTGGCAAGTTACGGCAGGGATGATGAGTTCCGGGCCGTGGCCGAGCAGATCATCACCGAGGAGGAAAAGAAGAACAATCGCGTTCTCGCCCGCTCCTTGCGAAAGACGCTGGAAGCCGGCCCATCCCAGCCTTCCCGCCCAAAGGCGCTCGCACCGCTGATCCCCTTTCCCGAGGCAGCCGGCGATTTCATCGAACTGATCGAGCCAAGTCACAACCACAAGGACATCATTCTCAGCCCGGAGAACATCCGCGTTTTCTTGGGATTGCTGAAGGAATTCCGTCGCGCCGAAGAGGTACGTCGGCGAGGACTGCCAGTGAGGTCAAAACTGCTCTTTTGCGGTCCTCCCGGATGCGGCAAGACGCTATGTGCTGAGATTTTCGCGAGCGAACTCGGACTCCCGCTCTATTTGGTCAAAATTGATCGTCTGATTTCATCGTACCTCGGTGAGACGGCGGCGAACGTCCGTAAAATCTTTGAGTTCGCCAGAAAGCAACCTTGCGTGCTGTTCTTTGATGAGTTCGATGCGCTCGCCCGTGCACGTGGCGATGATAGCGAGCACAACGAGCTCCGCCGCGTTGTGAATAGCCTGCTCATCTTCATCGACCGAATTACGCCGAAAGGCTTTCTAATAGCAGCCACGAATCTCGATCATGCGCTAGATCCCGCGCTCTGGCGCCGTTTCGATGAGGTGATCTGGTTTGACCGCCCCAATCGGAGGATGATCGAGCGCTTCCTGCGGATGAAATTCAAGAATTTGACGGTCGCCTTCGATCCGGCGACACGCGCTGCGGATCTCGAGGGATATTCGTTTGCGGATATCGAAAGGGTCTGCATCCAGGCTATCAAGTCGGCCATCATAGAAAAACGAAAAGACGTCAGGGAGGGGGACTTTCGTGCGGCGCTTACCGATGAGCGCCGACGCAAACACCGAAGCGCCCGACTGACCCAAGACACGTAGCCGTCTCGCATGGCGCGCTACGATCATTTGCAGCTCGTTCGACTGCCCGCGCGGTTCGAACGCCGCAAGACCGGCGGAGGCGGTGGCCCGCCTCAACGTGATCCCGGAGATTACAGCCAAAAGTTGCAGGACGAGCTCGACCAGGCGGTTGCTACGCAGCAGCGACGTCGACGTCCGGATGCTATCGATCCTGCCTTGATCTTGAAAGTGCAAATGACCGGCGCTCTTCAAGAAGAAGAGTGGAACCGCGTTGGCCTCACCCTGCTCTCGAGCGACGAAGACCGGACTCTCGTACTCTTCTCTTCGACCGACGAGATGCGCGCCTTTCGGGAGAGATTGGAGGCTTATGGCAGGGGGATTCCTGCCGGCCAGAAAAGCCCTGCCTACGCAGCATTCGTCGCGGCAATAGATTCGATCGCTGCGATAGAGCCTCGCGATCGCATCGGTATGCGCGTACGCGAGGAAGGGCTCACGGAGGTCGAAGATTTTCAGCCGGGCACCGACTACGTGGTTGACATCGAAATTTGGGACCTTGGCCGGCGTGAGACTCGCACTCGGAAAGTCGACGACATCGCAGGCTACGTGGAGGCGCGAAATGGAGAGGAGCTAGACCGGTACATAGGCCCGAGCATCACACTGATCCGCGTCCGCTGCGACGGCGCAGTGGTACGAACCCTACTGAGCATCGATGAGATTGCCGAGATCGACTTCCTTCCGACACTCGACACGACCAGTGCGCAAATGGTTGACCAGACGATTGCTGACCTGCCGGAACTCGCAGGATTTCCCGAGGATGCGCCGCTGATCGGTATCATCGACAGCGGCGTGAACGACCATCCGCTGATTGAAGACCTTATTGTTGGTTCGATCGCAGTCCCTGACACTCTGGGAACTGCTGATGATCACGGTCATGGAACGTTTGTCGCGGGAATATCGACGTTTGGCGATTTGCGAGCTCAACTGGCTGCAGGCCCGCTCAACCGGGCCGCCCGCTTGTGCTCAGCCAAGGTCATTGACGACACCGGCAACTTCCCAAACCAGCGACTGACACCCAACCAGATGCGCGAGGCGATCACGCGGCTCAATGCGGAGTTTGGCTGTCGGATCTTCGTCATCGCCCTCGGTGACCGCAAGAAGGTAATCGAGGGTGGCAAGGTCGGTCCGTGGGCCGCAACTCTCGATGAGCTCGTCCGAGAACTGGACGTCATCATCGTCGTCGCGGCCGGCAACCGTCCGCCGCGAAGCGGATTGCGAGTCGAACAAGCTGTGACCGAGTATCCTGGTTATCTAGTGGAGCCCAGCAATCGGCTGTGCGAGCCAGCTGGCGGAATGAACATCGTTACCGTCGGTTCACTGGCACATGGAAGCGGACTCGGCCCTAGCGCTGAGGACGATGTGGGTGTGCGGGCAATCACCGCGGCCATGGAGCCTTCCCCGTTCTCTCGCGCCGGGCCCGGTGTCCGCGGCGCGATCAAGCCTGATTTCGTCGACGTCGGCGGCACCTTGATTTACGACGGTACCGTGGCCCGTCTGCGCGGCGGTGAGGAGATACCCGAGGCAGGTGTTCTGTCCCTGCATTTTCGACCCGTAGAACGCCTTTTCGCCAGCCGCTCTGGAACGTCGCATGCTGCCCCGCTTGTCGCGTTTAAGGCCAGCCAGATCCTCGCCCGCTTTCCCGACGCATCAGCGAATCTTGTGCGCGCACTCCTTGCCGGCAGCGCTACCGTGCCTGCAGAATCAACTGCTCGCCTGCAAATGATTGGCGATAATTCCGAACGAGCCATTTGCGGCCATGGGTTGGTAAATACCGAGCGCGCGGCGTTTTCGGACGACGCTCGCGTTGTCCTCTATGCGGAAGACGAACTCGCGATCGATCATTTTGCCGTCTATCAGATCCCCATTCCCGAGCTATTTCAGACCACGCAGGGGCGTCGATCGATACGGGTGAGCCTAGCCTATGATCCGCCTGTCCGGCATAGTAGGCGGGATTATAATGGCGTGTCGATGGGTTTTCGATTGATCCGTGGGTGCGAGCCGGAACTCATTTTCGAGCATTTTCGCCGCCGGACTGAAGACGAAGGCCCGTTCCCTGAGATGGGTCCTCGCTTCAACTGCCAACTCGAACCTAGTTCGACAATACGCGAGAAATCGAGCCTTCAGACAGCGACAATTTCGTTTTCGCGAGATGTCAGCCGGTATGGCGACATATACTACCTTGTCGTTCGCTGCGCTGCAGGCTGGGCCGACGAGATTCCACGGCAGTCCTTCGCTGTCACGGTTGAAATCGCCCACGAGGCCGAAGTGCAGCTCTATGAGCGCTTGCGCCAACGGGTCAGGGTTCGCGCTTGAGGTTGTATCCACTAATAGGTGGTCGGCATCAGTGCGACCCTGATGGTTATTTATAGCACCCCCCACGCGCGAAACCTCCCCCTCCCCGTCATCTCGCGCAGGCCGAGTTCGCCGACGAGATTGAGCGCGCCCTGCTTCGAAACTTTCAGCACGTCTTGGATCATGCCGGTCGAGACGATCGGCCGCGAGAGTACGAATTCGACCAGGTCGGCCAGTTTCGAGCTGGTGCGCCGTTGTTTGAGCCGCCGTTCCATCTGGCTTTTCGCCATCACCAGCCGGTCGTGCTCCTTCAGCCCCATGAGTGCGGCCTCATGGATCGCATCGAGGGAGGCCAGCAACCGATCACTGCGATTGCGTGCTCGCCGACGCTCTCGTGGAATGTGTTTCGCGCCGAGATTAAGGCAAGCGAGATGGTGTGCGGCAAGGCCTTCCTGCCGCAGCAGCGCGGCCACCAGCAGCGGTCCGAGCCAGATGCCATGCTGCAGCACTTCGATGTCCGACCAGGCTTCGAGCAGGATCGCCGCGCGCAACACCGCCGGCAACTCCCGCGTTTCCGCGAGGACGGCCTGCCATTCGGCCAGCCGTTCGTCTTCATTCCAGTCGAGATCGTAGATCAGGTCGGGCCGGTCACACGTTTCCTCTTTTCGAGCAGACACGTCGGCGCCGCTCAGAATCTTCGACGAACGCGCCAGGACAGCATCGATCTCGGCAAATTCTTCAGCCAGAAGATCGTCCTCACCATCATCCCGACCGTCGGCTTCAACGGGGCTTGGCTCCAGCCCCCTCGCCTTCCGGGCCTTTTTGTCCTGATGCCGGCATCGCGCCGCCCCGGCCGGTCAGGGCCAAAAAACCTTCCCGGCCGAGCGCCCAGTCCGGCGCACGAGAAAAGATCTGGCGGCGCGCCCGGAGCACGGCGTGGGCGCGGGTGAGCTCGTGGGTCGGGGTGCGGACGTCCATGTGGGCGTCGTGCAGGACGAGATCCTCGAGGTGGACGAGCTCGCCCTCGAGCCACAGCCCGGCGGCCGCATCGGCAAAATGCTGGCGCTCGACAAAACCGTCGCGGACGGGGGAACGGGCCAGCCGCTCATCGAGCCGCGCCAAAACCTCGGTGGCGCGGACGACCGGGCCGATCAGGGTTTTGAGGGACAAATCACCGACTTCGTAAGCCATTGTTTTATGATGGCTGATTCGCGATAGTCAAGCTATCCGGCAGTTAAGTTGACTTGCAGCAGATTTTCTCTGGTGTCTTTTTCACTATCGATAATGACCTCTTATCGATAGCGATTGATCTCGCCGCCCAAATCAGCCAGAAATCGCCCTGCAGAGCCCGCTGGCGACGACAATCGGGACGGGGAAAATTCGCCGAATGGCGCGGCGCCTTCGCCTTTGCGCCGACCGGGCCGGGCGTCGCCGACTTCGTACAAATCTCGCTCGGCTGGCCGGCCCCGTAGTTGATCTCGACTACCGCCCCAACGGCGTCGAGCATCTCTTCCAGCCGACCTGGGTTCTCGCGATTCCGCTGCCGAGGCGCAGCAGCTCGCAGGACCAGTCTGGCTGCGCGGACGCGCCGGTGGTGGCATCGTTCACATGAGGAGCCGGCGAGAATCCCTGCGCGCCTTGGCCTCAGTTCTCGGTTACCTCGAAGCATGGTCTCTGGCTGCGGCGGGCTCATCCCTGGCGGCCGACGCCGGAGGTACTGCTGATAGAATTCATCGCCCACCCGTGGGATCGCAAAGCGTGAAACCGACGTCTCGCACGGTCGGAAGACGTGACCGCGGCGTTTCGGCCAACCTGTTTCCTGTCGATGGACCGCACGCGCCGAACACCGTAGGCCGGCGTCTGTCCAGCTGATCGACGCTGACCAAATGGCGCAGCTCTTAGGCGAAAATCCAACGCGCCGGGACTGCAGAGCGCGATCAAGTTGGCGGTGCGCGCCAGCGCCCGCCCCGCGGCCGCAAGAGCAGAAAGGTGGTGACCGCCGATAATTTGACCAGCCTCCTCACACCTGCGCGGGCGACCGTCTCGTCGACGTGCCCGATCGCGCCTTCTCATCACCGCCTTTTGGCTCCGGCGGCCGCCGCCGCAGCGAAATTGCTTCGCTCCGGTTCGAGCAGGTCGTCGAAGGAGAGCCGGTACCCACCGATCCCAAGGCTCCCGACGGCGAAAAACTCCCGAGCTTGTCGATCCGTCTCGGCCGGACCAAGACGACACAAGCGGACAGCGACGCCTTCGTGCTGCTCCTGGGCCGGCCGGTTACAGTGCTACAATCGGAGGCAGCGGACCTGCGATTAGCTCCCGCACCAGCAATGCGATCGAGAGGATCTATCTGGACCAAACTGGAGTAGCGACAGCATGGGCTTTTGAGATAAGGTTGGGACGCGATGGCATTGAGCGAATAGAGCGATAACCGGGAACCGAACCAATCCACAGAAATATTTTGTTGGTATTTTTGTTGGCTAGTCCTGCTATAGCGGAGCCCTAACCATTTGGAAACAGAGCGAGTTTTCCATCGCTTGGATTCCGCCTCTGGCACCATTTTTCCAATGCAATTTCAGAAAGTTGCGCATGACGCCCGCTTGACTGAAATCGGTTGGGAAATCCAGGTCGCCGTGTTGCGGGAGGTTGCGTAGCGGTTCTCGGCGACCTCAAATCATTTTTCCGGCGCCCGACAGGGCCGGCACTGGCGAAACTGTTTGCTCGCATTGGGCGAATGACGGATTTGATTTGCTTGGTGATCCCCTATCCTTAGGGCAAACTGCCCGTTGGGGCTCCAGGAGGCGAAATGAGAGCACGCGCAGCAACGGTTGGAGATCTGGAAAGTGTTTTCCGTGATCTGTCCAAGCGGATATCGGACGAGTACGTCGCGGCCGGCAAGGACAGCAAGATCGCCTACGACAATCTGATGATGAACTTGAAGGAAGGCCGTGCTCATGCGCTCGTGCAGGGCGAAAAAACCGTAGCGCTCATCGCCTGGCACGAGAATAGCGACGCTGCCGATACGCTATTCGCCGCGCAGGAAGATTTCTTCAGCGCCGCGACCGTTCGCTTCTGCAAGCGGCACATTCTCCATATCCAGGCGCTTGCAGGCAACCTCCCCATTCACTCGCGCAGCTGGCTCCAGAGACCGGACGTCGCAAAATGGTTCCGGATAATCGGCTATGTCGAGCGGGGCCAGAAGAATGGCGCCCATCTGTTCGAACTGCCGCCGGCTCCCGCCGCCTGACAAATCTCGGCGGGCTGCGAAACGCTGCCGCAACCGGTAGCCACGTTCGGGGCCGATGCTCTAGCCAAAAAGGCCCGCCGCTCCATTTGCGAAGCGGCGAGGCTCGATATTCGGGAACGACTTCCGGGCCGTTGCCCCGGCATTGCTTACTGTGCAATTCAGGTGCCAGACGGGTTGACCGATAATGGGACACCGCACCGGGAAAGCGCGAACCATCTTCCGCGATCACACCACTGCCATACCGCGCCATTCCTTGCTATGTTTGCTCGCGGCGGACCTGATTTCCGCTTGGCCGGCGCCCATCAGGCAATCTACCCCAACGCCCCCCCAAAGTGGCGCCGGCCACTCTTCACCACCTCTTCGCCGCCGGCCCAATCTTGGCCAACGGCCCAATCTTCGCCACCGGCAACTTCAGGCGCGGTCAAGCCGAAGCCAGGACAGCGGTTCTTAATCCGCCTCCAGAGCGGCGGCCCTTCATGGCAAAACGCCCTGACTGGCGATTCCAGTGCGACAGATCGCCTGGAACGGCAGCACGATCCGACCTGAAGCGCGTCGCGTTTGACCGGCGACGCGCTTCAGGTTGTTGTTTTTTTGCATGTCGTTACCGCAAAACCGCTGCACACTTTTGCGCGACATGCATTAAATCCAAAAAGACGGTAGCAAGCCGCGGCCAGAAAGTGTTGAAGACCGTGCCGATGGCATTGAACGCGTCGCGATCCGGTTGCACTCGGCAAGGCTTGATGATTTGTTGCCGCTTCAAGGAGAATGAATGATGCACGAGCCTGCCGGTCAAGACGAATATGGGTCGGCCAGCCCCTTCGACCCGGACGACCTGACGACGTTGAACGTGATGGGTCCGGGTGTGGCCAGCAACGATTTCGAGAAATACGCGGTCGCCGTGATCATCGTGTTCGGCGCCCTCATCATTGGCGGCTTGATGGCCGCAAACCTTGCCCTGGGGCACCGTAACGGCTTCCTGTACGCGCTTGGCGGCGCCACCGCGGCGTGGATATCGGGAAATGCGCTGCTGCTCGATCGGCCGCGTATCTATGCCTGGTTCGTCGGCATCGCGGCGGTGATGCTGATTGCGTCCACCATAACGCTGGTCATCTGACCGAAAGAAATTAATATCCGATCGCCTCGCCGGACGCGGCGCGGCTGTCGATGGCGCCATTGTAGCGGGCGCCGCCGCCCTTTTCGATCTCGGCCAGGCTCTTGCCGCCGACCAGGATACCGGCCGCCTGACCCCAGGTCGCATCGGTGACGTCGAGGCGGTAGCCCATCCCGGCAAGCAGTTTTTCGGTATCGGGCGACAGGCCGAACGGTTCGACATAGACCGTGTCGGGCAGCCATTGGTGATGGATGCGCGGCGCGTCGATCGCCTCCTGGATGTTCATGCCGTGATCGACGACATTGACGATCGCTGCCAGCGTGATGGTGATGATGCGCGAGCCGCCTGGGCTGCCGATGACCATGAACGGCTTGCCGTCCTTGGCGACGATGGTCGGGCTCATCGACGACAGTGGCGTCTTCCTCGGGGCGATCGCATTCGCCTCGCCCTGGACGAGGCCGTAGAGATTGGGCACGCCCGGTTTCTGGGTGAAATCGTCCAGCTCGTTGTTGAGCAGGATGCCGGTGCCGTCGGCGACGACGGCGGCGCCGAACGAGCCGTTCAGCGTGTAGGTCACTGCGACGGCGTTGCCGTCATTGTCGACGATCGAATAATGCGTCGTCTCCTGGCTCTCGCCAAAACCCTTCGGCATCAGATCCTGCGACACGCCGGCCCGGAACGGATCGATCTTTTCGCGGATTTCTTTCGCATAGTTCTTGTCGAGCAGCTTTTCGACCGGATTGTCGACGAAGTCGGGATCGCCGAGCGCCGAATTGCGGTCGACATAGGCGTGACGCATCGCCTCGACCATGACTTTGATGGTTTCGGCAGAACCCGCGCCGAGATAGGACAGCGGGTAGAATTCCAGCACGTTGAGTATCTCGCAAATGATGACGCCGCCCGAGCTCGGCGGCGGCGAGGAGGTGATCTCATAGCCGCGGTAATTGCAGGTCACCGGCTCGAGCTCGCGGACCGCGTAGGTCTCGAAATCCGCCTTGGCCAGAATGCCGCCCTTCTGCGCGCTCGCCTTGACGATGCCGTCGGCGATCGGTCCTTTGTAGAAGGCATCACGACCTCGTTCCGAGATGGCCGAGAGCGAGGCGGCGAGATCGGCCTGGACAAGGCGCTCGCCGACGGCATAGGGCTTCCCGTCAGGCTTCAGGAAGATGGCGGCCGCGGCCGGGTCCTTGGCCAGCCGCGCGGCGCCGCCTTCGAGGGAGGCGACATCGCCCTGCTCCAGCACAAAACCATCCCTGGCATAGCGGATGGCCGGCACCATCAAGTCCTGCCGCGTCAGCGTGCCGTATTTTTCCCGTGCGGTCTCGAAGCCTGCCACCGAGCCCGGCACGCCGACAGCGAGATAGCCGTCGAGGCTGGCGCCTTTCACCGGCTTGCCGTCCTTGTCGAGATACATGGTTTTCGTCGAGGCGAGCGGCGCGCGCTCGCGGAAATCGAGGAACGTCGAGCGGCCGTCCTTGATGCGGATGGTCATGAAGCCGCCACCGCCGATATTGCCGGCGTTTGGATAGACCACAGCCAGTGCGTAGCCGACGGCGACTGCGGCATCGACGGCGTTGCCGCCCTTCTTCAGCACCTCGACGCCGACTTCAGACGCCAGATGCTGGGCGGTCACCACCATGCCATGCTCGCCCTTCGCCGGCTGCGGCGAGGCGGCCAATGCGGCCGCCAGCGGCGCAAAGGTCAAGGTGAGGGAAAGACTGAGTGCGATTAGGGTGCGGCGGTGCATGGCCGTTCTCCGGGGCGTGGGATGCGCCTAGAAAAGCCGTTTGGAGAGGTTGAGTCTACTGACAATAAAGAAGATTTCGGCGGGCTTGCACGCCTGCGCCGGTTCGGTTCGTAACCACCGTTGCGATCTTCGGCTGATGTAACGGCATGGATCCTAGGGTCTCCGCTACGTCGCTTCGCTCCTGCTCCGCCCTAGGATGACGAAGGCGTGTTGGCTTGTAGCTAATCGCAGATGGCGGAGATTTGGCAGTTGCGTCGCAGCGTAGGTAGGCTGATGACAAGCGAAGGCTTTCGAAATTAGCCGACGCCTCTCTCGCATCGCGCCGCAACCCGCCTCAGGCGGGTTTTTTTGTTTCAGGCCGACATCAAACAATCCCACCGCCGCCGCCGGCAACCGCCGGCCGTTCCGCCGCGACCTTGGCTCGGTAGCCGGCGGCGCGATAGGTGGCGACCGGATCGATGGCGCCGCCCGTGTTCAGCCGCGCCATGGCGAGGATCGGCTCGACATCGGTGCGATAGGCGGACTTCAGCGTCTGCGTCGCCATCAGCGCGTCGTTGGCATCCTGATAGCCTTCCAGCGCCTGGCGATCGACCAGCAGCGCCTGCGCATAGGCGCGCTGCACCTCGACCGCCGACAACATCAGGCTTTCGATCGGGTCGGTGACATTGTGGCTCTGGTCGAGCATGTGAGCCGGATCAAAACCTTCGGCACCGGCAAGCTCGGCATCGACCAGCTCGTTAAAGACGAGGAACAGCCGGTAGGGATCGATCGAGCCGGCGTCGAGATCGTCGTCGCCATATTTCGAATCGTTGAAATGGAAGCCGCCGAGTTTCTTGAACTGGATCAGCCGCGACACGATCATCTCGATGTTGACGTTGGGCGCATGATGGCCGAGGTCGACCAGGCAGAACGCCTTGTCGCCGAGCTCTTTGGCGATGATGTAGTTGGTGCCCCAATCCTGCACGACCGTCGAATAGAAGGCCGGCTCGTACATTTTGTGCTCGGTGAACAGCTTCCAGTCGTCCGGCAGCTTGGCGTAGATCTCCTTCATTGCGTCGAGATAGCGCTCGAACGCCTTTGCGAATTTGACCTGGCCGGGGAAATTCGAGCCGTCGCCGATCCACACCGTCAGTGCCTTGGAGCCCAGCGTCTTGCCGATCTCGATGCATTCGAGATTGTGCTCGACGGCCTGCCGGCGGGTGCCGGCGTCGGCATGCGACAGCGAGCCGAATTTATAGGACAGTTTTTGGTCCTTGGCGTCGGCGAAGGTGTTGGAGTTCATGGCGTCGAAGCCGAGGCCGAAGCGCGAGGCCGCCTGCTTCAGCCGGTCCGGGTCGGCCTTGTCCCACGGAATGTGCAGCGAGACGGTGGGTGTCGCCCGCGTCAACTGCCGGATAACGGCGCAATCCTCGATCTTGTCGAAGATATCGCGCGGCTCGCCGGCGCCGGGAAAGCGGGCAAAGCGGGTGCCACCGGTGCCGACGCCCCAGGACGGGATCGCCACGGCGAATTTTTCGACCTTGTCGCGGATGGCGTCGACGGCGATGCCGCGGCGGTCGAGGCGTTCGCCGAGCGCATCGTAATCGCGCTTGAGCTCGGCCGCGCGCGCGAGATTGTCCTTGTCGACGATGTCGGCTGAGATGATGGTTTCGGACATGGTGCTTCCTCCCAAATGCGTTCGGTTGGCGCTGCCCCTCATCCGCCTGCCGGCACCTTCTCCCCGGATAGCGACGGGGAGAAGGACAAGCGTGTCCGGCATTGGCGACCCCCTCTCCCCGTTGTTCGCGGGGAGAGGGTGAGGGTGAGGGTGAGGGGCAGCGCCACCCTCAAAAAATGATCGCCTAGCGCGTAAAACTCTGGGCGTTGCCGGCGTCGACATTGACGATATTGCCGGTCGACTTGGCCGACATGTCGGAGGCGAAGAAATAGATCGCCTCGGCGATGTCTTCGGGGAACACCGAACGCTTCAGCATCGAGCGTGAGCGGTAGTGTTCCTCAAGTTCGTCAGTCGACATCTTGTAGGCGGCGGCGCGCTGTTCCTTCCACTCGCCGGTCCAGATCTTCGAGCCGCGCAGCACGGCGTCGGGATTGACGACATTGACCCTGATCTGGGCCTCCGCGCCTTCCAGCGCCAGGCAGCGCGCCAGATGGATTTCGGCGGCCTTTGCCGTGCAATAGGCGGCGGCATTGGGCGATGCGGCAAGCCCGTTCTTGGAGGCGACGAAGACGACATTGCCACCGATCTTCTGCGCCCGAAACAGCCGGAATGATTCGCGCGACGCGAGGAAATAGCCGGTCGACAAGATGTCCATGTTCTTGTTCCACAGCGCCAGCGTCGTCTCCTCGATCGGCGCCGAGGTTGCCAGGCCGGCATTCGACACCAGGATGTCGATGCCGCCGAACTCGACCGCCGTCTCGGCGAAACCGGAGATCACCTGGTCCTCTGACGTGACGTCGATCACCACCGGCCGCACGAAATCCTTGCCATGGGCCTTGGCCAACTCGTCATTGGCGCTGGCAAGGGCGGTCTCGTCGATGTCGGCCAGCACGACGCAGGCGCCCTCGCGCAGCAACCGGTTGGCCGTCGCCCGGCCGATGCCGCCGGCGCCGCCGGTGACCAGCGCGATCTGGCCGGCAAGCGATTTCGGCTTGGGCAGGCGCTGCAGCTTTGCCTCTTCGAGCAGCCAGTATTCGATGTCGAAGGCTTCCTGCTCGGGCAGGCCGACATAGGTCGACACTGTCGAGGCACCGCGCATGACATTGATGGCATTGACGTAGAATTCGCCCGAAATGCGCGCCGTCGCCTTGTCGCCGGCGAAGGTGAACATGCCGACGCCGGGCATCAGATAGACCACGGCGTTCGGATCACGCACCGGCGGCGAATCCGCATGCTTGCACCTGTCATAATAGGCCTGGTAGCCAACGCGATACTCCGCCAAATCGTCGGCGAGGCGGGCGATGACGGCGTCGACATCGGGATTTTTGGGATCGAATTCGATGACCAGCGGCCGGATCTTGGTGCGCAGGAAATGATCCGGGCAGGAGGTACCGAGCGCCGCCAGCGGGCGCAAATCCTTCGAATTGACGAATTCGAGCACGGCCGGCGAATCGTCGAAATGGCCGAGCTTGTGACTGTTCTCCGAAATCAGGCCGCGGATCCTCGGCATCAGCCTTGCGGCCACGGCGCGACGCGCCGGCGCGTCGAGCGATTTGACGACTTCGCCGCCGAAGATCGGCTTGCCTTCAGACTTGCGCTCGAACCAGTCGATCGCCTGGTTGATCACCGAGATCGTCGTCTCGTAGCATTCCTTTGGAGTGTCGCCCCAGGTGAACAGGCCATGGCTTGCCAGCACAACGCCCTTGGCCTCAGGGTTTTCGGAGCAGAATTTTTCCAGCCACAGGCCGAGCTCGAAGCCCGGACGCTTCCATGGCAGCCAGCCGATCGCGTCGCCGAAGATCTCCCTGGTCAGCGCCTGCGAATCCTTGGCGGCGGCAATCGCGATGATGGCGTCGGGATGCATGTGGTCGACATTCGGCTTCGGCACGAAGGCGTGCAGCGGCGTGTCGATCGAGGCCGCGCGTGGGTTAAGATTGAAGGTGCAATGGGGCAGATAGGCGACCATCTCGTCCTCATGCTCGAGGCCGCGATAGAGACCCTTAAGCGCGCGCAACTTGTCCATGTAGAGGGTGGCGAAACCGTCGAGCTTGATCGAGGCGCTGTCGCCGCCCGAGCCCTTCACCCACAGCACTTCCACGCTTTCGCCGGTGAGCGGATCCTTTTGCCATATCTTGGAAGAGGTGTTGCCGCCGCCATAGTTGGTGACGCGCTTGTCGGAGCCAAGAACATTCGAGCGATAGACGAGACGTTCCGGCTCGCTCATTCCCAGGGCTGTCGCCTCATCCCAAAGATTGGTGAGGCGCGTGCCGGAGCGCTTGTCAAGCATAGGTAATCCTCCCGTGACGTGAGACGCGCAAACGGTGCGGTCCCTTTGGGCCGAATTTCTACGCAAGCGGCGGCGTTGTCAATCACAAACGATCAACATCGATCATATTGCACTGCACAATGAATTTATCTGATCGGAAATGATTGACACTGCGCGTTTTGAGTGCCTAGATGTGCTGGCAGGGAGGAACCATGCACGAAAAAGAGCGCCACAGGATCATTTTGTCCGCCGTCCAGGAAAAGCCTGTGGTGACGGTGCAGGAGATGGTCGACCTGACGGACTCGTCCGAGGCGACGATCCGGCGCGACATCGCTGCATTGCATGTGCAAAAGCGCCTGCGCCGCGTGCGTGGCGGCGCCGAGGCGATCACCCCGCCGCAATTCATCGGCCTTGCCGGCCGGCCTTTTTCCGTCAACGAGACGATCAACGCTGTGCAGAAGCGGGCGATCGCGCGGGACGCCGTGGAACTGTGCAAGGACGGCGAGCCGATCATCATCAATGGCGGCACCACCACCTTCCAGATGGTGCATTTCCTGACCGGCCGCCGCATGCCGATCTTCACCAATTCCTTTCCGATCGCCGAGCACCTGCTCAAGCACTCCAAGAATACGGTGATGCTGTCGGGCGGCACCATCTACCGCGAGCAGAACATCATCCTATCGCCCTTCGACAATGACGTGACGCGCAATTTCTATGCGCGCCGCATGTTCATGGGCGCGCAAGGGCTCGGGCCACTCGGCCTGATGGAAGGCGATCCGCTGCTGATCCAGGCCGAGCAGAAACTGATCGATCAGGCCGACGAACTGGTGGTGCTGGTCGACTCGTCAAAATTCCGCAAACGCTCGAGCCTGATCCTGTGCGGCCTGTCGCGCATTGCCACGGTCATCACCGACGACGGCATCGAGGATCGCGAGGCCAAGATGTTGGAGGCCGCCGGTGTGACGCTGGTCGTCGCCCGCACAACCACAGGCAATAGGGAAGAATCTTCGCTGCAGGCCTGAGGGTTCGCAGCGGCGATGGAATGCAACGCTCAAGGGAGGATATTCGATGAGCTTTCTGAAGAAATTGATGGTTACGGCGGCGTTCTCCGCCGCCATCTTCGTGAATGCGGCCTATGCCGAGAACGTCAAGATCGCGCTGGTGGTGAAGTCGCTCGGCAACGGCTTCTTCGATGCCGCCAACAAGGGCGCCGAAGAGGCGGCCAAGGAACTCGGCGACGTCGATATCATCTACACCGGCCCGACCAAGGCGACCGCCGAAGCGCAGATCGAGGTGATCAATTCGCTGATCGCCCAAAAGGTCAACGCGATCGCCATTTCGGCCAATGACGCCGACGCGCTGGTGCCGGCGCTGAAGAAGGCGATGGATCGGGGCATCACCGTCATCTCGTGGGATTCCGGCGTCGCTCCGGAAGGCCGCCAGCTCCACCTCAACCCCTCGGACACCAACCTGATCGGCGAGACCATCATCAAGCTTGCCGCCGACTATCTGCCGGAAGGCGGCGATGTCGCCATACTGTCGGCTTCGTCGACCGCGACCAACCAGAACGCCTGGATCGAAGCGGCCAAGAAGGTGCTGCCGGAGAAATTCCCCAAGATCAATCTCGTCGCCACCGTCTATGGCGACGACGACTCGGCCAAGAGCACGGACGAGGCCAAGGGCCTGCTGAAATCCTATCCGAACCTCAAGGCGATCATCGCACCGACCACCGTCGGCGTCGTGGCCGCCGCCCAGGTGGTGACCGACCAGGGCCTGATCGGCAAGGTCAATGTCACCGGCCTGGCGCTGCCGTCGGAGTTCAAGAAGTTCATCGACAACGGCGCCAGCCAGGCTGTCGCACTGTGGAACCCGATCGATCTCGGGTACTCGGCCGTCTACCTCGCCCATGATCTGGCGGTGAAGAAGGAAGAAGCCAAGCCGGGTGCGACGCTGTCGATCGGCCGTGTCGGCAAGGTCACCCTCGACGACACCAACTCGGCCGCGATGGCTCCGCCCTTCAAGTTCGACAAGTCGAACATCGAAGAGTTCTCCAAGATCTATTGATCCTGGAGCCCTTCAAGCCGGCGCGGCGGAGCTCAAGTTCCGCCGCGTCCTCAAACGGACCTGCTTAAGGGCTTGATACGACTATGGACACGACAGCCCAACTCGACCCGACCACTGAGCAGCCTTTGGCTGCGGCTCCGCGCCTGACCCTGGCCGGCATCTCGAAGAGTTTTCCCGGCGTGCGCGCGCTGCACGACGTCAGCCTGTCGCTCTACCCAGGCCAGGTGACCGCGCTGATCGGCGAGAACGGCGCCGGCAAGTCGACGCTGGTCAAGATCATGACAGGCATCTACCAGCCTGACACAGGCACGATCAGTATCGATGGCCAGGCCGTGACCTTGCCCAGCGCGCATGCCGCCTTCGGGCACGGCATCACCGCCATCCACCAGGAAACCGTGCTGTTCGACGACCTGACGGTGGCCGAGAACATCTTTCTCGGCCATGCGCCGCGATCGCCCCTCGGCACCATCGACTGGCGCACCATGCGCAAGAATGCCCGTGAAGTACTGAACACCATGGGCGCCGGCCACATCGACGCCGATGCGCGGCTGAAGGATCTCGGCATCGCCAACAAGCACCTCGTCGCAGTCGCCCGCGCCATGTCTATCGACGCCCAGATCGTCATTATGGACGAGCCGACCGCAGCGCTGTCGCTGAAGGAGATCGAGGAGCTGTTTTTGCTGGTCGAGTTCCTGAAGAGCGAAGGCAAGGCGATCCTGTTCATCAGCCACAAGTTCGACGAGATCTATCGCATCGCCGACCGTTACACGGTGTTCCGCGACGGCGAGATGGTCGGCGAAGGTCTGATCAGGGATGCCGGCCAGAGCCAGATCGTGCGCATGATGGTCGGCCGCGCCGTCGATCACATCTTTCCGCAACGCAAGGCCGAGATCGGCGCGCCGGTGCTTGCCGTCTCCGGCCTGTCGCACCCGACCGAGTTCGACGACATCGGCTTCGAGCTGCACAGAGGCGAGATCCTCGGCTTCTACGGCCTTGTCGGCGCCGGGCGCAGCGAGGTGATGCAGGCGATATCAGGCATCACCCGCACCAGCAGCGGCACCATCACGCTGGAAGGCAAGGCGATCATGCCGAAATCGGCGGCGGATTCGATCGACGCCGGCATCGTCTACGTGCCGGAAGAACGCGGCAAGCAAGGCGTGGTGATCGGCCTGCCGATCTTCCAGAATATCTCGCTGCCCTCGCTCAAGCGCACATCCAAGTCAGGTGTGTTGCAGCTGGCCGAAGAGTTCGCGCTAGCCCGTTCCTATACCGAGCGGCTCGATCTGCGCGCTGCCTCGCTCAGCCAGGACGTCGGCACTTTGTCGGGCGGCAACCAGCAGAAGATCGTCATCGCCAAATGGCTGGCGACCGCGCCCAAGGTGATCATCCTCGACGAGCCGACCAAAGGCATCGACATCGGCTCGAAAGCCGCCGTGCACGGCTTCATGGCCGAGTTGGTCGCTCAAGGGTTAACGGTGATCATGGTGTCGTCCGAACTGCCCGAGATCCTCGGCATGTCCGACCGGGTCATCGTCATGCGCGAGGGCCGCATCGCCTCGATCTATGACAACAAGGGGCTCGACGCCGAAACGCTGGTCAAGACGGCAGCAGGGATTGTGGCATGAAGGTTTTGCTCAAATATCGCGAAGTCTGGCTGCTCGCGGCAATCGTCGTGCTGATCGGGCTGATCTCGATGCGCTTTCCGGGCTTTGCTGCCTTCGGCAATCTGCGCCAGGTGTTCAACGACACCTCGATCCTGATGATCCTGGCGCTGGGGCAGATGGTGGTGATCCTGACCCGCTCGATCGACCTGTCGATGGCGTCGAACCTGTGCTTCACCGGCATGGTGGTGGCGATGCTGAACGCCGCGCATCCGGCAATCCCGATCCCGCTGCTGATCGTCATCGCACTTCTGGTCGGCCTGGTGCTCGGCGCGATCAACGGCCTGCTGGTATGGCGGCTGAACATTCCCTCGATCGTGGTGACGCTCGGCACGCTCACCATCTATCGCGGCGCCACCTTCGTCATTTCCAGCGGCGCCTGGGTCAATGCCGATCAGATGAGCCCTGATTTCATCGGCCTGCAGCGCGCGGCCTTTCTCGGCATTCCAGTGCTGTCGTGGATCGCCATACTGGTCATCGCCTTGTTCTTCCTGTTGATGACGCGCACCGCGCTCGGCCGCTCGATCTATGCCATTGGCGTCAATCCGACAGCATCGATCTACGCCGGCATCGATGTCGGCCGCACCAAGTTCATTGTCTTCTGCATCTCGGGGATGGCCGCCGGTCTGTGCGGCTATCTCTGGATCTCACGCTATGTCATCGCCTCGGTCGAGGTCGCCAATGGCTACGAGCTCAACATCATCGCCGCCTGCGTCATCGGCGGCATCTCGATCGCCGGCGGCATCGGCTCGGTCGGCGGCGCAGTGCTTGGTGCGCTGTTCCTCGGCATCATCTCCAACGCGCTGCCGGTCATCAACATCTCGCCGTTCTGGCAGATGGCGATTTCGGGCAGCGCCATCATCCTGGCCGTGGTGCTCAACGCGCGCGGCGAACGCCGGCAAGGCCGCATTATTCTCAAGAAGGCGGAAGCGGCATGACCGACACCCCAGCCCCGCGCCACATTCCCGACCGGCTCGACACGCCGCTCAACTCGGCGATCTTCTCGTGGGAGGCGCTGCTGGTCGCGGTGGCGGTCGCCATCTTTGCCGTCAACAGCTTCAGCTCCCCCTATTTCCTCGACGCGTGGTCGCTGTCGGACCTGACCTTCAACTTCACCGAGAAGGCGCTGATCGCGCTCGCCATGGCGCTGCTGATCATTTCCGGAGAGATCGACCTGTCGGTCGCCGCCATCATTGCGCTGGCCTCGACGATGATGGGCATGGCGGTGCAGGCCGGCGCCGGCACGCCGGTGCTGGTGGCGATCGGCATCCTGGTCGGGCTCGGCTGCGGCGCGTTCAACGGGCTGCTCGTCACCAGGCTCGGCCTGCCGTCGATCGTCGTCACCATCGGCACGATGAGCCTGTTTCGCGGCATCGCCTTTATCGTCCTCGGCGACCAGGCCTACAAAGGCTATCCCTCCAGCTTCGCCTTCTTCGGCCAGGGCTATGTCTGGTGGGTGGTGTCGTTCGAGCTGACGCTGTTCCTCGTCGCGGCGGTCATCTACTGGTTCCTTCTGCACCGGACCAGCTTCGGCCGCCGCGTCTTCGCCATCGGCAACAACCCGGTCGCGGCACAGTTTTCCGGCGTGCGTGTCGGCCGCATCAAGTTCATCCTGTTCTGCCTGACCGGGCTGATGGCGGGCATCGCCTCGGTGCTGATCACCTCGCGGCTCGGCTCGACCCGGCCATCGATCGCGCAAGGCTATGAATTGGAAGTCATCACCATGGTGGTGCTGGGTGGCGTCAGCATCCTGGGCGGCGCCGGCAGCATTTTGGGCGTGGTGCTCGCCGCCTTCATCATGGGGCTGGTGACTTTCGGCCTGGGGCTGCTCAATGTGCCCGGCATCGTCATGTCGATCTTCATCGGCCTGCTGCTGATCATCGTCATCGCGCTGCCCATCGTCTGGCGGCGGGTGCGGCGGGAGCGTTTTACCTGATGGCAGAGAAATACGCGTTCAAGATGAAGCTCAATCCCGGCATGAAGGCCGAATACAAAAGGCGTCATGACGACATCTGGCCGTCGCTGGTCGCACTGCTGAAACAGGCCGGCGTTTCCGACTATTCGATCCATCTCGACGATGAGACCAACACCTTGTTCGGCGTGCTGTGGCGGGGCGACGGCCACGGCATGGACGACCTGCCGAAGCACAAGGTGATGCAGCGCTGGTGGGCTGAAATGGCCAACATCATGGAGACCAGGCCTGATAACGAGCCGGTGGCGGTGCCGCTGGAAACAATGTTCCATATGGAATGACCCGCCACGTCGCCGTCATCGATATCGGCAAGACCAACGCCAAGGTGGCGCTGGTCGATCTCGCCGATCTGCGCGAAGTTGCGCTGCGCCGCATGGCGAACGCGCCTGTCCTTGACGGTCCCTACCCGCACCACGATGTTGAGCTTCTGTGGTCGTTCATCCTCGACAGCCTCGCCGAGATCAATCGCGAACAGCGCATCGACGCGATATCGATCACCACCCATGGCGCGACGGGCGCGCTGGTGGACACTGCCGGCGAGTTGGCGCTGCCGGTGCTCGACTATGAATTTGCCGGGCCCGACACCCTTGCCGAGGACTATGACACGAACCGTCCGGCCTTCGCCGAGACGGGCACGCCGCGCCTGCCGGTCGGCCTCAATCTCGGCGCGCAGCTGTTCTGGCAGCAGAAGCGCTTCCCGGCGGAGTTCGCCAAGGCCGCCGCGATACTGATGTACCCGCAATACTGGGCCTTGCGCCTGACCGGCGTCGCCGCCAACGAAGTGACTTCGCTTGGCTGCCACACCGATCTGTGGAACCCGTGGAAGGCCGATTTTTCGTCGCTGGTCGACAAGATGCAATGGCGTCATCTGATAGCGCCGGTGCGGCCGGCGAAAGATCGCCTTGGCCCGATCCTGCCCGCGCTTGCGATACGGACCGGGCTTGATCCGCAAACGCCGGTGTTTTGCGGCTTGCACGATTCCAACGCCTCGCTGCTGCCGCATCTCCTGTCCGATACGCCGCCGTTCTCGGTCGTCTCGACCGGCACCTGGGTGGTGACGATGGCGGTTGGCGGCAACAAGATCGCGCTCGACCCGGCCCGCGACACGCTCGTCAACGTCAACGCGCTCGGTAATCCGGTGCCGTCGGCGCGTTTCATGGGCGGCCGTGAGTTTTCGCTGCTGACGGAAGGCCAATCGGATGACTGGACCGAAGCGGACATAGCCACAGTGCTCGCGCGGAAGACGTCCCTGCTGCCTTCGACCCAACAGGGTTCGGGGCCGTTCCCGCACCACAGAGCAGCATGGCTCGACGCCGACGGCATCAACGGCGGCCAGCGCTTTGCCGCCATCTCTTTCTACCTGGCGCTGATGACCGCGACCTGCCTCGACCTGATCGACGCCGGCGGCCCGATGACCGTCGAGGGGCCGTTCGCCCGCAACCGGCTTTTCACGCGCATGCTCGCTGCAGCCACCGCACGTGCCGTCATCGCGTCGGAGGCCGCAACCGGCACCAGCATCGGCGCCGCCCTGTTGGCGTCGGACCAAGGAACGGTACAAGGCGCCGGCGAAAGGTTCGAACCGCCGGTCGACCCGGCCTGGGCGGATTATGCACGTTCATGGCGCGCGGCGGTCGACGCACAGGGCTGATCACAAAATCCGCTTGCCAAACGCCGACATGACGAAATTGACCGTTTCCGCCGCCAATCGCGGTTCCAGACCTGATGTCAGGCCGGAAACGTCCATCGACAACAGCCCGCCGGACAGCGCGATCGCCTCCATCGCCTGATGCGTTTCGCGCACCGTGATGCCGCCGGAGCCCGCCGCCCAGCCGGCGAATTCGGTCACCTCAGGCGAATAGCTGACATGAAAGCCTTGCGTGCCGGAGGAGGCGATGCGGATCGCCTCGTGCATCACATCGCGCATGCCCATGGCGTCGATGTCGGTCATGGTGAAGGCGCAGACGCGCGAATCCTTCAGCACCCGGGCCTCGGCCGGATCGGCATGGCGCAAACCGACAATGACGACATTTTCCGGCGACAGTTGTGGCTGCAGCGCGCCGGGCTTGTGGTCGAGGCCGAGCGCCCGCGCCAGCACCGAACGTTCCGGCAGGTCGATGCCGTCTTCGTCCTCGGGCATCAGCGCGGCGATGGAATCGATCCAGATCAGGCCAAACGAGTGCGTCGCCCGCGCGGTCGCCGTCAGCGCCTTGTGGGCGATGCGCCGGTCGCTGCCGGCGGTGAGCCGGACCAGGCCGGACGGCGGCCGCTCGATATCGGCCAGTTCGACGACATCGAAATTCATCGCCTCCAGCCGGGCGCCGGTCGCCTCCCTGGCCAGGATGCCGGCCGCCGCCGGTTCGGCAGATATCGACACCATCTTGCGGCCGGAGAAATCCTCGACATCGTGCATTGGCGCCTTTTCGACATATTCCGAGGTCATCGCCAGCAGCATGGCGCCATAGCTCATGCGGAAGGCGACACGGTCGCCGACGGCGGGTGGCGGCTCGGCATCGGTCACGTCGAGAAGCAGATGGTCGCTGGAGGCGCCAAGCACCCGCACGCCCTTGGCAATCGGCGTCAAACCTTCGATCAAGACATCCTCGCGGCCGATATTGGCGATGGCGCGCAACCGGTCGCCATCGTCGGCAAACACCGGCTGGTTGCCGAAAGCGTCGTAGCCGGATTGGCCGATCGGCCGCGACGGCTTCAGCTTGACCTCGATGATGTCGCTGGTCAGCCGGCAGGCATCGGGTTCGAGTTCGGCCCATGGCGTGTCGCGAAAAGTCTCGACGCCACCCTGCAGGATCGCCTCGCCAACCCGCAGATTGTTGATGCCGGCGGGCAGCCTGCCTTCGAGCAGCAGCGTCAGCGACGAAGACGCGCCGCCAGAGATCCAGTCGAGCGTTGCGCCGGACAGGCGCTCGGTCTTGTAGGCGTGGGCGACGAGCTGCCCGAGATTTTCCTGCGTCGGCATGATGGCGCCGAAGCAGCCGAGATTGGTGCCGATGCCGGCGATGCGCACGCCGCTGAGCGCCAGTATCTGCTCGACCGTCGGGATGAGGTCGTTCGGCCAGATGCCTTCCCTGAGGTCGCCAAGATCGATCATCAGCATGATGTCGTGGACGCGGTCCATACGCTCGGCGATGCGCGATAGTTCGCGGATGGTGGCGAGTTCGGATTGCAGGCTGATGTCGACGGTGCGCACAACCTCCTCGATGCGTGCCATCGGCGGACTGCGCAGCAGCATGATCGGGGCGGTGATGCCGCTGTCGCGCAGCCGGCGGATGTTTTCGAAGCGCGATTCGGCGATGCCGGCTACGCCGCCGCGCAGCATGGCGCGCGCCACCTGCGGCATGCCGCAGGTGCCCTTGGTAACGCCGAATACCCTGATGCCGGACAGGGCGCAGCGGTCGACGATGGTGCGCGCATTGCGCTCAATGCGGCCAAGGTCGATGGCGACTTGCGGTCCCGACATTTTTCTACTCAGAATTTGTGCACGGTATTAGACGCATTTATCTTCCCGGTGCCGACACGACGATTAATTCTCCCTCAATTGACATAGACCAGCCCTTGCGGGTCGATCTCCGGCTTGCGGCCGGCGACCACATCGGCAAGGAATTTTCCCGAGCCGCAGGCCATGGTCCAGCCGACATGGCCGTGGCCGGTATCGAGATAGAGATTGCTGTAGCGCGCCCGGCCGATGACCGGGACCGAGTTCGGCATCATCGGCCGCAGACCGGCCCAGAGCTCGGCCTTGTTCTCGTCGAAGGCGCCCGGGAAAAGCTCCTTGCCGGTCCTGAACATGGCGGCGAAATCGCTCGGCTTGTGGCTGCGGTCGAAGCCGGTGAACTCGGCGGTCGAAGCAAGCCGCAGCCGGTTGCCGAGCCTGGAATAGCCGATAAGCTGATCCTCGTCGGCGCCGCCCATGGTCGGGCCCTTGCTCTCGTCCTCCAGCGGCACGGTCGCGGTATAGCCCTTGACCGGATAGACCGGCAGGTCGACGCCGTAGCGGCGGCCGAGCAGGCCACTCTCCGGCCCCATCGAGATGACCACGGCGTCGGCTGTTATCGGGCCGGCCGAGGTCATCACCGCGCGCACCCGATCGCCTTCGATGTCGAGGCCTTCGACCGTCGTGCCGTAGAGGAACTGGACGCCGAGTTTCTCGGCGGCATAGGCAGCGAGGTTTCGGGTGAATTGGCTGGAGTCGCCGGTCTGGTCGATCGGCGAATAGACGCCGCCGGCTATTCTGTCCCTGGCCCCGGCAAGGCCGGGCTCGATCTCGACCAGCCGGTCGCGGCCGACGATCTCGATCGGCAGACCGTGCTCGGCGAGATAGCGGTAATTGTCGGTGCCGGTATCAAAACTCTGCTGCGAGCGGAAGAAATAGAGAATGCCCTTCTTGCGCTCGTCATAGTGAATGCCGGTGTCGGCCGAGATGGCGTTGATGCAGTCGCGCGAATAAAGCGCCAGGCGCAGCTTGATGTCGGTGTTGGCGCGCAGTCGCGCATGCGTGCATTGGCGCAGGAAGCGCAGACTCCAGGCGAAGAAATAAGGATCGAAGCGCAGCCGCACCTTGATGCCGAGATCGTGGTTGTAGAGCGCGCGCAAAAACGTCCTCAGCGCAGCGGGCGAGGCCCAGGCGGTGGCGTCGCCGGGCGACACCAGGCCCGCATTCGATTGGCTGGTGCCTCGCGCCGCCATCGGATGGCGTTCGATCACGGTCACCTCGTGGCCGTCGCTCGCCAGATAGTAGGCCGCCGCCGTGCCGACGACGCCAGCGCCAAGGACCAATATCTTCATGCCGCCCCCAAAGGATCAGACGCGGCCGAAACGCCTCCACGTTTCAGCCGCGCAGCTCCTTCAATAGCGCTTCCACGCTCGATCTACGAGCCCACGGAGGAAAAACCGGGACTTCAGCTCCGCGCCGAATTCTTGCCGGTCAGGATACGCTCCCAAGCCAGCGCGTCGGCGACGATCCGGTCGAGGTCATCGCGTTGCGGGGTCCAACCGAGCTCGCGGCGCGCCAGCTCCGAATTGGCGACCACCGCCGCCGCGTCGCCCGCACGGCGCTCGCCGATCCGCACGTCGAAATCATGGCCAAAGACGCGGCGCACGCTGTCGATAACTTCGAGCACCGAATAGCCGTGGCTGTAGCCGCAATTGGCGACGAGGCTTGGTCCCCCGGCGCGCAGCCGTTCCAGCGCCAGCCGATGCGCCGCCGCCAGATCGCTGACATGGATGTAGTCGCGCATGCAAGTGCCGTCGGGCGTCGGATAGTCGGTGCCGAACACTTCCATGAAGGGCCGCTTGCCGAGCGCCGTCTCGCAGGCGACCTTGATCAGATGCGTGGCGCCCGGCGTCGACTGGCCGGTGCGGCCCCTCGGATCGGCGCCGGCGACGTTGAAGTAGCGCAACGCCGTATAGCGCAAGCCGTGGGCGATTGCGGCGTCGCGCAGCATCCATTCGCTCATCAGCTTGGACAGGCCATAGGGCGATTCCGGTGCAAGGCGCGCATCCTCGCGCACCGGCTCCAGCCCGGCGCCGCCATAGACGGCGGCGGTCGAGGAAAAGATGAAATTGGGCACGCCTTCGCGCACCGCGGTCTCGATCAGCGTGCGCGTCTTGCAGGTGTTGTTCTCGTAATAGCCGAGCGGGTCGGCGACCGATTCGGGAACCACGATGGAGCCGGCAAAATGGATGATCGCATCGACATGATTGTCGCGGATGACCCCGCCGACCAGCTCCTTGTCGGCGACATCGCCGACGACAAGCTTTGCCTCCGGCGCCACCGCCCATTCGAAGCCGGTCGAAAGCCGGTCGAGGACGACAACGCTCTCGGCCGCGTCCAGCAGTTCCCAGACCATATGGCTGCCGATATAGCCAGCGCCGCCTGTCACCAAAACCGTCATCCGTGTCCTCGCTGCTCAAGATTAATCGGAAGCTGTCTCCACACCCGCCTTACTGGAAAGCCTGCCACTGGGCCATTAGTCCATTTCCATCAGTGCCTGCGGTAACCAGTCTCATCGGCGCATGGCATCGTCCTGAAACAAAATTGATCCACATCAAGGGAATAGGCCATGATCCGTGGCCGTTAGGAACAGGCTTGGGGCGTGGCATTTTGACCAAAAAGGCCAAGTAGACGGCGAATAGGGCAATGATTATGATCCCACGCAAAAATTGGGAAGCCGAAATGAACTATCAGCGGTTCTTCGAAGACGCGATCGACCAGCTTCACGCCGAGCGTCGCTATCGCATCTTCGCCGACCTCGAGCGCATCGTGGGGAACTTCCCACGCGCCATCTGGCGCGCCAACGGCCGCGCCCAGGAAATCACCGTCTGGTGCTCCAACGACTATCTCGGCATGGGCCAGCATCCCGACGTCATCGCCGCGATGCAGAACGCCGCCGGCAAGATGGGATCCGGCGCCGGTGGCACCCGCAACATCTCCGGCACCAGCAATCCGCTGGTCGAGCTCGAACTGGAACTGGCCGACCTGCACGACAAGGAAGCCGCGCTCGTCTTTACCTCCGGCTTCGTCTCTAACGAAGCTTCGATCTCGACCATTGCGCGGCTGCTACCCAACTGCCTGATCGTCTCGGACGAGTTGAACCACGCCTCGATGATCGAGGGCGTGCGGCGTTCGGGCGCCGAGAAGAAGATCTTCCGCCACAACGACGTTGCGCATCTCGAAAGCCTGCTGCAGGCGGCGGGCCGCGAGCGCGCCAAGTTGATCGTCTTCGAGAGCGTCTATTCGATGGATGGCGATATCGCGCCGATCAAACAGATCGTCGAACTTGCCGAGCGCTACAACGCCATGACCTATATCGACGAGGTGCATGCCGTCGGCATGTACGGACCGCGCGGCGGCGGCATCACCGAGCGCGAAGGGCTGGCCGACCGTATCGACATCATCGAAGGCACGCTGGCCAAGGCGTTCGGCACGCTCGGCGGCTATATCACCGGCACAAGTGCGGTGATCGATGCCGTGCGCTCCTATGCGCCGGGCTTCATCTTCACCACGGCGCTGCCGCCGGCCATTGCCGCCGCGGCGACCACGTCGATCCGCCATCTCAAGCGCTCACAGGCCGAACGAGCCGCGCAGCAGCGCCAGGCGACGCGGACCAAGCAGGTCCTTACCGCCGCCGGCCTGCCGGTGATGGAGTCCGCTACCCACATCGTGCCGCTGCTCGTCGGCGATCCCGAGCTGTGCAAGATGGCCAGCGACCGCCTGCTCGGCGTCCACGGCATCTATATCCAGCCGATCAACTACCCGACCGTGCCGCGCGGCACCGAACGGCTGCGGATCACGCCGACGCCGTTCCATTCGGATCAACTGATCGCGGGACTGCAGGACGCTCTGGTCGAGACCTGGGATGCTTTGGGTATCTCTTACGGTTCTGCGGGCCGGCCGGCCGTGAGGGAAAGCGACCGCGTCATTCCGCTGCTGGTGCCGAAGTCCGGCGGGTGATCTTCAGCCGAGGGCATGATGGCGGTCTCCGCTCTCGGTGCCGCGTTGTTCTTCCACGCCGCGGCATTCGAAGGTCACGGTATGGTTCCTAGGGCCTACGCGACGTCGCTTCGCTTGCGCACACTCGGGCGGATCTGACTCTCACACACTCTTCATCCACTTCGCCAGCCGGTGTGCGGCTTCCTCGAGCTGGTCGAGGCGGCGGTGGAAGCATAGCCTGAGAAAGGCTTCGCCGCCGGGGCCGAAGGCGGTTCCGGGCGCCAGGCCGACATTGGCGCGGTCGACGATGTCGAAGGCGGCGGCGCGTGAATCGGTAACGCCGTCGACCGCGAAGAACAGATAGAACGCTCCCTGCGGCACGGTGAAGCGTGCCCTGCCGGTCGCAGCCAGGATGCCGCAGACCAGGTCACGCGCCGCCCTTGCCCGCTCCACCTGCTCGACGATGAAGGCATCGCCCTCATCGAGGGCGACGACCGCGCCGCGCTGCATGAACTGGGCAACGCCGGAGGTCGAATACTGGACCAGGTTCTCGAACACCTGCTGCAGCGAAGGATGGGTCTTGATCCAGCCGACCCGCCAGCCGGTCATCGCCCAGTTCTTGGAAAAACTGTTGACGAACAGGATGCGATCCTCGTCGGCCATGATATCGATAAAGGACGGCGCGCGACCATCGCCGTAGTGGAACAGCGAATAGATCTCGTCGGCGATGATCCACAGGCCCCTTCCACGGGCAAGATCGAGGATCGCCTGCAGCGTCTCCCTGTCGGCGGTCCAGCCGGTCGGGTTGGAGGGTGTGTTGACGAACAGCGCCTTTGTCCTTGGCGTGATCGCCGCCTCGATCTTGCCGACGTCGCAGGACCAGCCATTGCCGGACTGGTCGAGCGTGACAGCGACCGGAATAGCGCCCGCCACACCGGCGGCTGCGGCGAAATTCGGCCAGGCCGGCGACAGATAGACGAGTTCGTCCCCCTTCCCTGCGACGGCATCGATCGCCAGCTGGATGGCATGCATGCCCGAGCCGGTGACGATGAATTCTTCCTCGGCGAAGCGCTTGCCGAAATGCCTGACGTAATAGCGGGCGAGCGCCTGCCTCAGCTCGGGGATGCCTTTCTGCCAGGTATAGAAGGTCTCGCCGCCGGCTAGCGCCCGGGCAGCGGCATCGGTGATGAAGGCGGGCGTCGGCAGGTCGCCCTCGCCGGCCCAGAGCGGGATCATGCCATCGCGGTCGCGGCCGCGGTTCATGACGGCGACAATGCCGCTTTCCGGCGCGGCCCGGGCCTCGGCGCGCAAATTCTCGATCAGGGTCATGGATAGATCCGTTTTCGTCTTCTGGACTGCTAGCGCGTTTCGCGACAGGCGAAAACAGAAAACCCCGGCCGCAAACGGCCGGGGTTTTGGTCCAGGGAATCTGTCTTCGGGCTATTTCCTGGCGAGGAGATCGCGAATTTCAGTGAGCAGCGCAACATCGGCCGGCGGAGCGGCCGCAGGCGCAGCTGGCTTCTCACGCTCCAGACGCTTGCGCAGATTGTTCACGGCCTTGACCATCAGGAAGATGATCAAAGCGAGGATAATGAAATTCAGCGCGGCGGTGATGAAACTGCCATAGGCGAAGACTGCGCCCTGCTTCTTGGCATCCGCCAGTGACGTGGCGTTGACGGCTGAGGACAAGGGCAGGAAATAATTGTTGAAGTCGAGTCCGCCGAAAATCGCCCCGATTATCGGCATGATGATGTCATTGACTAGGGAATCGACGATCTTGCTGAAGGCAGCGCCGATAATGACGGCGACGGCCAGGTCCATGACGTTACCCCGGGAAATGAATTCCTGGAATTCTTTCAGCATTCGACCCTCCTTGTTCTGACGGGCCAGGCCGCCGCCCTCGCCCGATCGTTGGCTTCACTGGCACAATAGCAAAAGCCTGCAGTTGCAGCATGGACAAAAGACCGTTTCCGCCGGCCAAGATTCCGAAGCCGCAGCCATTTGCGCCGAAAGCCGCGATGGACTTGATCGCCAAGCTGTGATTGCGTCTCAGCAGGCCGGATGCAAAACCGGCAAGGGAGGATTGTCAGGCCGTGCAGGGCTGGTTCGTCGTCATCATTGCGATTGCCTATGTGACGTTGCTGTTCGCCATCGCCAGCCTCGGCGACCGGCGCTCAACGACATCCGGGTCTGACCGGGCCCGGCCCTTCATCTATGCGCTCAGCCTGGCGATCTACTGCACCTCCTGGACGTTCTTCGGTTCGGTCGGCCTTTCCTCCGAGCGCGGCCTTGAATTCCTCGGCATCTATATCGGCCCGGTGCTGGTGTTCGTGTTCGGCTTTCCGCTGCTTCGGCGCATCGTCAGGCTGGCCAAGACAGAGAAGATCACCTCGATCGCCGACTTCCTCGGCGCCCGCTACGGCAAGAGTTTCGCCGTAGCAGCGATTGCCACGCTGATCGCGACGGTCGGCGCGGTGCCTTACATGGCGCTGCAGTTAAAGGCGATTTCCGGCTCGGTCAGCCTGATGGTCGAGCATTATACCGGCTCGCCGCCTTCGTTCGATCCGTTCGTCAGCGACATCTCACTGGTCGTCGCCATGCTGCTCGCGCTGTTTGCGGTGCTGTTCGGCACGCGCCACGCCGACGCCACCGAGCACCAGGACGGGCTGGTGCTGGCCGTCGCGGTGGAAACGGTCGTCAAGCTCGCGGCCTTCCTGGCGATCGGCCTGATGGTGACGTTCCTGATCTTCGGCGGCCCGGGCGATATGGTCGACAAGCTCGCCGAGAATTCGCAAGTTCAGCAAGCGATGAGCTACAGCACCTCGCTCGCAACCTGGCTGGTGCTGACGTGTTTGAGCGGTTTCGCCATCATCATGCTGCCGCGCCAGTTCTATGTCACCATCGTCGAGAACCGCAGCGAGGCCGAACTGCGCACCGCGACATGGGTGTTTCCGCTCTATCTGGTGGCGATCAACCTTTTCGTGCTGCCGATCGCGCTCGCCGGCCTGGCGCTGGTCGGCACCAGGACCAGCAGCGACCTCTATGTCCTGTCGCTGCCGCTGCTCAGCGGTCACGATGTGTTGGCCATGGCCGCCTTCATCGGCGGCCTGTCAGCGGCCACCGCGATGGTGATCGTCGAAAGCGTCGCGCTGTCGATCATGATCTCCAACGATCTCGTCATTCCACTGTTCGTGCGTCGCCTGCTCAAGACCACGACATCGGAGAACGAGGACTGGTCAGCGCTCATCCTCAACGTGCGACGGGCGGCGATCTTCATCATGCTGTTCGTCGCCTTCCTCTACTATCGCGAGAGCACCAACAGCGCGCGGCTCTCCTCGATCGGCCTGATGTCGTTCGCCGCGATCGCGCAGTTCGCGCCGGCCTTGATCGGCGGGCTGATCTGGCGCGGCGCCAACGGTAGGGGGGCGGCGCTCGGCATGGTCGCCGGCATCGTCGTCTGGAGCTATACGCTGCTGCTTCCTTCGCTCGCCGCGTCCGATACCGGCATCGTCGTCCACGGCCTGTTCGGTTTCGAAGCGTTGCGGCCGCAAGCGCTGTTCGGCACCGTCGCCGAGCCGCTGAACCACGGTGTCCTGTGGAGCCTGTCGGTCAACACGCTGTTCTTCGTGCTAGGCTCGCTGTCGCGCGCGTCGGTGCCGCTGGAGCGCATCCAGGCGTCGATTTTCGTGCCGCGCGAGGCGAGCCCGATGCCGAGCCTGCGCCGCTTCCGCACCACCGTCACCGTCAACGACCTCAAGGACACCATCGCGCGCTATCTCGGCGTCGAACGCACTGAACGGTCGTTTCAGTCGTTCGAAAAGAGCAACGGCGCTTCGCTGCACGGCAACGAGCAGGCCAGCATGGACGTCATCCGTTTCTCCGAGCAGCTTCTGGCAAGTGCCGTCGGCTCCTCTTCGGCGCGGCTCATCCTGTCGCTGCTGCTGCGCCGCAATGATCGAGAGGCGAAGGACGCCTTTCGCCTGCTCGACGACGCCACCGAAGCGTTGCAGCACAACCGCGACCTGCTGCAGATCGCGCTCGACCAGATGGAACAGGGCATCACCGTCTTCGACAGGGATTTCCGGCTGATCTGCTGGAACCGCCAATATCGGGCGCTGTTCGACCTGCCCGACGAGATGGGCCAGGTCGGCGTCTCGCTCGACCGCATCCTGCGCCACCTTGCCGAGCGCGGCGACATTCCGGCCGACCAGCGGGTGACGATGCTCAACCGCCTCACCAGCTTCGTCAGCCCCTGGCAGATGGAGCTGAAGACCAGCGGCCGCATCCTGGAATTGCGCTCCAACCCGATGCCGGATGGCGGCATCGTTGCCACCTATGCCGACATTTCCGGGCGCGTTGATCAGGACCTGGCGCTGAAGCGCGCCAATGAAACGCTCGAACAGCGCGTCAAGAACCGCACCGTCGAACTGACCCGCGTCAACGAGGAGCTGGCACAGGCGCAGATGCTGGCGGAGGAGGCCAATCTCGGCAAGACCCGCTTCCTCGCTGCCGCCGGCCATGACATCCTGCAACCGCTGAACGCTGCTCGTCTCTATTGCTCGTCGCTGATCGAAAAGGCCGGCAAGGGACCTGCGGGCAAGGCCGCGATCAACATCGAATCCTCGCTGGAATCGGTCGAGACCATTCTCGGCGCAGTCCTCGACATTTCCCGTCTCGACGCCGGCGCGATGAAACCGGACGACACGGCCTTCAGCCTGGACGGACTGCTGCGCCAGATCGGCAACGACTTTCAGCCGCTTGCCGCCGAGAAGAAACTCAGCCTGACGATCATGCCATCGTCGCTCAGCGTGACGACTGACCGCAATCTGTTGCGCCGCCTGATCCAGAACCTCGTATCCAATGCCATCAAATACACCCGCCATGGCCGCATCCTGGTCGGCGTGCGGCGGCGCGGCGAACTGGCCGAGATACAGGTGATCGACACCGGCATCGGCATTGCCGCCGACAAGCTGAACACGGTCTTTCACGAATTCACCCGGCTCGATGAGGGCGCCCGCGAAGCCGAAGGCCTGGGGCTCGGCCTTTCGATCGTCGACCGCATCGCTCGCGTCTTGCGCCTCGAACTCCAGATATTTTCAAGCCCGAGCAAGGGCACACGCTTTTCCGTCGTCCTGCCGGTCGCGGCAGTGCAGGAGCCGCGGCGCGAGATCGAGGCCAAGGCGCCGGTCCGCACGGCTGCTTCGCTTGCCGGGCTCCGCGTGCTCTGCATCGACAACGACGCCCGCATCCTCGACGGCATGCGGCTGCTGCTCGAAGGCTGGGGCTGCAGCGTCGACACGTTTGCCGGCTCGAGGGATCTCGAGGGGTCCGGCATGCGTCGGCCCGACATCGTGCTTGCCGACTATCATCTCGACGGCGAGACCGGCCTTGACGCCATCGCCAAACTGCGCGCTATCCATGGCCATGACATGCCGGCGGTGCTGGTCACCGCCGACCGCTCGAGCGAGGTGCGCGCCAGCGCCGGCAGGCTCGACGTGCCGGTGATCAACAAGCCGCTCAAACCAGCGGTGCTGCGCTCGATGATGGCGAGGGTCAGGCCGCTGGCGTCGGCAGCCGAGTAAAGCCGGAGGGTCAGCCGGCCGCCGCCAGCGGGTCGCTGCCGATCTTGGACAGCAGGATCACCGCCTGGGTGCGGCTGTCGACGCCAAGCTTCTGCAGAATGGCCGAGACATGCGCCTTGATCGTCGCTTCGGAGACACCGAGCTCGTAGGCGATCTGCTTGTTGAGCAGACCTTCCGCCAGCATGCCGAGCACGCGCGTCTGCTGCGGCGTCAGCGTCTGCAGCCGCTTGATCAGATCGGATATCTCGGGATCGCGCTCGACGCCGAGATCGATGCCGGTGGGCGCAGCGATGTCGCCGGCAAGCACCGACTGCACAGCGCTGCGGATCTCCTCCATGCTGGCCGATTTGGAGATGAAACCCGAAGCGCCGAGGTCGAGCGCGCGCCGGATGGTCACCGGGTCGTCATGTGCCGACACCACCACCAGCGGCACCGTCGGATGGATGCCGCGCAGCGAGATCAGACCGGAAAGGCCGCTAGCGCCTGGCATCGACAGGTCGAGCAGCACCAGATCGACGTCCTCATTGGCCACGACCAGCGCCTTGGCGCTTTCGAAATCGCCGGCCTCGTGAATGCCGGCGACGTCGCCGATGCCGGCAAGCGCCTCTCTCAGCGCACCGCGAAAAAGCGGATGATCGTCAGCGATGACGAAAGTATAGCCTGACGGCACATGGCCCTCCCCGAATCCCATTGATGATTGTCTGCTTCTTGCGGGATCAGTCGAACGATTATGCGGCGATATCAGCCGTTTTCAAGCGGCAAGCCGGTGCGCCGGGCTTCCCCGGTGAACGGTGCTCAGGTTTTTTGCGAATTTGGCTTGAGGCCATCCTCGCCGCTGTCCTTTTCCATGTCCTTGACGATGCCCATGAAGCCGCGCAGGAAGCGCTCCATGTAGCTCATCGTCTTGTTGAAATCCTCCTCGCTGGGCAATGTCGACTCAAAGCGGGCGGCAAGCGAGTTCTCGAGCTTGACGACGCGCTGGTCGAGCGCCTTCACCGAACTTTGCAGCCGGTCGATCTCGTCCTGGAAGGCGGCGCGTTCATCGGCCGCCATCTTGCAGACGAGCTGGCCGGAACGCTCCTCGCAGATCGACATCGCACCGGTCTGCGTGTCCATGCGGACATAGCCGGTGGCCGACTTTTCCAACCGGTAGCGGTCGGCTTCCTCGGAAAAGGCTGATGCCGCGACGAGCGAGACGAGGGCTGCAGGGATCAAGACGTGCTGCGGACGCATATTGTTTGTCCTCCATAGGCCAGTAAGCGCAATCTTATCGCATGTTTGCGCCGGAAATGGGGAAGAACCCTGGCCCGCTCTTCCCCGTACGATTGGTTCGGACTATAGCGCAACCATGTCTCAGCTTATCTACAAGATAGTGCCTGAACCGCTGTGGCGCGAGGCCGAAAGAAATCGCCGCTTCACCGGCGCGCCGATCGATGTCGCCGACGGCTTCATTCATTTTTCCACCGCCGGCCAGGCCAAGGAAACCGCGGCAAAACACTTTGCCGGCCAGACCGGGCTGCTGCTGGTCGCCGTCGATGACGCCAGACTGGGTGATGCGCTGAAATACGAGGTCTCGCGCGGTGGTGCGCTGTTCCCGCATCTTTACGGCCCGCTCGACCTCAACGCCGTCGTCTGGGTGCAACCATTGCCGCTCGGCACCGATGGCCGGCACCAATTCCCGACGCTGGAGGCCGAATGAGCGTGCTCGACCGGCTCGGCCAGAGGTTCCTGTTCGCATTCGATCCGGAAGCCGCCCACGGCCTGTCGATCGCGGCGCTGAAATGCGGGCTGCCGATAGGCGGGAGACCCGTGCGCGACGACAGGCTGAAAGTCAGCGTCTGCGACATCGATTTCCCCAATCCGCTCGGCATGGCCGCCGGCTACGACAAGAACGCCGAGGTTCCCGATGCGCTGCTTGGCCTTGGCTTCGGCTTTGCCGAGGTCGGCACGATCACGCCGCTGCCGCAGGCCGGCAACCCGAAGCCGCGCATTTTCCGGCTGACATCCGACGAAGCGGTGATGAACCGGCTGGGCTTCAACAACGAGGGTCACGCGGCCGCCGAACAACGGCTTGCCGCCCGCAAGGGCCGCGCCGGGATCGTCGGCGTCAATGTCGGCGCCAACAAGGACAGCACCGACCGCGTCGGTGACTATGAACGCGGCGTTGCCAGGTTTGCGCCACACGCCAGCTATCTGACGGTCAACATCTCCTCGCCGAACACGCCGGGCCTGCGCAACATGCAGGCGCGTGAACAGCTTGGCGAGCTGCTGTCGCGCGTCATGGCCGCACGTGCGGCAGCGGCCGCGCAGCCGGCCATCTTTCTGAAGATCGCGCCGGACCTGGTCGAGGCCGAACTGGAGGATATCGCCGCCGAGGTCACCGAGAAAGCAATAGACGGCGTCATCGTCTCCAACACGACCATCGCGCGGCCGCGGCTGCGCAGCGCCGATCTTGCCGGCGAGACCGGCGGGCTTTCGGGAAAACCGCTATTCGAGCGCTCGACGATCGTGCTGGCAAAGATGCGCAAACTGCTTGGCCCGGACCCCGCCATCATCGGCGTCGGCGGCGTCGATTCCGCGGAGACGGCACTTGAAAAGATCCGCGCCGGCGCCGATCTCGTCCAACTCTACACCGGCATGATCTATGCCGGGCCGGCACTGCCGGGCCGCATTCTTGCCGGTATGGCCCGGTTCGCGGACATGCAAAGGCTCAAATCACTGCACGAGTTGCGCGATACCAGCCTCGATCAATGGGCATCCAAGCCGCTCTGACCCGAAGTCGCTCTAAAAAGCACCTGCCGCTCATGCCCCTGCAGATCGTTCATCATCCCGACTACGACGCCGGTTTTGCCGTCAATCATCGCTTCCCGATGAGCAAATACAAGCTGCTGATGGAAGCCTTGGGCGCTCGCGGACTGGCCGGCCACGCCGCGCTCAATGTGCCCGAGCCGGCCCCGGCATCATGGCTGAAGCTTGCCCATGCCGCCGGCTATGTCGACCAGGTGCTGGCCTGCGAAGTGCCAGAAAAAATCGAGCGCGAGATTGGCTTTCCGGTAGGCCCGCGCGTCTCGCTCAGGGCGCAGCTCGCAACGGGTGGCACCGTGCTGGCGGCGCGGCTGGCGTTGCTGAACGGCATCGCCTGCAATACCGCCGGCGGCAGCCATCATGCGCGGCGCGCGCAAGGCGCCGGCTTCTGCACCTTCAACGATGTTGCGGTGGCTTCACTGGTGCTGCTTGCCGAAGCCGTCGCCGGCAATATCCTGATCGTCGATCTCGACGTGCATCAGGGTGACGGCACGGCCGACATTTTGGGCGCTGAACGGCGGGTTTTCACCTTTTCCATGCATGGCGATCGTAACTATCCGACGCGCAAGATCGCTTCCGACCTCGATATCGCCCTGCCCGACGGCACCGGCGATGCGGCCTATCTCGAAACGTTGGGCGGCATGCTGCCGGAACTCACCGCCAGGGCGCGCTGGGACATCGTTTTCTACAATGCCGGGGTCGACGTCCATGCCGAGGACCGGCTCGGCAGGTTGTGGCTGTCGAACGAAGGGCTGCGTGCCCGCGACGACATGGTGATCCGTCATTTCCGCGCGCTCGGCATCCCGGTCTGCGGCGTTATCGGCGGCGGCTATTCGACTGACTTGGCGGCTCTGGCCGCGCGCCATGCCGTCCTGTTCGAAGTGGCCTCAGGCTTTGCCTGACGCACGCTGACCTTCGGTTCGGCGTCTGCTCTATTTCCGGTAGTTGGCGATCCTGAGCAGGATGAAGGCTGGAATGACGATCGCCGCGCCCAGCAGGATGTAGCCGAGGAAACGGTCAATAGCGCGGAAGCCGAGGTTCCAGAGATCGACGAAGACATTGCGGATGCCGTAGAGCACATCCATCGGCGACCAGCCGAAAGCGTTCATGACAAGGCCGACTAGGAACGACAGCACCAGCAGCTTCAGGAGCACCCGGAGCGGCGTGTCGCCGAGAAAGCGCGTCAGTGCGGACAAGGCGTGTCTCCAGATTCGGTTGCCCCGATTCGGGCACAGCTCCAAAAATAACGCACTTGGCCGCCCGGCATCAAGGCGATCGCTCAGTTGCTGCGGTCGGCGCTTTGCCGAATTGTGCTCTTGACACTTATGTTGCAGTGCAGCAAAATTGGGCGACAGAGGGTAACCAGTTGATATCGAACTGCCAGACTCATCGCCCGGTGATGGACGGACTGCGCTGCCTCACCGTGACTTGCGAACACAGGGCTTCTTGAATGAAGTACAGGCGCGATATCGATGGTCTTCGGGCCGTTGCGGTACTGCCGGTCGTACTCTTCCATTTCGGCATCTCGGCAATTCCAGGCGGCTTTACCGGCGTCGATATCTTCTTCGTCATATCTGGTTACCTGATCACCGGAAGCCTTCTGGACGACCTTGAACGCGGCCAGTTTTCGATCGTCAGCTTCTACTGGCGCCGCGCCCGGCGCATTCTGCCGGCGCTGATCTTTGTCACGCTTCTCACCTGTATTGCGGCCCTGTTCATTCTTCTGCCGTCGGATCTGCATGAATTCAGTCTCAGCGTCATAGCTGCTTCGACTTTCTGGTCGAACATCTATTTCTGGAAAACGTCAAATTACTTCTCGATCGATGCCGAGCTCCGACCGCTGTTGCACACGTGGTCGCTTTCGGTCGAGGAACAGTACTATATCTTTGCCCCGATCCTGATGTTCCTGATCTACCGCTTTTTTGCCAAACGCTGGCTGACGATACTCCTGCCGATCATCCTCGGCAGTTTCGTGCTGGCGGTCATGGCGACGTGGCTGGCGCCAAACGCGGGATTCTACCTGCTGCCGACACGGATCTGGGAGCTCATGCTGGGCGCCGTGCTCATGCTGAAACGCCCCCAGCCCCTGAGCAGCCGGTTTCTAATGGAACTGCTCGGGTTGGCCGGATTTGGCCTTCTCGCCATCGGGTTCTTTGCGATCTCGGAGAGCGATCCGTTCCCGGGCTACAACGCCTTGTATCCCTGCGTCGGAACGGTCCTGCTCATCTATGTTGGCCAAAACAGCCCCTCGACGATCGCCAGCCGCATACTAGAAGTCCGGCCGCTGGTCTGGATCGGCCTCATCTCCTATTCACTGTATCTTGTTCACTGGCCGATCAATGCGTTCGCGCACTATCTCTCACTAGAAGAATTCGACCCGTCGATGACCGTTGCGTTGACGGTAGCAAGCCTCGCGCTGGCTGCGTTTTCCTGGAAGTACGTCGAGCAGCCGTTTCGGCAGAAAAGGAGCTTCACCGCCCCGGCGCCCATCTTCGCCTTTTCAGCGGGCGCAATCGCTGTTCTTTGCCTTGGCGGGGCGGCCGGGGCGCTCGGCAACGGCTTTCCGCAACGCTTTCCAGACTATGTCCAACAGCGGATTCCTGTCGGGGACTGGGGCAATGGCACCTGTTTCAACGAGGGCTTCAGCCGGATCGAAAACTGGAATATCGAGGATTGCACCCGCACACGCGGCTTCCCTACAACTGTTTTGTTGTGGGGTGACTCGTTCGCCGCCCACTATGTTCCAGGCCTGGACGCCAACATAAATCAACTCCGGGCCAATATCGTGGAATACACCTACGCGGGCTGTCCCCCGATACTCTCCTACTTCTCCTATGGACGCCCGGATTGCATGCGGTTCAATCAGCAAGCCCTGAAGATTATCCAGGACGCTGGCATCAAGACGGTCGTGCTCAGCGGTCGGTGGACCGATTATGAGGCCAGAAGTTTCGACAGTCTCCAGCAAACGATCGATACCGTTCGTGGTCTGGGTGTGCGCGTGTTTGTCATCGGCCAGTCCCCGCAGTTCATAACCGATGTTCGGAAAATCGCGTTCTTCGCAAAGCGCGAAAATCTCGATGATACGTCCTGGCCAATGGCCATGGATCCCGACATCAACAACCGTGTGCGCGCATTTACCAAAGGCGCCACCTTTATCGATCCGCTGAATTTCCTCTGTAGCGCCGGACGTTGCTCTTACGCCGACGCAGGCCAGTTCCTCTATTTCGACTATGGCCATTTTTCTACCATCGGGGCCACTCTGGCAATTTCGAAATACTGGCCGGCCTTTGCCACAGACGATGCCGTTGCCACGACGGAGTAACAGTCGGCCCGCTGGCAAGGCACGAGTGCACACGAGTATACGCATAACGATTGCCCGAATGCCGGCTTGCGTGGTAACGAGGCTGCTGCGCGGGTATGATGTAATGGTAGCTTGTCAGCTTCCCAAGCTGAACGCGCGGGTTCGATTCCCGCTACCCGCTCCAGCTTGCCCAGTCGGGCCGGCCGGCGCCGCACCTCACAGGACCACATGATCAGGTGAGCGGCAAACATCAGCCGGATAGAACATAACGTGATTCTAAGAAGAGGCGGCAACAAAAGACGCTGATCCGCGTTTGCGCTTGATCTGAAGGCCAGCCAGGGAGAACCCAAATGGCCGACGACAAGAGCAATAGAGGTTCTGGCGACGGAAACCGCGTCGCGCGCGACCAAGACTATGAATTCCGCTATTTCGCTACCAAGTTCGGCCTCTCAATACCGCAGATCCGCGAGCTTTTTGGCAAGCACGGCAATGATCGCGAGACCCTGTATCGGGAGGCTCGGAAGCTCGGAAACGCCGTGACCACACAAGAACGGATCTCGAACGACGACCGAACCTTTCACAACCAGGGCCGCCCATGATCGGCAAGAGACATAGCCAAGAAGTCGAACATGAGAGCGACCATTTCTATCTGTGTCCGACAGGCGGCCAAGTCGTAGATGCTCGGGACCTGCGGCATGTCAATTGGCACGAGCCGCTGGAACTCGATGCCTGATCTGCTCAAAAGGCACTGCGATGTTCGGCAAAGACCTCCTGGTTCACATGCTCGACCGCCGCGACACCCTGCCGCCAGACGAGATCGCGCTCATTGGGGCTCTTCCAGTTCGGCCGGTAACTTTCGGACCCGATGAGGAGATCGTCAGGGAGGGATCCCGCCCCACCGAAAGCTGCCTTGTCGCGAATGGGTTCGCAGTTCGAAACCAGGCTATTCGGGAAGGAAAGCGTCAAATAACGGCAATTCACGTGCCGGGAGACTTTGTCGATCTGCATAGTTTACTGCTAAAAGTGATGGACCACAGCGTGAGCGCGCTGGGTTCGTGCGATGTAGTTTTCATTCGACACAAAGACCTGCTTACAGCAATGGGTGGAAGTCCACATCTCACCCGGATGCTCTGGCTTTCGACGACTATCGACGCCTCGATCCAAAGGACTTGGATAACCTGCCTCGGGCGTCGCTCCGCCAAACAGCATCTCGCACATATAATTTGCGAGTTGTATGTCCGATTAGAGATAGTCGGATTGGCCTCTGACCAGAAGTTCGCTATTCCACTGACGCAAGCGGAAATGGGGGACGTGCTTGGTCTATCTGTAGTTCACGTGAATCGGACACTGCAGGAGCTTCGAGCGAAGGACCTGGTTATCTGGAAAGACCGGAGGATTGTTATCCTTGATTTCCAGCGATTGGCCTTACTGGCCGACTTTGATACGACTTACCTAAATCTCTTCCATGAGCCACGGTGACCGCCCTCGGCCAAGACGCGTCGGCGCACTGGTGCGGCATCAAGATTTCTCGTCAAATAAACAATGTGAATGAGCCCTCGCTCCGGATCGATTACGGCTGGGTTCAATTGGCACAGTTGACGTCAAAGAAGGATTGCACATGCGTGAGCTCGAAAATCTCATCGAACAGTATGTAAATAGTCGGAGGCGGCGCCATAGTTTCATATCGACGGGGCTCGCCGTTAAGGCACTCAAACAGATCGTACCGGCATGTTCGGTCTCAGATTCCGACCTCGCGAACATGATTGCCAATCGTGCAATAGACTACAACCTTCCGGTGAGCTTTGACCTTAATGAGAGCTAGGCGTGGCGCGTCATTATGCAGTCCGACCATGAGCCTTCCGAGGCCTACGAAACGGTCAAGGAAGAGGCCGACCGGCAAGGCTCGGGTGGAGATGCAGGCACCCTAGCAGGCAAGGTCGGCACAGTTGTGGAATCGACCGCAAACAGAACTGAGGAAGCCATTCGCGATCGTTTGCCGGGGTCGTCGGACGGGTCTCAGCCACCTCGTAGCTCGCCACCGGCCTGAAGGCCAGGTCCATAGGACGTCATCCGGCATCGTCTCCGGCGCGCGCCCGGGCCTTGCGAGAGCAGGTGGCGGGCCAGTCCGCTTTGCTACGGGGCAAGCTCGTCGACGGCGCCGGCGGTCTCGTCCTTGAACTCGACCTTCGTGCCCGGCTGCACGATGGAGCCGAGATCTTCGACATCCCAATTGGTCAATCGGATGCAGCCATGCGAGAAGGTCGTGCCGACCTTGCCAGGTTCGGGCGAACCGTGGATGCCGTAGCTTTCGATGGAGAGATCGATCCACACCGATCCCACGGGATTGTTCGGCCCGGCAGCGATGGTGAAGGGACGCTTGGTCTTGACTCCCTTGAAGGCAAAATCCGGATCGTAGTGATAGGTCGGATTGCGTACCACGCGCTTGACCTCCGCCGTGCCGCTTGGCGCCGGGTTTTCATCGCTGCCGATCGAGGCGGGGTAGACTGCGAGCCATTTGCCGGAAGGGTCGAGCACGCGCACCAGGCGAGCGTCCTTGTCGACCTCGATGCGGGCTACGCCCGCGGGAGGATCGCCGCGGCCAACATCAGGCACGATCAAGGTCTTGCCGGGCCTCCTGAAGCCGACGCCCGGATTGAGCATCCTGAGCAACTTTTCGCTGACATGGAAGCGCTCCGCCAGCTTCTCCACCGCGTTGCGATAGGCGAGCCGCCGCAGGCGGGCCATCCTCTCCATGCGAGCCGGAATACGCCTGGTGAAAGGTCCGCGCAAATCCTTGCGCGTCACCTCATAGGTGACCAGAACCGGGTCGGCGGAGGTCGCCGTGAGCTTGCTCCAGGTCTCCGCAGTGAGCTTGCCATCGGATCGGAGTCCGTTCGCCTGCTGAAAGGCGCCGACTGCCTTGGCGAAGTTCTCTGAGAGGCGACCATCGATCAGCCCCGGCGAGAAGCGGGCGCGATCCAAAAGAATCTGCGCCTTGAGCAGCGTCGGATCGACATCCTTCGAATCGCCGGCGGTGAATTGGGCGTGGTTGACGGTCGCCAGGTCCAGCCCGGCCGAACGCGCCCCGCCGCACGCGACAGCAAGCATCGCGGCGAAGACGAGGAGAAGCCTGATCATAGATAGCCTCCCTGGGGACCTGCACAGGAGCCCGCTTCTATGACGCGGCACGGCCCTGTGTGGTTCCTTCGCTCGAGCGATATTCTGATTGAAGCGACATGGCGGAAGAGTGAATTGGCAACGGATCGCTTGATTTAACGCCGTCAGCCCACCTCTCGCAAAATGAAGTCGTGCAGCATCTTGGCCGCCGGCGACAGCACGCGATTTTTTACGGTGATCAGACTGTAAGGCCTGACCTCGATGTCGAATTCGGTCTGGACGACGTCGATGGCGCCGGCCAGCCCCTCGGGGTTCTGGATGAATTTCGCCACCTGGATCGACACCGGCGCGATGGCGTCCGACTGCGCGACCATGACCAGGGTGAGCAGCAGCGAGCTGGTGTTGAGGATGCGGTCCGGCAGCGCGATGTTGCGGTTCAGGAAATTGCTCTCCATCGCCTGGCGCAGCGGCGAGCCGCCCGACTGGAAAACCCAGTCATAGGCGGCGGTCTGCTCCAGCCGCACCGCCTTGCCCTTGGCCAGCGGGTGGCCGCGGCGCACAATGAGGCAGGCTTTTTCGACGCCGATGACGCGGGCCTCGAACAGCCGCGGATTGAGGTCCTCGGGGATGCGCGCGATGATGAAATCGTGACGGGTGGCGATCAGTTCGCGCGCCAGCACATTGGAGGTCTCGACCTGCATGGTGATCTCGATACGCGGATAGATGCGCCGGATCTCGCGGATCGCCGGCACGGCGAGCTCGATTGCAGGGGCCGTCACCGCGCCCAGGAACACCGAGCCGCCCTTGCCTGCCTTGAGCTCGGATATCTCGCGGTCGACCTCGCGCATCTCGAGCAGGATCGAACGCGCGCGCCTCGCCAACGCCTTGCCATAGGGCGTCAGCGTGATGCCGCGCGGCAGCCTCTCGCACAGCTTGACGTCGAGCACCGCCTCCATCTCGGCGATCATGCGCGAGGCGGCGGGCTGGGAGATGTTCATGACCTGGGCTGCCGCGCTGACCCGGCCATGGTCGTCGAGGGCTGCGATCATGCGCATGTGGCGCAGACTGAGGCCGCTGCGCAGCAAGGTCTCACTCCTGCCGGGACGTTCCCAATAACCCTCTGAAAGTCCGCCAGAATCCCGTAGCGCCGCCATGATATAAGTTTGCTCCCCGCTGGTGGCCGGCCGGCAATCCCGGCCCGATCTTTTGGCCACTTTCAATTCTTTTGGCCACTTTCAGTATACCAGTTTGGGTATGGCAACTACCAAAGATCGCATTTGACAGTTATGGCAAAGCGCCACACCTTTGCGCGTCCTGAAACCTGACCGTCGCCAGCGAGAAAAATCGCATCGACCGGAACCAGAGTCTCAGGGCCGATTGGGAGGATACCGGAGATCGATATGGCGGCAGCGGCGCGTTTTGGCGCTCCTGCACGATCGCGCGGCCCACGAAACCCAGGGTGCGCGTCCATCAACCAGGGAGAGTTAATGTGAAGATCATCAAGACACTGGCCGCCGTCGCGGCCCTTAGCATCGCGGCCATGACGGTCCCGGCGCAGGCAGGCGAAGGCCTCATCGGCGTGCTGATGCCGACCAAGACCTCGCAGCGCTGGATCAACGACGGCGACGCCGTCAAGTCCCAGCTCGAGGCTCTGGGCTACACTGTCGACCTGCAATATGCGCAGGACGATATCCCCAATCAGCTCAGCCAGCTCGAAAACGAAATCACCAAGGGCCCAAAGGCACTGATCATCGCCTCGATCGACGGCACCACCTTGTCGGACGCGCTGCAGAAGGCGGCTGACGCCGGCGTCGTCGTCGTCGCCTATGACCGGCTGATCAAGAAAACCCCGAATGTCGACTACTACACCACGTTCGACAATTTCGGCGTCGGCGTCATCCAGGCGAAATCGCTGCTCAAGGGCCTCGGCTATCCCGACAACAAGGGTCCGTTCAACGTCGAACTGTTCGGCGGCTCGCCCGACGACAACAACGCCTTCTTCTTCTACGACGGCGCCATGTCCGTTCTGCAGCCGCTGATCGACGACAAGACCCTCGTCGTGAAGTCCGGCCAGATGGGCATGGACAAGGTCGGCACGCTCCGCTGGCTGGCAGCCACCGCCCAGGCCCGCATGGACAATCTGCTCTCCGCCCACTACTCGGATGGCAGCCGCGTCGATGGCGTGCTCTCGCCATATGACGGCCTGTCGCGCGGCATCATCGCCTCGCTGCGCGCCGTTGGTTACGGCACGGCCGATCAGCCATGGCCAATCGTCACCGGCCAGGACGCCGAAACCGCTTCGGTCAAGGCGATCATCGCCGGCGAGCAGTACTCGACCGTGTTCAAGGACACCCGCGAACTCGCCAAGGCGACGGTCGAGCTCGTCGACAAGGTGCTCTCGGGCGGCAAGCCGGAAGGCCTCGACACCAAGACCTACAACAACGACGTCAAGGTCGTCCCTTCGATCCTGCTGACGCCGCATGATGTCGACAAGTCGAACTACCAGGCCCTGGTGGTCGATTCCGGCTACATCAAGGCCGAAGAGCTGAAGTAACCGCAGACGTAAAACCCCGGGGTCCTGCGCAACGCAGGGCCCCGCTTCGTCAGTGAACGACCCCGGTGTGTTTCCGGACCTCGCAGGAGTGGTATTCACGATGGCCTCGACGATTTTGGAGATGCGTGACATCACCAAGACGTTTCCCGGCGTCAAGGCGCTTTCGAACGTCAACCTCAGCGTCGAGGAAGGCGAGATCCACGCCGTGGTCGGCGAGAACGGCGCCGGCAAGTCGACACTGATGAAGGTGCTGTCGGGCGTATATCCAGCCGGCACCTATGACGGCGAAATCGTCTATCGCGGCGATGAGTGCCATTTCAAAGGCATCCACGACAGCGAGCGCCGCGGCATCGTCATCATCCACCAGGAACTCGCGCTGGTGCCGATGCTGTCGATCGCCGAAAACATCTTCCTGGGCAACGAACACGCCAGCTACGGCATCATCGACTGGAACGCCAACGAGACGCGCACCAGCGCTCTGCTCAAGAAGGTGGGCCTCAAGGAAGACCCCAAGACGCTGATTACCAATATCGGCGTCGGCAAGCAGCAACTGGTCGAGATCGCCAAGGCGCTCAGCAAGGAAGTGCAGTTGCTGATCCTCGACGAGCCGACGGCGAGCCTGTCCGAAAAGGACAGCCAGGCGCTGCTCGACCTGCTGCTCGAATTCAAGCGCCAGGGCATCACCTCGATCCTGATCTCGCACAAGCTCAACGAAATCAACCGGGTCGCCGACAAGGTCACGATCATCCGCGACGGGCGGACGATCGAGACGCTGGCGAAGAAGGACATCTCGGAAGACCGCATCATCACCTCGATGGTCGGCCGCTCGCTGGACGACCGTTATCCGTCGCGCGAGCCTGACATCGGCGAGATCGTGCTCCAGGTGAAGAACTGGTCGGTCTATCATCCGATCCATGCCGAGCGGCAAGTGATCAAGGGTATCGATATCGACGTCCGCAAGGGCGAGGTGGTGGGCATCGCCGGGCTGATGGGCGCCGGACGCACCGAATTCGCGATGAGCCTGTTCGGCCGCTCCTACGGCCGCGGCATCACCGGCGAGGTGCTGCTTAAGGGCAAGCCCATCGATGTCTCCTCTGTCAGCAAGGCAGTCGAACACGGCATTGCTTACGTCACCGAAGACCGCAAGACCTACGGTCTCAATCTGATCGATCATATCAAGCACAACATCACGCTGGCCAATCTTCCCGGCGTGTCGCGCCACAGCGTGATCGACGACATGCGCGAGCTCGCCGTCGCCAACGACTACAAGGCCAAGACCAACATCCGCTCGTCCAGCGTTTATCAGATGACCGGCAATCTATCGGGCGGCAATCAACAGAAGGTGGTGCTGTCGAAATGGCTGTTCGCCAATCCGGAGGTGCTGATCCTCGACGAGCCGACGCGCGGCATCGACGTTGGCGCCAAGTATGAAATCTACACGATCATCGCGCGGCTCGCCTCGGAGGGTAAGGCGATCATCGTCATCTCGTCCGAGATGCCCGAACTGCTCGGCATCACCGACCGTATCTATGTCATGAACGAAGGACGTATCGTCGGCGAAATGGCGGCGAGTGATGCCAGCCAGGAAAAGATCATGCGCGCCATCGTTCGCGGAGAAGGAAAAGCATCATGAGCACCGAAAGCGGTCCCGTCCCGAAAAGCGGCGTCGCCGAAGATGTGCAGCAAGGGCCGCGCATCGCTGTCTCGGCGCTGGTCACCAACCTGCGCGAATACGGCCTGATCCTGGCGCTTATCGCCATCATGGTGTTCTTCCAGTACACGACGTCCGGAACGCTGTTCAAGCCGGTGAACTTGAGCAACCTGGTGCAGCAGAACAGCTTCATCATCGTGATGGCGCTGGGCATGCTTCTGGTGATCGTCTCCGGCCATATCGATCTCAGCGTCGGCTCCGTCGCCGGTTTCATCGGCGCGCTGGCGGCGATGATGATGGTCATCTGGCCTCTCGGCCCTTTCAGCAATCCGCTGGTGGTGTCGATCATCTGCCTGATCGTCGGGGGTGCAATCGGCGCGGCACAAGGCTACTGGATTGCCTATCACCGAATACCGAGCTTCATCGTCACGCTGGCGGGGATGCTGATCTTCCGCGGCATCTGCCAGGCGCTGCTGGGTGGGGGGTCTTCCGTGGGGCCGCTTCCGGTCGGCTTCAAGGCGCTCAGTTCCGGCTTCATTCCCGACGTGATCGGCTCATTGACGCTGATACCGCCGGTGGTGAACGCCGCCGGCAAGACAATCGTCGGCAGCGGCCTGACGCTGCACATGACGACGATCGTGCTCGGCATCGTCGCCGTGGTCGCCTATGCTTATTTCGGGCTCAGGGCACGGCGCAGCCGCGAGCGGCATGGCTACGAAGCCGAGCCCTTCTCGCTGTTCGTCGTCAAGACCCTGGTGACCAGCGCCCTGGCGCTATTCCTGGTCTACCAATTCGCCACCTACAGGGGCCTGCCAATCGTTCTCGTGGTAATGGGCGTGCTGATCGCGCTGTTCGTCTTCGTCACCAAACGCATGACGGTCGGCCGCCGCATCTACGCAATGGGCGGCAATGCCAAGGCGGCGCAGCTATCGGGTATCAAGACCGAGCGGCTGACCCTGATGGTGTTCATCAATATGGGCGTGCTCTCGGCGCTCGGCGGGCTGATTATTGCGGCGCGCCTTGGCCAGGCGGTGCCGGCGGCCGGCCTCGGCAGCGAGCTCGACGTCATCGCCGCTGTGTTCATCGGCGGCGCTTCGGCGATGGGCGGCGTCGGTCAGGTTGTTGGCGCGGTGGTCGGCGGTTTCATCATGGGCGTCATGAACAACGGCATGTCGATCATGGGCGTCAATGTCGATTGGCAACAGGTGGTCAAAGGCCTGGTGCTGCTCGGCGCCGTGGTCTTCGACGTCTACAACAAGAACAAGGCTTGAGGGCGAGGGAACTCATGCATGTCGCCAAACGTGTGCAGCGTGTTGGGACAACGGCACGCATGAAAGCAAGGATCAAAGCGGGCCCGTTTTCAAACGCGGCGCGCTTTTAGGAGGCACGGGTCACATCGCGGCGCTGCCGGGCGACGCAAGGAAGTCCCCCTAGGGGACCGGGCCCGCGAGCGCAATCCGGACGAAGAATTTCACCCGTGGCGCGGACACCGTCCGAGCTGCGCCAGGAAAAGCTTGCCAGACCGGCAGGCCGGCCAAGGCAATTGAGAGAGGGTACGTCATGCTGATTTCCCAGATCCTCGACGAGGCGGAGACCATCCGCGTCGTCGCCCGCAACGGGGGCAAGACCAGAATCATCAACGGCGCCCGCAGCGTCTATTCGCTGGCGATGGAGGCCGCGCGCACCGGCACCGGGCTTGTCGCCCTCATCGAGCGCAAGGGTTTTGGTGAAGCGGTCGACCTCGATGCCGCCTACAAGAAGGGGCGGCTGTTGTCGCCGATCAACCATCCCGACCCGGCGCATCTCCACCTCACCGGCACCGGGCTGACACATCTCGGCTCCGCCGCGACCCGCGATTCCATGCACAAGAAGCTCAGCAGCGACGGCGAGGAGCAGCTCACCGATTCCATGAAGATGTTCCGCATGGGGCTGGAGGGCGGCAAGCCGGCCAAGGGCCAGACCGGCGTGCAGCCGGAATGGTTCTACAAGGGCAACGGCACCATGGCAGTGGCGCCCGGTGCGGCACTTCTGTCGCCCGCCTTCGCCGAGGATGCCGGCGAGGAGCCGGAAGTCGCCGGCATCTATGTCATCGGCGACGACGGCGTCCCGTTCCGCGTCGGCTTCACGCTGTCAAACGAGTTTTCCGATCACGTCACCGAGCGCGTGAACTATCTTTTCCTCGCGCATTCCAAGCTGCGCAACGCTTCGTTCGGACCGGAGATCCTGATCGGCGAGCTGCCGTCCGACGTCAGGGGTTCCTCGCGCATCCTCCGCGACGGCCAGCTGCTCTGGGAAAAGCCTTTCCTGTCGGGCGAGGCGAACATGTCACACACCATCGCCAATCTCGAACATCACCACTTCAAATATTCGGCCTTCCGCCAGCCGGGCGACGTGCATGTGCACATGTTCGGCACCGCGACACTGTCCTTCGCCGACGGCGTCAGAACCGAGGCCGGCGATGTCTTCGAGATCGAGGCCAAGGATTTCGGCCTGCCGCTGCGCAACCCACTGGAAATCGAGCAGCCGGTGAAGGTGGCGGTGAAGGCGCTGTGACGGCGTGATCTCCCCCCTTGAGGGGGAGATGTCGCCGAGGGCGACAGAGGGGGTCGTCTCGCGTGGAGCGCCAGCCCCCTGCGTCTGCGATAAAGAGAGCCAGGCCCGGCCGGACCGACCCCCTCTGGCCTGCCGGCCATCTCCCCCTCAAGGGGGGAGATTGGCAGCTTCGACCTCTCAATAAATATCGAAGTCGAAATATTTGGCCTGGATCTTCTTGTAGGTGCCGTCGGCGACGATCGCGTCGATTGCGGCGTTGAGCTTTTCGCGCAGCGCAGTGTCTTCCTGGCGCACGGCGATACCGGCTTCGGTCTCCGTGCCCTTGACGTCGCCGACCATCTTGCAGCAGTCGTCGCTCGACTTCTTCATCCAGTCCATCAGCACGAATTTGTCTGAAAGGACGGCATCGAGACGGCCGTTCATCAGGTCGGCGACCGCCTCCTCCTGGGTTGGATAGAGCTTCGCCTCGGCGCCGGCCTTGCCATAGACATCCTGGGCATAGTCGGCCTGGGTGGTCGAAGCCTGGGCGCCGACTGTCTTGCCGGCGAGTGCCGCCGGTTCGGTCGAGGCAATATCGCTGTCCTTCAAGGCCACCAGCGAAAGCGGCGTCGTATAGTATTTGTTGGTGAAGGAGACCTGCTTCTTGCGCTCCTCGGTAATGCTCATGGACGCGATGATGGCGTCGAACTTTTTGGCCTGGAGCGCCGGGATCATGCCGTCCCAGTCCTGCGTGACAAGTTCGCATTCGACCTTCATCTGAGCGCAAAGCGCATTGGTGATGTCGATGTCGAAGCCGACGAGCTTGCCATCCGCGGTGATGGTGTTGAACGGCGGATAGGCGCCTTCAGTGGCGATCTTCAACTTTTCCTGTGCTTGCGCCGACAGCGACCCGACTGACATCGCCAGCATGACGGCTGTTGCTGCCGATGCGATCCATCTTGAAATGTGCATTTTTGTTCCCCTTGTTCAACCGCGTTGACGGCTAGGCACAGCCAAGCACGGCCCGCGGGGTCAGGCAAGCATGGTCTGATCATAGCGGGCGATCAGCGCGCGGCGCGAAAATGCTTCGACAGTTTCAGGCCCTGTGCCTGATAGTTCGAGCCGAGATCTGTGCCGTAGAGCGCCTGCGGCCGCTTCAGCATATGCTCGTAGACCAGCCGTCCGACGATCTGGCCGTGATCGAGGATGAACGGCACTTCGTGGCTGCGCACTTCGAGCACGGCCCGGCTGCCGGTGCCGCCCGAGGCCGAATGGCCGAAACCCGGATCGAAGAAACCGGCATAGTGGACGCGGAATTCGCCGACCAGCGGATCGAAGGGCGTCATCTCGGCGGCATAGAGCGGCGGCACATGCACCGCTTCCTGGCTGACGAGGATATAAAATTCGTCCGGATCGAGCACCAGTTCGCCGGCGCCGCTCTTGTAGAGCGGGTCCCAGAAATCGACGACATCCTGCGCGGCGCGCTTGTCGACATCGACCAGGCCGGTGTGGTGCTTGCCGCGGTAGCCGACCAGCCCGTCCTTGTCGCCATCGAGGTCGATCGACAGTGCGATGCCGCCGCCGGAAATGTTCGGCGGCTCGGTGGCGACGAGCGTCTCGGCACGGTGCAATTCGTGCAGCTCGCTTTCCGACAAAAGCGCATTGCCGGTGCGGAACCGGATCTGCGACAGCCGCGAGCCGGCGCGGACGACGATCGGAAAGGTGCGCGGGCTGACTTCGAGATAGAGCGGGCCGTTGTAGCCGGCGGCGATCTTGTCGAACTCGTGGCCGCGATCGGTCATCACGCGGGTGAAGATGTCGAGCCGCCCGGTCGAGCTTTTTGGGTTGGCCGAGGCGGAAATGTTTGCCGGAAGCGCCAGGCTCTCGAGCAGCGGCACGATATAGACGCAGCCCGTCTCCAGCACCGCACCATCGGTGAGATTGATTTCGTGCAGCTTCAGGCGGTCGAGTTTTTCAGCAACCCTGTGGTTGGGGCCGGGCAGGAAGGAGGCGCGCACCCTCCAGGCCTTGTCGCCAAGCCTGAGGTCCAGGCTGGCCGGCTGGACCTGGTCGGCGTCGAGCGCGCGCGGCGACTTCAGCGCGCCCGACTGGTACAGCGCGGAAATATCCTGATCCGGAAGAATGCCTGTCTGCCGCAAAGTCTGGCTCCGCTCGAAGGCCGGGCGTGGTCTCGTCTTGTCGCAGGTTCTTGCCGTGGAACCCGCTGGTACAAACCTCTTAATCATGCCGGCAATTGACGCAAGCGCGGCGCAGGTCTAAAGGATCGTTATCCCGTGGTGATTTGGCCGGTCGGCTTGCAGCCACGTTAAACAAGTCGCTAAAGGACCGTCGGGCCGAAAGGCCGTACGACCGGTTGCGACTTTCGCGGCCGGTTTTTTTGTGTTTGGACCATTTTTTGTGTTTGGAACAAGGTGATGACGAGCAAAACGCGCAACTGGAAGCCTCAGACCGCCCTCGTGCATGCAGGAACGCTGCGTTCCGGCTTCGGCGAAACCTCCGAGGCGATGTATCTCACGCAAGGCTATGTCTACGACACGGCGCAGGCGGCGGAAGCCCGCTTTAAGGGCGAGGAACCGGGCTTCATCTATTCGCGCTATGCCAATCCGACGGTCGACATGTTCGAGAAGCGCATGTGTGCGCTGGAAGGAGCCGAAGATGCCCGCGCCACCGCATCCGGCATGGCGGCGGTGACGGCGGCGTTGCTGTGCAGTGCCCGGGCGGGCGACCACATCGTGGCAGCGCGCGCGCTGTTCGGCTCCTGCCGCTGGGTGGTCGAGACGCTGGCGCCGAAATACGGCATCGAGGCGACGCTGGTCGACGGCACCGACGTCGCCAATTGGGAAAAGGCGGTCAGGCCCAACACCAAGTTGTTCTTCCTTGAAAGCCCGACCAATCCAACGCTGGAGGTCGTCGACATCGCAGCCGTAGCCTCGCTTGCCGATTCGATTGGCGCGCGGCTGATCGTCGACAACGTCTTTGCCACGCCCTTGCAGCAGAAGCCGTTGCAACTCGGCGCCCATATCGTCGTCTATTCGGCGACCAAGCACATCGACGGCCAGGGGCGCTGCCTCGGCGGCATCATCCTGTCGGACAAGAAGTGGATCGACGAGAATTTGCACGATTACTTCCGCCACACCGGTCCCAGCCTCTCGCCCTTCAATGCCTGGACGCTGCTGAAGGGCCTGGAGACGCTGCCGCTGCGCGTGCGCCAGCAGACGGAAAGTGCCGGCCGGATCGCGGACTTCCTCGCCGAGCGATCGGAAATTGTCCGCGTCATCTATCCCGGCCGCGCCGATCACCCGCAGGCGGCGATCGTCAAGAAGCAGATGTCGGGCGGCTCGACGCTGATCTGCCTCGACGTCAAGGGAGGCAAGCAGGCGGCCTTCGCCTTCCAGAACGCGCTCGATGTCGTGCTGATCTCCAACAATCTCGGTGACGCCAAGAGCCTGATCACCCATCCGGCGACGACGACACACAAGAATCTGAGCGACGAGGCGCGGGCCGAACTTGGCATCGGGCCAGGCACGCTCAGGCTATCCGTCGGACTGGAGGACACTGACGACCTGCTCGAAGACATCGAGCAGGCCTTGAAAGCCGCCAGGTAGGGATACGCGCCGAACTGCTGCGCTCTAATCTGCAAAGCAGGCGCGGTCAGGCGCCCGACGGCGTCTCTTCCAATTCCGCAACGGCGCTGGTTTGGATGGTCATCGTGTTGCCGCGCCAGTCGACGGCACCGCTGAGCCAGCCGCGCACCCAGATGGCGGGAAGCATCACGTCCCGCGCAACCATCGCCGGGATCATGCGCAGCGACAGGTGCCAGCCCTTGGCCGAGGCGAGAGCGCATTCCGGCAGATAGGCGACTATCAGCACGGCGATGGCGGTAGCCGGCAGGCTGAAACCGGCGCCTGCTGCCGCAACCAGCGCAAGCACCAGGGGCGGCGCCGCTCCGATCAGGATCTCGGGCGCGAAGAACAGTGGGAATGTGACGCGACGCAGGCGTGCCCAGCGGGCCTGGCGCGACCAGATTTCGCCAAATGTGCGCAAGCCGAGCGGCTGTTCGAAGGGCGCGGCAACGAGATTGACGCGCAGTCCGAGCCCGTTGACCAGCTTGGTCGCAGCGGCATCCTCGGCAATCTCGGCGGCAAGCGCACGGATGCCGCCATTGGCGTCGAGCAATGGCTTGTTCCACAGCATGCTCTTGCCCTGGGCGAAACCGAGGCCGAGCGCCTCGCCGGTATATTGCCAGCGGGCCTGCAGCGTGTTGAGGAAAGCGCATTCGACCTCCGCCCAGAACCCGTCCGGCCGCGAGCCGATCGGCGTCGAGCAGACGAGGCCGGTGTCCTGCCGCCATGCCGTCATCAGATGCTGGACATAGTCCCTCGGCATCAGGACGTTGGAATCGGCAAGGATGACCCAGTGGTGGCGTGCGGCCTCCCAGGCCTTCACGCAATTGTTGAGTTTCGGATTGCCGCTGATGCGGTCGTCGCCGACCAGCAGCCGGGCCGGCACGGCCGGAAAGCGGGCGATCGCATCGGTGATCGGCCCGACCACCGGGTCGTCGGCATGGGCGACGCAGAAGATGAGCTCATAGCGCGGCCAGTCGAGAGAGAAGGCGCGCTCGAGCGTCTCCTCGGTAAACGGCTCGACGCCGCGCGACGGCACGACGATCGATACCGGCGGCGCCTTGGCGGCTGGCGGCGTGATCCTGCCAGGCCGCTTCAGCTTCAACGAAGCGAGCAGGATGCTGGCGAGATTGACAACAAGCAGAGCTATGGAAAGCAAGGCGGCTGTGACTGTCAATTCCATCAATATCTGGTCGCTCCAGAAAAAACCGGCCGCATGAAAGCCGTTTTCAACAGTTCGACAGAATGCTGAGTCGCCCGGCCCTGCACACCATCCCCGGCCCTGCACACCATCCCCGGCCCTGCACACCATCATTGTCACGTGTCACTTAAATGACATTGTTGTTCGGCACCTGCGCTTAACAAATTCGGGCAACGATGGCAGACACCGAGGGGACGCACCCCGTTGACCAAACTGCGGAGAGGGTCGAATGTTCCGTCTGCATAGTGTGGAGTGATTTATGTACAGCGCCGTCACGCGCGACATCGAAGTGCAGGTCAGGCCGTTCTATCTGGAAGATCGCTCCGACCCGTCGGAGAACCGCTATGTCTGGGGCTACCAGGTGACCATCGACAACCAGTCGGATGAATTCGTGCAGCTTCTGTCGCGCTACTGGCAGATCACCGACGGCACCGGCCGGGTCGAGGAGGTGCGCGGCGCCGGCGTTGTCGGCGACCAGCCTGAACTCAATCCCGGCGATAGTTATCAGTATACGTCTGGCTGCCCACTCTCGACGCCATCCGGCATCATGGTCGGCCACTACACGATGCGCAATAAGCGGGGTGAGACGTTCGACGTCGCCATCCCCGCCTTTTCGCTCGACCTGCCGGGCACGCGGCGGACGGTGAACTGAGAGAGATAGATGGCCGGAAGGTCGTGCTGCCCCTCATCCGCCTGCCGGCACCTTCTCCGTATAGTGAACGGGTAAAAGGGAACCCATCTATCTATGAACTGGACAACCTGTCGCAACGCTGGCGCCCCCTCTCCCCGTTCTTCACGGGGAGAGGGTAAGGGTGAGGGGCAGCGCCAACGCTTCGTCGGTGATTTCAATTCTATTGAGCCGCAGCAAATTCCGCCGGGTCGAAGTCATATTGCTTCGAGCAGAATTCGCAGGCGACGTGAATGCCGCCATCCTCGGTGCTGTCCCTGATCTCGTCGGCGGAGAAGCCTCCGAGAATGCCGCGGATCTTCTCCCTGGAGCATGAGCACTGGTCGGCTACCGGCACGCCGCCGAAGACGCGCACGCCGTGCTCGTGGAACAGCCGGTAAAGCAACCGCTCGGCGCCGATCGTCGGGTCGATCAGTTCCGTCGGCTCGATGGTGCCAAGCAACGCGAGCAGTTCCTGCCAGGAATTGTCGGCCGGATCATGGATCTCCTCGCGCGGATCGCCGTCGCCACCCGGAAGGTCGGGCACGCGCATGCGTTCGGGCGATTGCGGCAGGAACTGTGCCAGGATGCCACCGGCGCGCCATTGCTCGCGGGCACCGCCGATGCCGGGCGTCAACAGCTTGGCCACCGAAAGCCTGAGATCGGTCGGGATCTGCTCCGACTGCCGGAAATAGGTGCGGGCGGCCTCCTCCAGCGTCTCGCCGTCGAGTTGGACGATGCCCTGATAGCGCTGCGTGTGGGCGCCCTGGTCGATAGTCAGCGCCAGGACACCGCTGCCGAGCAGCGTCCGCTGCGAGGTCTCGCCGGCAGACGTCAGTGCCTCCAGCCGATCGGCGTCGAAGCGGGCATAGGCGCGCAGCGCATGCGGCGTGGAAAAATCCGCCACCAGCATGTCGACCGGCCCGTCGGTGCGGGTCTGCAGGATGAACTTGCCTTCGAATTTGAGCGAAGTGCCGAGCAGCACCGTCAGCACGCAAGCTTCCGCCAGCAGGCGGGCGACCGGCTCGGGATAGTCATGCCGGCCGAGGATCGCGTCGAGCATCGGCCCGAGCTGGACGGTACGGCCGCGCACGTCGAGCGGGCCGACCTCGAAGGGCACGACATGATCGTCGCCGGCGTAGCCGAATTCGCCGAGTTTGGGTTGATGTTCAGCCAATTGACGAGTTTCCAACATGACAAAGCTCCGGGGCGCGGCGATGCCGCCCTCCGGGGCGCATGCGTCGAAACGCGCTCGATTTGCGTGATGCGCCTGAGATAGGCATCACGCACTCCCGGATCAAGGCGGCCCGGATCATGGCGGTCCTGATCAAGGCGTTCCGGATCACGGCAGCCCGGATCAAGCGCCGAGGCACCAGGCCAAAACCGCCTTCTGCGCGTGGAGCCGGTTCTCGGCCTCGTCGAACACCACCGAATGCGGGCCGTCGATGACTTCGTCGGTGACCTCCTCGCCGCGATGCGCCGGCAGGCAGTGCATGAACAAGGCGTCGGACTTTGCCTTCGCCATCAGTGCCGCATTGACCTGATAGGGTGAGAAGACATTGTGGCCGCGAGCACGGTGCTCCTGGCCCATCGACACCCAGCAATCGGTAACGACACAGTCGGCCTCGTGGACGGCCTCCTCGGGCGAGCGGGTGAAGTTCAACTTGCCGCCATGCGCCCTCGACCAGTCGACATGCTTCTGCGCCGGCTCGCTGCCTTCCGGCACGGCGACGTTGAGGTTGAAGCGGAACCGCGCCGAGGCCTCCAGCAGTGAATGCAGCACGTTGTTGCCGTCGCCGGTCCAGGCGATGGTCTTGCCGGCGACCGGGCCGCGATGCTCCTCGAAGGTCATGATGTCGGCCATCAGCTGGCAGGGATGGGTATCGTCGGTCAACCCGTTGATGACGGGGACGGTGGCGTTCTCGGTCAGCTCCAGCAGCCGGTCATGCGACGTGGTGCGGATCATGATCGCATCGACATAGCGCGACAGCACCTTGGCCGTGTCGGCGATGGTTTCGGAGCGGCCGAGCTGCATCTCGGCGCCGGTCAGCATGATGGTCTCGCCGCCGAGCTGGCGCATGCCGACGTCGAAGGACACGCGCGTACGCGTCGACGGCTTGTCGAAGATCATCGCCAGCACCTTGCCTTCAAGCGGTTTTGTCCGCTCGCCAGCCTTGAGCCTTGCCTTTCGCACGACGGCATCGTCCAGCATAAGGCGCAGATCGCCCTCGGAAACGGCGGAAAGATCGGTGAAATGGCGAAGGCTCATGTGGGTCTTCCGACTGTTATTTCGCCGCAGCCGCGGCGATGGCGTCCGACAGGCCCCGGGCGCCGGCGCGGATGCGGTCGAGCGCCGCATGGATCTCGGCGTCGGTGACGGTGAGCGGCGGCAGCAGGCGAAGAACGTTGTCGCCGGCCGGAACCGCCAGCAGATGCTGGTCGCGCAACGCCATGTTCACCTTGGTGTTGGGCGCGGCGCATTTCAGGCCGAGCATCAGGCCGCTGCCTCTGATGTCTTCGATGACATCGGGAAATTCGTCGGCGACACCCGCCAGCCCCTGCTTCAGCAGCAACGCCTTGCGCTGCACATCCTCCAGAAAACCATCTGCCAGCACGACGTCGAGCACGGCGTTGCCGACCGCCATCGCCAGCGGATTGCCGCCGAAAGTGGTGCCGTGCACGCCGGCGGTCATGCCGACAGCGGCCTCGTCGGTGGCGAGGCAGGCGCCCACCGGGAAGCCGCCGCCGATGCCCTTGGCGACCGCCATGATGTCGGGCGTGACGCCAGCCCATTCATGCGCGAACAGTTTTCCGGTGCGGCCGATGCCGCACTGGACCTCGTCGAAGATCAGCAGCAGATCATGCTGTTCGCAGAGCTGCCTCAGCCGCTTCAGCGACTGCGTCGGCACCGGGCGGATACCGCCCTCGCCCTGCACCGGCTCGATCAGGATCGCGGCGGTCTCTGATGTGATCGCCTTTTCGGCGGCGTCGATGTCGTCGAAGCCGACCTGGTCGAAACCTTCGACCTTGGGGCCGAAACCTTCCAGGTATTTATACTGGCCGCCGGCGGCGATGGTCGCCAGCGTGCGGCCATGAAAGGCGCCTTCGAAGGTGACAATGCGAAAGCGCTCGGGATGGCCCTTTACGAAATGGTAGCGCCGCGCCGTCTTGATGGCGCATTCCAGCGCCTCGGCGCCGGAATTGGTGAAGAACACCTTGTCGGCGAAGGTGGCGTCGGCCAGCCGCTCGCCCAGACGGCTCTGCCCCGGAATCTCGTACAGGTTGGAGACATGCCAGAGCTTGGTCGCCTGCTCGGTGAGTGCCGAGACCAGATGCGGATGGCTGTGGCCCAGCGAATTCACGGCAACGCCGCCGCCAAAATCGAGATACCGCTCGCCCTTGTCGGTGACCAGCCAAGTGCCTTCCCCATGGTCGAAGGCCAGGGGTGCGCGGGTAAAGGTCTCGAAAAGCGCCGAACCGCTCATTATATGCGTCTCCGGAACCGGAAAATCAAAAAGCCGCCAAAGCGGCGGCCTGTGCGGCTTATCGTGTTTTTCGGCCATGAAGTCAACGAAAACGTCGCGCAAGGACGCGCGGCAAGCTTTCCAGCGAGACGCCGGCTCATCAGCGACCGGGCAAGTTGGGGAAAACCGAAAAAACCGATTCGTGTTGGCCCTCGGACTCTTGTCACCGAGTCAGCGCATAAGGTAATTATAGGTCGAGAAATAACTAGATTTCGTGCGGCGGACCTAATCACCCGATATATGTGGTGTCTGCCCGGCGGAAGCCGGATCGTGGAAGGATTCCGATCGCCGCACATTTCAGCAGGAGCGCGGTCTCATGAATTGGACTGACGAGCGGGTCGAACTTCTTAGAAAATTGTGGTCGGAGGGGCTGAGCGCCAGCCAGATCGCCGCACAGCTTGGGGGTGTCAGCCGCAATGCCGTCATCGGCAAGGTGCATCGGCTGAAACTGTCGGGCCGCGGACGCGCGACTGCCACGCCGGCACGCCAGAAGAAGAGCGTGCAGGGATCGAGCGTGCAGAAATCGGTGTCGCGGGCCGCGAGCACTGCGCGGCATATCACCACGTCGATCGGCGCGACCGCGCTGCAGGCGCAATTCGACGCCGTACCGGTGACGCGTCATTATGTCCGTCCGGTCCAGAACGTCGTCGTGCCGATCTCGCGGCATCTGCAGCTCGTCGAATTGACCGAGCGGACATGCAAATGGCCGAATGGCGATCCGCTTTCGGAGGAGTTCCATTTCTGCGGCAACGACGCGGCCGAAACCGGACCCTATTGCAAGTATCACGCCCGCGTTGCGTTTCAGCCCGCTTCGGAGCGGCGGCGCAGTAGGTAGGGGAGTAAGGGAGTACGGCAGTATGTGGTGAACTGAAAAGACTGCGCTCGTGAGGCGCCATCTTATCTACTGCCCTACTGCTGCCCTGCTGCCCTACTGCCCTACTGCCCTACTCTTCACAGCCAGCCGCTCTTGCGGAAGCGCCAGTAGAGAACCGAGCAGACCAAAATAATCGCTCCCAGAACGACCGGGTAGCCATATTCCATCCTAAGTTCCGGCATGTCGTTGAAGTTCATGCCGTAGATGCCTGCGAGCGCCGTCGGCACCGCCAGGATTGCAGCCCATGAGGCGAGCTTCTTGGTGATCGCCGTTTCCTGGCTCTGGCCAACCAGGAGGCTCGCCTCGAAGGCAAATGCGAGCACCTCCCGCAAGCTGTCGATCTTCTCCTGGACGGTGCGGATGTGGTCGGTGACGTCGCGGAACAGCGGGTGCATGGCCGCATGGATCTGCGGCAGGTCGGCGCTGGTCAACCGGCGGCAGACTTCCACCAGCGGCAGCGCGGCGTTGCGCAGGCGCAAGAGATCGCGGCGCAGCATGTAGAGCCGCTCTATGTCGGAGCCGGTCATCGGCTTCAGCAGAACCCTGTCCTCGATCGCCTCGACCTCGTCCTCGATCTGCTCGAGCACCGGCATGTAGTTGTCGACGATGAAATCGAGAATGGCATAGAGGACGAAATCCTCGCCTTTGGCTAGCGAATGCGGGCAGCTTTCCCAATGCTGGCGAACGGCGGCATAAGAAGTCGACGGACCGTGCCTGACGCTGACGATGTAGCCGGCGCCGACGAACAGATGCGTCTCGCCGAAGGTGACGCGCCTGTCGATCAGTTGAGCCGTGCGGGCAACGATGAACAACGCATCGCCATATTGCTCGATCTTCGGCCGCTGATGCGGATGCTCGGCGTCCTCGATCGCCAGATCGTGCAGGTGGAATTGTGCCTGGACACGAAGCAACAGGTCGCGGTCCGGCTCCAGCAGGCCGATCCAGACGACATGACCTGGCTTCTTGGCCCATTCGCCGGCTTCCTCGATCGGAATGTCGGCGACACGCCGGCCGGCGGTATAGACGCTGGAAGCGACGATGGCCGATGTCGGCGGGGCCGGCGTCAGGTTCCGAACGGTTTCCATCGCTACCTCCTGGAGGCATGGCCTCGGGTCAGGATCAGGAACGTTCGGTAAAGCTTAGCCTAAATCAGCGATGGGTTCGAGAGGCAGCCGCTCACTTCGCCGGTAGCGTTGCGGGAAGCACAATCTTGTCTGTCTTGTCGCCCTTCGGCCGCTCGGCCGGCATCTGGTCGCCGGTGACGATGTAGTAGATCGTCTCGGCGATATTGGTGGCGTGGTCGCCGATCCGCTCGATGTTCTTGGCGCAGAACAGCAGGTGCGTGCAGGGCGTGATGTTGCGCGGATCTTCCATCATGTAGGTCAGCAACTCGCGAAACAGCGAGGTGTACACGGCGTCGATCTGATCGTCGCGGTCACGCACGAAGCCGATCTTTTCCACCGAGCGCGACGCATAGACGTCGAGCACTTCCTTGAGCTGCGTTAACGCCAGGTCGGCTAAGGCCGCGATGCCGCGGAACAGGCTGGTCGGCTGGCGCCCTTCTATGACGGCAACCACGCGCTTGGCGACATTCTTGCCGAGGTCGCCGACCCGCTCGAGATCCGCCGAGATGCGGATCGCGCCGACGATCTCGCGCAAATCCGTCGCCATCGGCTGGCGCTTGGCGATGATGATGATCGCCTTGTCGTCGATCTCGCGCTGCCCCTGGTCCAGAACGGCATCGTCGCGGATGACCTTCTGGGCAAGGCCAGGGTCGGCGTTGACCAGGGCCGCAATCGCCTGTTCGACCATGCGTTCGGCATGCCCGCCCATCGCGGCAATGCGCTTCGACAGATATTTCAGCTCCTCGTCATAGGCGCTGACGATGTGCACGGACTGCATGGAGATGCCTTCCCGGGTCTTCTGGTCCGAGTCGTTCCTCGAATCCCCGCTGATACGCTAGCCGGATGACAGAAAAAAGAAAGCGTTAGAGCGACGTGCGTCCACTAGGCCACAGAGTAGGCTATAAAGTCCTGTATCCACGCATCCGGTGGTCCTAAAGTCTTCCGGTACTCGGGCCGGCGCGTGCTTAGATAGTGAGGTGTCAGTGCACCGGCAAATGCACCGTGAAAGCTGCGCCGTTGCCGACCTCCGACTTGATCGACAGCCTGGCGTTGTGGCGCGTGAGGATATGCTTGACGATGGACAGGCCAAGGCCGGTGCCCTTCTGGGTCCGGCTGTTTTCGACATCGACGCGGTAGAAACGTTCGGTGATGCGCGGGATGTGCTCCTCGGGAATGCCGGGGCCAAAGTCCCGGATGGTGACGTCGATGCCCGGTTCGGGACCGTCATCGCTGTGGGCAATCGTCACCACGACACGTCCACCCGACTGTCCATATTTGCAGGCGTTTTCCAGCAGATTTTCGAAAACCTGGAAAAGTTCATCGCGATCCCCCGGCACATTGAGTGGTCCTTTCGCGAAATCCCGCTCGATGGCAACGCCGGTTTCCCGGGCAAGCGGACCCAGCGAATCGATGACGCTGTCGAGGGTCTCGCGGAGATCGACCTCGGTTCCCGGCTTCAGATAGGGTTTCATCTCCAGCCGCGACAGCGACAGCAGGTCGTCGATCAGGCGCGCCATGCGGCCGGTCTGGTTGTGCATGATCTGCAGGAACTGCTCGCGCGCCGCCGGGTCGTTGCGGGCCGGGCCGCGCAGCGTCTCGATGAAACCGGAAATCGAGGCGAGCGGAGTTCGCAGCTCATGGCTGGCATTGGCGATGAAGTCGGCCCGCATCCGGTCGATCCGGCGCGCCTCGCTCTGGTCCTTGAAGACCAGCACATAGAGGTCGGTGCCGTGGCCGACCGAAGATGCACTCACGCGATAGGCCCGTTCGACCGGCAGCTTTTCGGTATATTCGACGACGTCCGAAGCGGCGCCTGACAGGATACTGTCCAGCAGGGCCTGCATCTCGGGCGCGCGGAATTTCAGCGACAGCGACATGCCCGGTGCAATGCCGCCGAAGGCGGCGAAGGCGGCGGCGTTGGCATGGACAATCGTCGCGGCGCGATCGAAGATGATCAGCGGATCGGCAACGGCAGCCGCCAGATATTCTCCCGACAGCTGTTGCAGCCCGCCTGCCTCGATCGCCGCGGCATTCTCCGCGGATTGGCGCGCTACGCCGGCCGGCAGCATCGCGGCGGCGAGCAGCAGCACAGCACATGCCAGCAGCACAACATGGAAGGACATGTCTGCGAAACCATAGACCGTCAAGATCGCGACGATGCCGGTCGCAAGCAGCCAGCGGCTGTTCCACAACCGGGTGACGACGGCTTGCGCCGTGGTTCGCTGTTCTGCGCCGCCCATATCAGTCATCGTCAGCCACTGTCAGCCATTCGCGCGCACTATGCCTCCGTCCCCACCCCGACCGGCAGGTTGGAAACTTCCCGCTGACCGGCGCTATCACTAATCTGCTGCATCGTTCCTTTCGAAAATCGATTCCGATTTTCGGGCCGATGCAGTAAGGCTCCCAATAGCATGAGTCCGGAAGCTGGAAAGGTTGGTCTCGATGAAAAACCCCAAGGAAGATGCCGCCGCGCCTGTTCCGGGTCCGCAAAAGATCCGGATCAACGGCAAGGAGTTCGAGTTCGACATCGAGGATCCCAAGCTTCCGGACTGGATCGAGGACAACAAGCTGACCGCCGGCGGCTACCCCTACGACAAGAAAATTAAAAGCGACGAGTATGACGATACGCTCGAGCGGCTGCAGATCGAGTTGGTCAAGGCGCAGGCATGGCTGCAATCGACGGGCAAGCGGGTGATGTCGCTGTTCGAAGGACGCGATGCCGCCGGCAAGGGCGGCACAATCTTCGCGCTGCGCCAGTACATGAACCCCAGGACAGCGCGCAACGTGGCGCTGACCAAGCCTAGCGAAACCGAAATCGGGCAATGGTATTTCCAGCGCTATGTCGCGCACTTTCCGACATCCGGCGAGTTCGTCACCTTCGACCGCTCCTGGTACAATCGAGCCGGCGTCGAGCCGGTCATGGGCTTCTGCACGCCGGAGCAGCATCAGAGATTCCTGGACGAGACGCCGTATTTTGAACGGATGATCTGCAACGAGGGCATCCATTTCTTCAAATTCTGGCTGAACATCGGTCGGGAAACACAGCTTGAGCGGTTTCACGATCGCCGCTGGAGTCCTTTGAAGAACTGGAAATTCTCGCCGATCGATATTGCCGGGATCGCCAAATGGGACGATTACACCAAGGCGCGCGATCTCATGTTCGAACGCACCCATAAGGAATTCGCGCCCTGGATCATCATCCAGGCCAACGACAAGCGGCGCGCGCGACTTGCCATCATCCGGCGCATCCTGTTGTCGCTTCCCTATGACGGCCGCGATCTCGACGCCATCGGCAAGGAAGACAAGAAAATCATCGGGGAAGGGCCTTCGTTCCTGGGAAGACAGGCCTGAAGCGCTGCCGCGCGCCCCCAAGGACGCGCGGCACGATTCCGGATATTTTTGTCATTCTGCCGAATGACGTCTCATGCCGCCAGCCGGGCAATCCGCTGCAGCCGCCGCAGTGTGGTATCGTCCTGCAAAGCCTGCTGAAATAGCGAAATCTCCTGGTCGATGCGATCGCAGAGTGCGCCTGTGTCGCCCTTGAGCAGGTCGCGCGTCTGCAGCAGTGCGGCAACCGGCTTCTTGGCGAGTTGCCTGGCTCTGCCAAGTGCGGCTTCCTCGACGTCGCCGACCACGATCTCCGTGACCAGGCCCAGCATCCTGGCGTCCGAGGCACTGAGCGTGTCGCCCAGGCAGAAGAAGCGGAAAGCGCCGGCATAACCGAGTTTCTGCGGCGCCAGGATGCTGGTCGCCGCGTCCGGCACGAGGCCGAAATCGACGAACGGCACCCGGAACGTGCTTTCGTCAGATGCGATCACCATGTCGCAATGGAACAGGATGGTGCAGCCGACACCGACGGCATCGCCGTCGACACAGGCAAGGACCGGTTTGGGGAACGTCGCCAACGTGCGGAACATGTCGGTGACGGCAGCGATCAACCGTTGATGCTTGGTGGCGTCGAGGAACTCGGAGAAATCGCCGCCGAGGCAGAAGCAGCCGGCGAGGCCGCGCAGCACCACGACGCGCACATCATCGTCGATTGCAGCTTCGTGGAAGATCCTGGCCAGGCTTTCATAGGCTCGCCCGTCCAGCACCGGCCGGCCGTCATCCGACGACACCGTGACGATCAACGAATGATTGCGGAACTCTGTTTGCGGGTGGATGTTCATGGCTGTCTCCAATTCTCACGAGGCCTGCCTCATTCCGAGCCTGTCGGGATATCCCCTGGCCAGGACCGGCGCGAAATGACTGCGACGCGACCGCACCACCTCAAGCGTGTGCTCGTTGAAGGTGAGCAGTGTGGCGACGACCTGCTGGTTGCCATAGGTGCGCTGGTAGCCAAGCGGCTTCGCCAGGAAGTGCAACTGCAGCGCCCGCAGAACCCACATCGGCTCGAACTCGATGATCACCTGGTTGACATTCCGCTTCAGCCCCCACTCGACGAAGCCGGCAATGAGCTCGGTGCCGACCGTGGAGACGCCGCGCTTGCCGTCACGAAAGCCCGGCGCGACCGCATAGCGGGTCAGTTCCCACACGTTCGGCCCGGATGGCGGCGTCCCTTCAAAGAGGTCCGCCAGCACCTCGGTCAGAAGATGCGCACGCGTTGTCGGCAACATCCGCTGATAACCGGCGAGCTCGCCATTGCGGATGACGAGTTGGTGCACCGCCTCGTCATGATCGAACTGATCGATCTCAAGGCCGTCGGGGCGCTGCAGATCGGTCCACCCCATCTCCTCGACGAAAATTTTGTAGCGTAAGCGATGAACGGCCTCCCAAAGGTCGGGACGTTCCATAAGTTCCTGTGTTGTAAGGGAAAAAAGCATCTGCCGTCTCCTAGGTTCAATAGGAAGATACGGCCGGGCTGTCCCGAGGAAATTACGCGATCACGTAGGCAAGAATTTCTAGGCCGGCACGGCCGAGCTAGCTAATATAGCCGCGCCTTATCGCTTCCGCGACCGCCTGCACCCGGTTGACGGCACCGAGTTTGCTTTTGGCGTTAAGAAGGTGTTTCTCTGATGTGTGTTCCGAAATGCCGAGAATCTGTGAAATCTCCCATTCGGACTTGCCGACGGCGGCCCATTGCATGCATTCGCGCTCACGCGGCGTCAGTTCGACGTGGTGGTCGAGGGTCTTGGCCGCCATCGTGTGGATCTGCATGGCGCGGCCAATCGCATAGGTCGCCACCAGCGACACCAGCCCAAAATCGGCGCCCGACAATTCGACGGCCTCGCCGCCCAGCGACACCATGACGATCTGGCCATCGAGCGTGATCAGCGGGAAGGCCAATCCGTCGCGCAGCTTGAATTCGCCGGCGTCGCCCATCACTTCGCCGCTGCTCTTGTCGATGCGGATGCTCTGGGACGCTTCCCGCCACTGGAACGGCGCCTGCAGCTGCTTCATGTGGCTGACGACGGGGTCATGGTCGACATAGTTGCGCGCCACATAGCGCTCCAGCCATTCTCCCGGCCACTCGCAAAGCAGCACATGGTCCTTTTGCTGGCCTCTTGGCGTGCCCGGCTGCGGAACCGTTCCGGCCATCAGCGCCGTCAGGCCGAACTCCGAGGTTATGCCAAGCAGCTTTTCGCAGACCGCGGCCGCCGTATCGGCGTGCTGCAGCTGATCTATGAATTCCAGTGTGCGATCGAAGTGGCCCATTGCAACATCTACCCCATGTTGCCTTCCCGCGTTGAGATCAACGGCCCAGTGCTTGACCCGCACTTTGCCCTCGACCCCGGATTACAAACCTGCTCCTCTCAGTTTGCAGCGGCTTGCGGCTACCCTCCAGCCGACCGCCACACATGTTTGCAAGCTCGCTGAAGCATAGCCCTAAATCGGCGTGATGAAATCAAAAACCGTTGTGCCTGTGGCATTTTCGTACCAAAAGCCACATTGGACAGGACAGGGCGGAGCTCGATCGTGACGATTCGGTGGATGACCATCGTCTTGATGCTGGCAATGACGGGGGCAGCGTGGCTCACGGGAGCGCGTGCCGCGGAGCCGCAAGTGCCGGTGCTGTGGGATGCCAAGGAGCGGCTGCCGAAGCCTGACCTGTCCGCGCTGCCGCGTCTGAGATTCCTGACCACCACCGATTTCCCGCCGTTCAACTTCCTCGACGGAGCGGGCCGCTTGTCCGGCTTCCATGTCGATCTGGCGCGCGCGATCTGCGCCGAGCTCGGCATCGCCGAAAAATGCCAGATCCAGGCGCTGCCTTGGGCCGAGCTCGAAGGGGCACTGCAGAAGGGCGAAGGGGAAGCGATCATTGCCGGCATTGCCGCCACGCCGGAGTCGCGGTCAAAATATGCCTTCTCGCGTTCCTACCTGCAGTTTCCGGCGCGCTTCATCATGCCGAAGGCAAAGGCGCTCACGGAGCCTATCTTCGACAGACTGCGTGGCAAGCGCGTCGGCGTGGTCGCAGGCTCCGCGCATGAGCGGATGCTGCGCGATTATTTCGGCACCGTTCAGGTCGTTCCTTTCGCGCAGCTGGAAGCGCTCTACGATGGTCTCAAGGCCGGCAAGGTCGACGCCGGCTTCGGCGACGGCATGCGCTTCGCCTTCTGGCTGGGTAGTTCGAATGCCGCAGCCTGCTGCCGCTTTGCCGGCGGTCCCTATCTGGCGCCCGAATATCTGGGGTCGGGTATGGCCATCGCCACCAGGGCCAACGATCCAGCGCTGGCCGCAGCGTTCGACTACGCACTGCAGGAGATTTCAGTGAAGGGTATCTTTGCCGAATTCTATCTGCGCTACTTCCCGGTCAGTTTTTTCTGATCCGGCCCGGTCAGCTTCTTCTGACCCGTTGGCGTCTGGATCAAGTCAGCGTGCGCAGGCGAGCCTTGGCAGCACGGGCGATGGCGGCGACGGTGAGCGTGTCGAGATCGAGCTGGCGACGGATAAGCTGCAGCACCCTCACCTCCTCCAAGCGCATTTCGAGGTCGACGGCCGCAACCTCGAAGGCCGCGGCATAGGCGGTGTCAAGCAGGCGATCGGGCAGTGCTTCAGCGACGCGCGCCAAAACGCCTTCCAAGCCGTCCTTTTCGTGCAGCAACTTTTGGCAGTCCTGGGCGACGCCGACCAGCCGGTCGTGGTCGAAGTCCTCGAACACCGGCCATGAGCGGACGACGTCGCCAATCCGCGCCAATTCGACATTTGTCATGTCGCGATCGGACGCGGAGGTGATGACCATAAGATAGATCAGGGCTTCTTGCGGCGGCAACGGCATTTAAAACTCCTCAAACGGGCTCCGAAGTTAGGAACGAGGCACCGACGTCGCAAGGAAAAAGAGCCGCGATCGTTGACGCCCACGGCAGGCACGCCTAGAGACCGGTTGAAAAAATCATCCCTTTTTGCGGCGATGCCGGCGAATAATTTGGAAACGGTGACATGGCGGGATCAAACATCATCGATCTCAATCCCGAGGTGCTTGCGGCAGCGGCTGAAAGCAAGGCGTGGCCGTTCGACGAAGCCAGGAAGATCGTCGAGCGCTACAAAGACACTGACTTTCCCGAGACCGTCCTGTTTGAGACCGGCTACGGTCCGTCGGGGCTGCCGCACATCGGTACTTTCGGCGAAGTCGCACGCACTTCGATGGTGCGCCACGCCTTCCGCGTCCTCACCCGGGACACGGTCAAGACCAAGATCTTGTGCTTTTCCGACGACATGGACGGCATGCGCAAGATTCCGGACAACGTCCCCGATCGCGCCGCACTCGAGCCGCACCTGCACAAGCCGCTCTCGTCCGTCCCCAATCCTTTCGGCGGCGACTATGCGAGCTTCGCAGACCACAACAACGCAATGCTTTGCCGTTTCCTGGACACGTTCGGCTTCGACTACGAGTTCGCCAGCGCGACGGAATACTACAGGGCTGGCCGTTTCGACGACGTTCTGCTGCGCGCTGCCGAACGTTTCGATAAGATCATGGACGTGATGCTGCCGACGCTCGGAGAGGAGCGTCAGGCGACCTACAGTCCGTTCCTGCCGATTTCCCCCAAAAGTGGCCGCGTGCTTTACGTCCCCATGAAGCATGTCGACGCCAAGGCCGGCACGATCACCTTCGACGATGACGGCACCGAAACCACGCTGCCCATAACCGGCGGCAGGGTGAAGCTGCAGTGGAAGCCGGATTTCGGCATGCGCTGGGCGGCGCTCGGCGTCGATTTCGAAATGTTCGGCAAAGACCACCAGACGAATGCGGTGATCTACGACCGTATCTGCAATATCCTGGGCGGGCGCGCTCCCGAGCATTTCGTCTATGAGCTGTTCCTGGACGAGAACGGCCAGAAGATTTCGAAGTCGAAGGGCAACGGACTGACCATAGACGAGTGGCTGACCTACGCGCCGACCGAAAGCCTCGAGCTCTACATGTACCAGCGGCCGCGGCAGGCCAAGAAGCTCTATTTCGACGTCATTCCGAAGGCGGTGGACGAGTATTACGCCTTTCTGTCCGCCTATCGCCGGCAGGAGTGGAAGGAGCGGCTGGGAAATCCCGTCTGGCACATGCATGACGGGAACCCGCCTGTCGTCGACCTGCCGGTGTCGTTCGCGCTGCTGCTCAATCTGGTCAGCGCCTCGAACGCCCAGAACAAGGACGTGCTGTGGGGGTTCATTTTGCGCCACACCTCAGGCGTGACGCCGAAGACCCATCCCGAGCTCGACCGGCTGGCCGAATATGCGATCCGCTATTTCGACGATTTCGTGAAGCCGGCCAAGGTGTACCGGGCCGCCGACCCGGTCGAGCGCGAGGCGCTGACGAAACTGTCCGAAGCGCTCGCCGCATTGCCGCCAGATGCCGATGGCGAGGCGATCCAGAATGCCGCGCTCAACGTCGCGCGCAAGATCGAACGCTATCAGGACCATTCGAAGCAAAGCCCGGAAGGCGGGCCGGGCGTCTCCGTCGCCTTCTTCCAGATGATCTACCAGATTTTGATCGGACAAGAGCGCGGCCCGCGCTTCGGTTCCTTCGCCGCGCTCTACGGCATCGCAGAAACCCGCGCGCTCATTCAGAAGGCGCTGGCCGGTCAGTTGGCGGCGTAGCAGTCGTCTCGGATGTCGGCGTAGCCGTCGCCGACGGATCGAGAATCGGCTGCGTCGGCTGGGCTGTGGCCGCAAAAGGGGCTGGCGCCGGAGGCAGGCCGGAGAGACTGGGCGCCGGCCCGAAAATGCCCTTCCTCGCCATACGGGCCTTCTCGCCGGTCTCGACATAAGGGCCACCCTTGGCGGCGCGCGCCCAGCCGTTTTCGATCAACCACTGGCCGACATCCCGGTTGCCGACGCGGCAATCGGCGGTGATCAGGTCGCGGCCGCCCTCGGGTGGCACCGTGCAGACCACCGCCCGACCGCGCAGGAAGGCACGGAACGCCGTTCGCGCCCGGGTGCCACACGTCCACGACTTGCCGCCGTCGGTGCAAGTTTCGTCCTGCCTGACGATGTCGACGCCGGAAATCGCGACGGAGTAGCCCTTGGCCTCGATCACACCGGCGGCCGATGCAACCGGCTGGAACAGTTTTGTCCCGTTCCAGTCGTCGGGCATTTTCGTTTTGGGCGGCTTGGGCGGTCCGGCCAGCGCCAACTCACTCAGCGGCGCGCGCGGCTCGACCCGTTCAAGCTCTTGCGGCTGAAGCTGCGGCGGCGCGACGACTTCGGGATCGATGGCCCTGGAATGCGCCTCTGGGCTCGCCGCCTTGGGTCGCGGATTTGCTGATGCAGCAGGCGCTCGGGATTGCGCCGCGATGCCGGCCTGCGCCCGAGCCGCGACGCGCCCATTTTCGTCCTGCAGCACGGCGCGGCCACCTGCGGCAATCGCAGCCCCCATTGCCAGGATCGTCAACACCGCGGCGGCGGCATGAAGCGGACGCACCGGCGGCCCCTACTGGCTTGCCCAGACAATCCGCGCCACCCATTCGACATCGCGCATCGGGATGTCGCGATCCGGGTGATCGGGATTGAGCGAGACCAGCATGATCGACTTCGCCGTCTGACGGTCCAGCACCTTGGCCATTACCTCGCCGGCATAGGTCTTGACGACGACGCGATCGCCCTTGCGGGTGGCGGCGCCCGGCTCGACGATCAGCACGTCACCGTTGCGGTAGAGCGGGAGCATGGAATCGCCCTGGACCTGCAGCGCATAGGAGGTTTCGGTCGCCCGTGCCGGAAGTTCGATCAGGTCCCAGCCCTGGCCCACGGGAAAGCCGGCATCGTCGAAAAAGCCGCCGGCGCCGGCCTGGGCGAAGCCGAGCAGCGGCACCGAAGAGGTCTGTGCCGGCAGAGATCCGGGAACGGTCTTGCCCCGGCCTTCGACCAGTCCGGTGAATTCGTCGAGCGAGGCGCCGGTCGCCTCGATGATCTTGGCCAGCGACTCGGTCGACGGCCAGCGCGGCCGCCCATCCGAGGACAGCCGCTTCGACTTGTTGAAGGCGGTCGAATCGAGGCCCGCGCGTTTCGCCAGCCCCGAGGCCGAGAGCGAATAGCGCTCGGCGAGAGCATCGATGGCGGCCCATACGCGGTCATGCGAGAGCACTTTTGCTCTCCTTCCGAACAGGAAAAAATACCTTCTCCGTTCTAACCGGTGGCCGTGATTTTGTCCACCACCGAAGGCGGCGTCACGCCGCCTTCTTGGCCTCGCTCCTGGCATAGGGATCGAAGCGTTCGTAGAAAGTCTCACCCTTCTCTGCCATGTCGAGCAGGAGCTTCGGCGCCTTGAACTCGGCGCCGTACTTCTTCTGAAGACCCTTGGCGATCTTGACGAATTTTTTTGCGCCGATGCCGTCGATGTAGGACAGCACGCCGCCGGTAAAGGGCGCGAAGCCGAAGGCGAGAATCGAGCCGACATCGGCCTCGCGCGGATCGGTGACGATGCCCTCCTCCATCACCCGGGCCGCCTCCAACGCGATGATGACCAGGAGCCGCTGCTTCAGTTCCTCATAGTCGACCTTTTCAGGCGGCAACTGCCGATAGAGATCCTTCAGGCCCGGCCACAGCTTCTTCTTGGCAGGCTTTTGCGGATAGTCGTAGAAACCCTTGCCGTTCTTGCGGCCGAAGCGGCCATGCGTGTCGACCAGCGTGTTGATCAGCGTCATCTGCTTCGGGTCGACCGCCTTGTCGCCGAGATCGCGCATGGTCTGCTTCATGATCTTCTGCGCGAGGTCGATCGCCGTTTCATCCGTCAGCGCCAAGGGGCCGACCGGCATGCCGGCGGCCTTCGCCGCATTCTCGATCATCGGCGCTGGAACGCCCTCGATCAACATCTTGTAGGCTTCCGACATGTAGCGCAGCACGCAGCGGTTGACGTAGAAGCCGCGCGTGTCGTTGACGACGATCGGCGTCTTCTTGATCGCGCGGACGAAGTCGATCGCGGTGGCCAGCGCCTTGTCGCCCGTCTTCTTGCCCAAAATGATTTCGACCAGCATCATCTTGTCGACCGGCGAGAAGAAATGGATGCCGATGAAATTCTTCGGCCGCGCCGAATTCTTCGCCAGCGACGTGATCGGGATGGTGGACGTGTTCGACGCGAAGATCGCCGACGGCTTCAGCACGGCCTCCGCCTTTTCGGTGGCGTCTTTCTTGACGCCCGAATCCTCGAATACCGCCTCGACCACCAGGTCGCAACCTGCGAGGTCGGCATAGTCCGCCGTCGGCGTGATCAGCGACAGCAGCCTGTCCTTGTCCTCCGGCTTGGCGCGGCCCTTCCTGACCTGATCCGAGATCAGGCTGTCCGAATGCGCCTTGCCCTTGGCGGCAGCGTCCATGTCGCGGTCGAGCAGCACCACCGGAATGCCGGCCTTGGCCGTGACATAGGCGATGCCGGCGCCCATGAAACCGGCGCCGAGCACGCCGATCTTCTTGAACTTGGTTTCCGGCACGCCGGCCGGACGACGCGCGCCCTTGTTCAGTTCCTGCAGCGACACGAACAGCGAGCGGATCATCGCCGCCGCTTCTCTGGTCTGCATGATTTCGGTGAAATAACGCTGCTCGATGCGCAAGCCGGTGTCGAACGGCACCAGCAAGCCTTCATAGACGCATTTCAGGATGGCCGCGGCGGCCGGATAGTTGCCATAGGTCTCGCGACGCAGGATGGCGATTGCAGGTGGCCACAGATTGGCGCCGGCCACCGAATAGACCGGGCCGCCGGGCAGCTTGAAGCCCTTCTCGTCCCACGGCGCCACTGGCTTCAAGCCATTTTTGATCATGGCTTTGGCGGATTCGACCAGCTTCGTCGGTTCGGCAATCTCATGGATCAGGCCCATCGACTTGGCCTTCTGCGGCGACAGCGTCTGACCGGACGTCAGCATCTGCAGGGCCTGCTGCTGGTCGGTCAGCCGCGGCACGCGCTGGGTGCCGCCGGCACCTGGGAAGATGCCGATCTTCACTTCGGGGAGCGCCATCCTGACCTTGTCGGAATCGGCCGCGACACGGCCATGGCAAGCGAGCGACAGCTCGAACGCACCGCCCATGCAGGTGCCGTTGATCGCCGAAACCCACGGCTTGCCTGAGGTCTCCAGCTTGCGGAACAAGCCGGTCATGTAGCCGGCATTGTCGAACAATGCCTTGGTCGCCTTGTCCAGGTCCTTGGCTTTATCGGCTGCGAACTTCGACAGCATCTTCTGCAGCATGGTGATGTCGGCACCGCCGGAGAACGTGTCCTTGCCGGAGGTGATCACCGCCCCCTTTATCGACGCGTCGCTCGCCACCTTGTCGACGATGGCGTTCAGTTCCAGCATCGCCTCTTCGGTGAAGACGTTCATCGAGCGGTCGGGCATGTCCCAGGTGACCAGCGCGATGCCATCGGCGTCGATGTCGAGGGTGAAGTTGGTGTAGCTCATCGGTCTCTCTCCCGTCAGACGCGTTCGATGATCGTTGCGGTGCCCATGCCGGCGCCGATGCAGAGCGTCACCAGCGCGGTGTTCAGGTCGCGGCGCTCCAGTTCGTCCAGCACCGTTCCGAAGATCATCGCACCGGTTGCGCCGAGCGGATGGCCCATTGCGATGGCGCCGCCATTGACGTTGATCCTGTCGTGCGAAATGTCGAAAGCCTGCATGTAGCGCAGCACCACCGAGGCGAACGCCTCGTTGAGCTCGAACAGATCAATGTCCGACAGCTTCATCCTGGCACGCTTCAGCAGCTTCTCGGTCACGTCGACCGGACCGGTCAGCATCAGCACCGGCTCCGAACCGATATTGGCGAATGCACGGATGCGAGCGCGCGGCTTCAGGTCGAGCGACTTTCCAGCCTTCTTCGAGCCGAGCAGAACGGCCGCCGCGCCGTCGACGATGCCAGACGAATTGCCGGCGTGGTGGACGTGATTGACCTCCTCCACCTCGGGATGCTTCTGCACCGCGACGGCATCGAAGCCGCCCATTTCGCCGGGCATGACGAAAGACGGGTTGAGGGCCGCCAGCGATTGCATATCGGTCGAAGGCCGCATGTGCTCATCGTGGTCGAGGATGGTCAGGCCGTTCTGGTCCTTGATCGAGATCACCGAATTCTTGAAGCGGCCTTCGCCCCAGGCTTTGGCGGCGCGCTTCTGGCTTTCGACCGCATAGGCGTCGACGTCGTCGCGCGAAAAGCCGTACTTCGTGGCGATCAGATCGGCCGAGATGCCTTGCGGCACAAACCAGCCCGGCAGGCCGACCGAGGGGTCCATGAACCAGGCGCCGCCGGATGCGCCCATGCCGACGCGCGACATCGATTCGACGCCGCCGGTGATGACGATCTCGTCGGCGCCTTGCGCGATCTTGGCGGCGCCGAAATTGATGGCGTCCAGGCCAGAGGCGCAGAAACGCGAGATCTGCATGCCGGGCGCTTTCGTGTCGTAACCGGCCTCGAAGGCGGCGGCGCGCGGAATGACAGAGCCCGCCTCGCCGACCGGATCGACGCAGCCGAAGATGATGTCGTCGACGGCGCCGGTGTCCAGCCCATTGCGGTCACGGATCGCCTCAAGCACCTTGGCGCCGAGCCGCACCGCCGGCACCTCGTGCAGCGAGCCATCCTTCTTGCCCCTGCCGCGCGGCGTGCGCACGGCGTCATAGACATAAGCTTCGGCCATTTTCTGCTCCTTGGTTTGCTGAAAGTCTCTCAGAGAGAGCGCCCGATCAGCAATTTCATGATCTCGTTGGTGCCGCCGTAGATGCGCTGGACGCGGGCGTCGCGGAACATGCGGGCGATCGGATACTCATTCATGTAGCCATAGCCGCCATGCAATTGAAGGCATTCATCGACGACTTTTCCCTGCAGGTCTGACAGCCAGTATTTGGCCATCGAGGCCGTCACCGGGTCGAGGCCTCCATTGATATGGCGGGCGACGCAGTCATTGTAGAAGACCCGGCCGATGGTCGCCTCGGTCTTCAATTCGGCCAGCTTGAACTGGGTGTTCTGGAAATCGATAATCGCCTTGCCGAAGGCCTTGCGCTCCTTGACGTAGTCGATGGTCAACGCCAGCGCCCGTTCGACCATGGCGATGGCGCCGGTGCCGATCTGCAGCCGCTCCTGCGGCAATTGCTGCATCAATTGGACGAAGCCCTGGCCTTCCTCGTGGCCGAGCAGATTGGAAGTCGGCACGCGCATATCGTTGAAGAACAGTTCCGACGTGTCGTTGGCCTTGAGCCCGATCTTGTCGAGGTTGCGGCCGCGCTCGAACCCTTCCACCTCGTCGGTCTCGACGACGATCAGCGAAGTGCCCTTGGCGCCCTTCTCCGGGTCGGTCTTGGTGACAATTATGATGAAATTGGCGAGCTGGCCGTTGGTGATGAAGGTTTTTGAGCCGTTGACCTTGTACTGGTTGCCGTCCTTCTCGGCGCGCGTTTTGACGCCTTGCAGGTCGGAGCCGGCGCCGGGCTCGGTCATGGCGATGGCGCCGATCAGCTCGCCGGTCGCCAGTTTCGGCAGCCACTTCTTCTTCTGCTCCTCCGAGCCGTAGTGGAGGATGTAAGGGGCGACGATCGAATTGTGCAGGCCGATGCCGAAACCGTCGACGCCGACATGGCCGATCGCCTCGATGATGGCGCTCTCATGCGCGAACGTCCCGCCCGAACCGCCATATTCCTCCGGCATCGAGGCACAGAGCAGACCGGCCGCGCCCGCCTTCAGCCAGCACTCACGGTCGACCATCTCGTTCTTCTCGAACTCGTCATAGCGTGGCGCGATCTCTTCCGACATGAAGCGGTGCGCCATGTCGTAGAGCATGCCGACCTCGTCCGCCGCCCAGGCTGGTTTGGGAAGGCCAAGAATTTCGGCGGGGTTGGTCATGCTGTTTCTCCCTTGCGCCGACGCCCCCCTCCCCTCGAGGGG